>CANLPK010000091.1 GCA_947492885.1 Bacteroidota bacterium
AAAAATTTATATGAAGGCATCGACCTCGTGCTTTTCTTCGATAAGAATGAGAATATAGGATTTCGTTATCAGTTAGAAGTGCATCCTGGTGCCGACTTAAGCAAATTGCAATTTCAGTTCGGTGGAGATATTAAACATCTTTATACTAACATCTATGGCGACCTCATCATCAAATCGGATATCAATGGAATTCATGAATCGGCACCCATTAGCTATTATGCAAGCAATGATAACTTCACCCCAACAAATAAAATCATCAAATCGAAATATGTTTTAAATGATAATATTCTACAATTTGAATTTCCTCGTGGAATCGATTCAACACAAGCTTTTGTTATCGATCCATTCATCAGTGCAACTAGTAACCTCACTGGTGGTAATGCGGGCAAAGCCAAAGATGTAGATTTCGATTATGCAGGCAATGTATACGTTACGGGTGGTGGTGATGGCTCGGTGTACAAACTCGCAAAATTCGATTCGAGTGGAACCCTAAAATGGACATTCAGCGGCACACTCACCGTTCCATCGTGGTCGTTTGGCTCTTATTACGGAGGATGGGTGGTAGATAAAACTACAGGTGATACCTACCTCGGACAAGGCTTCGCACCGGGTGGTGGATTCCGCATCATACGATTGAATACCTCAGGTGCTTACGATAGCTATATCACCACGGCGAATCCAAGTTTTTTGGAAGACTGGAAAATATTATGGAGCTGTAATAGTGGGGCACCACAACTCGTAGTTGCTGGTGGAGGTACCAACTCCAATATCAATTTAGGTGTGATTACACCACCTGCCACCACCTTGACGGCAGTGAATCTCACAGGTATCGCATATGCAGGAGGTTCGGGCTGGGCTCAAGATATTTCAGATATCATCATCGACCCAGTGACCAATGATATGTATACCATTTACGGATCCTTGTTTGGGACACCTTCTTTATCTAATAAAATTTACAAAAACACATCACCATATAGTGGCGCTTCGGTAGCCTGGTCAATCTCATCTGGTTATACCGTCATTCAAGAAATTGCCAATCGTCCATATTTAGTAGCCGGACAAATTGATAATTCAAGTAATGTACTTGCTGTAAATTCATCCTACTTTTTTTACTGGGATGGTAAAAACCTCAAAGCATTTAACAAAAGCACAGGCGCTGCGGTAGGCACGCCACTTACCATTGCTGCCAATACCGCACTCATGCAAGGTGGCATCATCGCCGATGAGTGTAATAATATTTTTGTAGGCTCCACCAATGGCGTTATTAAAGTTTATTCATTTAATGGAAGTGTATTTAGCGATGCACCAGCCGATATTACTGTTACAGGTTATACCACCAGCTCGGTTTACGATTTAGCACTCTCTGAAGCACGCCGTACTTTATATGCCAGTGGTGACGGATTCGTAGCATCCTTCAATATCAGCAGTTATGGTTGCAGTACCAATGTGTATACTTTATCGGTGAATTCAAGTTGTTCAAATCAAACTGCAACAGCTACCTTGAGTCCGGCCCCACCAAGCACTGCCATTGTTACCTATATCTTATACATTGGAACAGCACAAGTATCGAGCAATAATACAGGTGTATTCACCAACCTATTACCCAATACCACTTATACCCTGCATGCCTTTGTAAATCAAGCTTGCAGTGGATCCGAGACCGTTCAAAATTTTGTAATCACAGGCCCTACCCTATCTATTTCACAAACCAATGCCACTTGCGGAAATAGTAATGGAAGCATCACTGCATCGGCTACAGGAGGCGCAGGAGCACTCACTTACAGTAAGGATGGAATCAGCTTTCAAAGTAGTGGCAGCTTTACCAGTTTGCCAGCCGGAATTTATACCATCACCGTAAAAGATAGTATTGGTTGCAGTACTTCCACTACTGTGAATTTATCAAATAGCAATGGCCCTACATTATCGTTATCAAAAACCAATGCCTATTGTGGTGCATCCTCTGGAAGCATTACCATTACCGGTAGTGGTGGCACATCACCTTATTCGTATTCACTCAATAATGGAACTTACCGCACCAATAATGTATTCGATACGCTTGCTGGTGGCACTTATTTAGTAACCATTAAAGACAATACAGGATGTATGAACTGGACAAGCATCACCATCGATAATATTGGAAATGCGACTGTAAGTAGCACCACACAAAACGCATCTTGCGGAAACAATAATGGTATCATCACCATCAATGCAACAGGTGGTGTGGCTCCTTATCAATATTCTATTAATTCGTCGGGATACCAGCTAAGCAACGATTTCACAGGCTTGGCTCCTGGTTATTATACCATCAATATCAAAGACTCAAATAATTGTGTAACAACAATATTGGATACTATTTTAAATTCATCAGGTCCAAGTATCGCAATTACAGCCAATCCTACTTCATGCACTGGATCATCTGGAAGTATTGTTATCACTGCCACTGGAGGTACTTCACCTTTTCAATACAGTAATAATGCTGGAACGAGTTTTCAATCGAGCAATACCTTCTCAGGTCTCACCGTTGGAAGCTATTCCATCATGGTGCGTGATGCCAATGGATGTGTGAGTACTTCGAGTGCCATCATTGTGCAAACCCTTCCACAAATAACAGATACAACCACCAGCACCACTTGCAATGGAAGCACTGGAACCATTCGTGCGGTAGGAACCGGAGGTACACCACCGTATCAATATTCAATCAATGGAACCACGTTTCAATCGGGTACACTCTTTACTGGTTTAAGCACCGGAACCTATACTTTAACCATACGCGATTCGGTAGGATGTACCAATACTGTGTATCCTGTTTATATTGACAACCCAACAGGATTGAGAATTCTAGGAACTTCTGTGGCTACCAATTGCACTGGATCTACAGGACAAATTATACTCACCGGAACTGGAGGCACTGCCCCATTACGTTATTCAATCAATGGTGCTACCTATCAAAGTAGCGGTACATTTACGTCGGTGGCAGCCGGGTTATATACCGCCACCGTAAAAGACACCTTGGGATGTATTGCAAGTATTAGCATTCGTGTTAGTTCAAATCCTGCACCGTCGGCCACTGCCACACCTACCTCTGCAACATGTAATAACTCAACTGGCAGCATCACAGTAACTACTACTGCAGGCACCGCCCCATTCTTATATTCTAAAAATGGAGTCCTGTTTCAAAGCAGCAATATCTTCACTGGGCTTGCTTCTGGAAGCTATACCATCACCGTGAAAGACGCCAATTTATGTACTACTACTGTTTCGGTAACGGTATCGAATACAGGCACAGGAACGGGCCCTACAGTTACCGCTGTTGCCGACTCGGCCGAATGTGGAGACGCGAATGGAAAGATTGATGCCAATGGAAGCGGAGGTAAAAATCCAAAACGCTATAGTATTGATGGAGTAAATTATCAAGGTAGCACCACCTTTAATGATGTTCCTCCAGGCACCTATACTGTATATGTAATGGATGATAATGGATGTATCAATACTTGCACTGTTACCGTTGGGAATATCGCAGGCCCTCAGGTATCGGCTATTGATAGCGCCACGGTATGCGGAGGCAGCACAGGTAAAATTACCTTAACAGGATTTGGTGGTACTGCTCCATATCGTTACAGTTTGAATGGAGGAAGTTTTCAAACCAGTAATCTCTTCACTGGCTTGTCGGCAGGTTTTTATACCATCACCGTTCGCGACGATTTTAATTTATGTAATAATACCATCGTAGTAAAAATAAGTAATTCCAATGGCCCGGGTGTATCGCTCTCCAAAACCGATGCCACGTGCGCCACACATAATGGAACCATCACCGCCAATGCCACAGGAGGCAGTGGTACCAAGACGTATAGCCTCGATGGAACCAACTACCAAACCAGCAATCAATTTAATGGGTTATCTGCAGGGCAATATGCCGTGTATGTGAAAGATTCAACAGGATGTACCAATAGCACCACCATCACCTTATCAGATATTACTCCACCCACAGTGAGTGCAACACATACACCAGAAAAATGTGGAAGTGTAAATGGAACCATCACCGCCACTGGAAGTCTGGGTACCTTACCCTTTGAATATTCAATTGACGATACCACATTTCAAAGCAGCAATGTATTTAGTGGATTAGCACCCGGAACCTATACCGTAACCTTACGCGATAGCAATGGTTGTTTGGCAAAAACAAATATTACTGTAACGGCAGTTGCTGGCCCACAAGTGAGCACTGCAAAATTTCACCCAACCTGCAGCAATAATAATGGCTACCTCATCATTACTGCAAGTGGAGGCACCATGCCTTACCAGTTTTCATTGAATGGTGGCGCATTCCAGCAAAGCTTTTTGTATTATGGCCTGGGAGCTGGCACTTATTATATCCGTGTAAAAGATTCGAATAATTGTTTGGGATTTGATACGGCGATACTCACAAATCAGGCAGCACCTACATTCACTGTTGGTGAAGACACTACCGGTTGCCTGCCAGGCCGCGCCTCCTTGGTAGTGACTGTTACCAGTGGCAATCCACCTTTCTTTTATAGTATTGATAGTATCACATATCAAACCAGCAACCGATTTACTTGTTTACTTGCAGGCACGTATCATGTATGGGTGCGCGATTCCAATAACTGCAAGAGCACAGGCAATTTCACCATCACCGGTGTGCCATTAAATATTTCACTCATTTCATTCAAGGCCATGGAAGATCATGAGGTGGTTGACTTGGATTGGATCACAGCCTGGGAAGCCAATAATGATTATTTCACGATTGAACGATCGCTGGATGGGAAGCATTGGGAATCGATTGAGAATATTAAAGCAGCGGGCACAAGTTATGGTATGAACTCTTATAAAACCATCGACCCCAAACCGTATACAGGCCTCTCGTATTACCGCTTGAAGCAAACCGATTTTGATGGATCATACACTTACTCATCCTTGAACAAGGTATATTTTGGAGTGAATAAAGAAATCAATGTGTACCCAAATCCAGCAAGCAAAGAAGTGATTTTGGAATTGAACAAGATGGTGAAACCAGCGATTAGTATTAGTGATGCCTTGGGTCAGGAAATACTTGTACCGTATGTGATTGAGGGCAGTAAAATTATTTTGAATACCTCAAAACTCAATGAAGGCATTTACTATTTCAAGGTAGAAAATGGTTATAAAGAACAGACAGGAAGGTTTAGTATTATTCATAGATAAAGCCAAAATTAAAATATAGGAATTCATCATTTTGAATTCCAAACAATATGAAACCGTTACAACTCCGGTTTCATTATCCGCAGGTGGGATACCTGGAAGCCAAGCCGGAAAGCTTGGCTTCTTTGCTTTATAGGGGGTTGCAGATGAGACATTTTATAATAAAATATCATCATCAATTTTTAAAAAAATTAAAACAATCACATAATTCAGAAAGTCATTTATAAACTCATGAAATTAGTCAATAGTGCCAACCCAATAACCCATGCACTAAATATTGCGTACCTTTGCCGACTATTTCCAAGCCCCTGTTATGACATTCGAAGATCTTAATTTAAATAAACCACTGCTCAATGCCTTGAATGATATGGGATTTAAAACCCCTACCCCCATTCAGGAGAAAGCCTTTTCGGTGGTGATGTCGGGCAAGGATGTATTGGGTATTGCTCAAACTGGTACTGGTAAAACATTTGCCTACCTATTGCCTTGCCTTCGTCAGTGGACTTTCCAAAAAAATAAGGTACCTCAAATTTTAATTTTGGTGCCAACCCGAGAGCTCGTGGCACAAGTGGTAAGTGAAGTAGAGAAGCTTACCCCCTATATCGATGTAAAAGTTACGGGTGTTATTGGAGGGGTTAGTATTCACCCACAAATTGCCGCCATCAGTGCAGGAGTCGATGTGATCGTTGCCACACCAGGCCGACTTCTTGAACTGGTTATCAATGGCACATTAAAATTAAAGACAGTAAAAAAACTCGTGATTGATGAGGTGGATGAGATGTTGAGTTTGGGATTCCGCCCACAACTCACCCATATTTTTGATGCTCTTCCCAAACGCCAAAACCTGCTCTTCTCGGCTACCATTACCGAAGAAGTGGAAGCCCTCATTGCCGATTATTTTAATAATCCAATCCGTGTTGAAGCAGCACCTACCGGTACGCCGCTGGTGAATATCAAACAACATGGATACTTTGTTCCAAATTTCAATACGAAGATTAATTTATTGATTCATCTCTTTGAAAGTAATGCAGAGTTGACCAAAGTGCTTGTATTCACAGGCTCCAAGGCCCTCGCCGATATTATTTTCGAGAAGATGGATGCACGTTTTCCTGAACGATTTGGGGTGATTCATTCGAACAAAGCACAAAACTATCGCTTCAATGCCGTGAATCAATTTAAGGCTGGAGCATTCCAAGGGCTCATTGCTACCGATATCGTTGCACGTGGAATTGATGTATATGAGGTAACCCATGTAATCAATTTCGATACTCCCGATGAAGCCGAAAGTTATATGCATAGAATTGGTCGTACCGGCCGTTACGATAAAGATGGTATCGCCATCACCTTCATCACCGAACAAGAAAAACCTTTATTCGAGAAAATAGAAACGTTGATGCATTATGAAGTTCCGATGATTGAACTACCTGATTCGGTGGAGATTTCAGAGGTATTGTTGCCTTCGGAAATGCCTGTAGTGAAAATGAAAACCATTAAGGTGAAGCTACCCGATAGAAGCACCGCGGGGCCTGCATTTCATGAGAAGAAAGACAAGAATAAAAAGACCAACTCGAAGGTACCTCATAAGCAACTTATGAGAGAGAAATATGGCAAGCCTAAGAAGCGAGCCAATAAGCCTGGAAAAAAGAAGGGCAAATAAATCTAACGCAGTTCCAGTTATTCCTTAAACATCAAATCTGATTCCTTGTGACAATGGCAAGGTCGTTCCATAATTGATGGTATTCGTTTGTCGGCGCATATAAGCTTTCCAGCTATCACTGCCACTTTCGCGACCACCACCTGTTTCTTTCTCGCCACCAAAAGCACCTCCAATTTCGGCACCACTGGTTCCAATATTTACATTGGCAATACCGCAATCGCTGCCATTGGTGCTCAAAAACAATTCGCTTTCGCGCATCGCACCCGTAAAGATAGAGGAGCTCAAACCCTGACGTACGCCATTTTGTAAGGCTATCGCTTCTTCAATAGTTTGATATTTCATCAAATATAAAATGGGTGCAAAAGTTTCATCCTGCACAATTTGATACGTATTCTGCGCCTCAATAATACATGGCTTCACATAACATCCACTTTCATAACCAGGGCCAGAGAGTACTTCACCACCAATCAAAACATTACCACCTTCTTCCTTTGCTTTGGCTATGGCCTGAGTGAAATTATTTACTGCATCTTTATCAATTAATGGTCCAACTAAAATACCATCGTTCAAAGGGTTGCCGATAGCAATATTAGGATAGGTTCGCACCAGGCGCGATTTTAATTCTTCATATTTACTTTCATGAATGATCAATCGGCGTGTGGTAGTACAACGCTGCCCGGCAGTACCAACAGCACCAAAAATCACCGCTCTGAAAGTCATTTCCATATCCGCGTGTTCGCTTACGATGATGGCATTATTACCACCCAACTCGAGGAGGCTCTTACCCAAACGAGCACCCACGGCGGCTCCTACTTTCTTTCCCATACGCACACTGCCAGTCGCCGAAACGAGGGCCACCTGATCATCGTGACTCATAAGTTCACCGATACGGTAATCGCCAATAATTAAATTGAAGATTCCTTCTGGCAAATTATTTTGTTTTAAAACAGATTGTAATAAATGCTGACAAGCGATCGCAGTCAATGGTGTTTTTTCGGATGGCTTCCAAATGCATACATCCCCGCAAACGGCAGCCAGCATGGCATTCCAGCTCCATACTGCCACCGGAAAATTAAATGCAGAAATAATTCCTACAATACCTAATGGATGCCATTGCTCATACATGCGATGGTTGGGACGTTCGCTATGCATGGTTAATCCATATAACTGACGAGATAAGCCCACCGCAAAATCACAGATATCAATCATCTCTTGCACCTCTCCCATTCCTTCCTGTAATAGTTTGCCCATTTCATAGCTCACTAATTTTCCAAGCGCTTCCTTATTTTCTCGGAGCACATCACCATATTGGCGAATAATTTCACCACGCTTGGGAGCGGGCATATTACGCCATACTAAAAATGCTTTTTGTGCTTCCTGAATGATATGATGATAGTCGTCGGCATGGCCCATTTTCACGGTGCCTATTAATTTGCCATCCACTGGTGAGTGAATTGCACGAACTTCTGTATTGGTAGTTTTAAGCCAGTTGGTACCGGTGCTGGCGGCCTCATTTACCGCTTCAATGCCTAGTTTCTTTAAGATATCTTGCATAACGAAAGAATTAAAATGCGAAGGTATCATTTAAATAAACAACCGACAATGAGATATGTTTCTTTTAATTGGAATGCAGCTGGTTGAAGGCTCGTACCGACATTAACAAAGAGATATCCGCTTTGGCATTGATTTGTACACCGCGGTAGGTAAAATAAAAGAACCCCATTAAAAACGGGAAGGAACGAATGCTGAAAAAGGGATTGTTCTTCTTCTGATAAAATTCGGTCAGACCCACCACCGCCCAGGTTCCATAGGATACGTAGGCAATGGGAATACATAACCGACTCCATTTTTTTTGTTTCTTATACTGATTAAAAAAAATGGCTGCACTAGGCTCCGATTTTAAATAGGGTGCAAGCCGTTGCCCCTTGAATCCAATCAATCGGTACTTGCTTTGCATATTGGTACTATACCAAATGGGTGCATAACTCAATCGGATTTTGCCCAGATGCTCTGCAGAAATGGCACGTGAAAAAATCACATTCTCCCGCTTCCCAATAGTGATATGTGTTACGAGTGAATCGTATTGAGCATAGCTAAACAATACAATAAATTGAAAAAATAACAGGAATGGAGTTCTCATATGGGTATTCTCTGCCACAAATATACCCCTTTTTGGGGGTTGTTAAAATGTGCCAAATACACACTAAGCATAAATCATTATAGGACGATTGCTTAAATTTGCGGCCTAATGAGAAATTTAATAGGAGTTGTTTTGAATTTGTGCGTCATATCTATTTGGGCACAAAACAATGGGGGGGGGATGATGGATACTGCGATATTGAATAAAATGCCAAAAGTGGGCAAAGTCACTGGAACAATAATTGATTCTTCGAGCCGAAAGGCCATAGACTATGCATCTGTTGTGCTCTTGCGTGTGATAGATAGCAATGTGGTAAATGGTGTGGTGAGTAATGAGAATGGTGAATTTGTGATGGAGAACTTACCTATGGGACGATACATGCTGGTTGTTACTACAGTGGGATATAAAAAACACAAGGGCAAAACATTTATGATTCTTCCAAGAAATCCAGAGATTGCTTTCGGTGAAATCAGGTTAAGTGCCTACTCTTTAAATATATCTGAAGTGGAAGTAAGTGGTGAGAAACAGGCACTCCTTAACACCATTGATAAGCGTGTTATTGATGTTGGCAAAAGTTTGATTAATAGCGGAGGAACTGCCACCGAAGTATTGCAAAATGTACCCGGTGTAACAGTGGATATAGATGGCAACGTGAGCTTGAGAGGCAATGCCAATGTTATCGTATTGATTGATGGGAAGCCCTCGGGAATTACTGGAAGCAGCAGAGCGGCCATCTTACAGCAATTACCTGCAGGCAGCATCGATCGGATTGAAATCATTACCAACCCAGGCGCTAAATATGATGCTGATGGTATGGCAGGCATTATCAATATTATTACGAAGAAAGATAAGATGCAAGGGTTCAATACCAATATCACTTTGGGTATGGGCACTCATGATAAATCCAATGCAGGATTGGGAATTAACTACAGGGTGAAAAAGTTCAACCTATATGCCAACTATAATTTTCGCAGTGAGGCTCGATTTGGCGAAGGGCATAGTGAGAGAAGAAATCAATATCGTAATGGAGGCATTGATACCATTTTTTACAATAATAATATCAGCGACAACTTAAACAAATCGGTTTCACATGTTGCTAAGGCGGGGTTCGATTGGTATCTAAATAATTCCAATACCCTCGGTTTTAGTACTACCTTGAACAGCCGCAATGAAACGGGTGTGGGAACTATCGACTATATTTTTTTGAATGCACTGAGCGAAACTGCTGCCAAAACATATAGAGAAACGAATTCTACTGATAAGAATATTTCTGTTGATTATGCGTTGGATTACAAACGTATTTTAAAACTTAAAAGAGAGTTTACTACCTCAGCTACGTTGAGCACCAACATAAGAAATAGCAATGCAGGTTATACCAATTATGAGAAGGATATTGTAACCAATTCCTACGGGCTTTTATTACTCACACAACAAAATAAAACCTATACCAATTTCAATGTATTCACGGCCCAGGCCGATTATAGCATTCCATTGAGTGATAATCAGAAAATTGAAACGGGATTAAAAACGGTGAACCGTATGATTCAAAATAATTTCGATGCATCGAATTATAATCCTTTAAAAAACATTTTTGAAAATGATACGCTCTTCACGCAACATTATAATTACGAAGAGCATATTCATGCCGGTTATGTACAATATACTGGTATCATTAAAAGTGTTACTGTACAAGCAGGATTGCGTGGTGAATGGGCATTGATTTCGGGAAAATCGTTGCTCACCAATACCTTGTTTAATTTTCAATACCCTGGAATTTATCCAAGTGCATTGGCAAAATACACCTATAAAAAGACCAACGATTTTCAGGTTTCCTATTCTCGCAGGGTAAATCGCCCCGATGCCCGACAGCTATTGCCAATAAAGAATTATGAAGATGCCTATAATTTCCAGGTGGGCAATCCGCTGCTCAAACCTGAAAGCATTAACTCGTTTGAGCTGAGCTATTATAAAACGGTGAAGGCGCAGTCGTTTGGTACCACTTTATACTACCGTCATACCGTTGATATGCTTACTCGATTAAGAACCCTGGATACCCTTACTGGCATTGCCACAGGCACTTTCCGAAATTTCAGTTCGAGTGATAATACGGGGTTGGAAATTATTATTAAGAATACCATTAAGAAGGCCATTCAGGTAACTACCAATATCAATGTGTATCAAAATAAAGTAAATGGTAGTAATGTAGATGCCACTTTACAATCGACGGCCTTCAACTGGAATGCACGCACCATGATTGCAGGCCGATTGAGTAAGACCTTCTCTTTCCAAATTTCGGGTATGTATATGGCCCCGATGCGCCTGCCTCAAGGATCATTTCAAGGTATGAGTGGAATTGATTTAGGGGGCAAATATGAATTTTGGGGCACGAAAGCTAATATTACATTTAACGTAAGCGATATATTGAATACCCGGCATTTTGAATTGTATAATTTCGGACCTGGGTATACCTCTGATAATTATCGTAAGAGAGAAACGCGTATTGGGATGGTTACATTCAACTATAAATTTGGGAATACCGATCAGCCCGTTCGTAAGAAAAACCGAGCCGACCAAGGCGAACCCAGAATGGATGATTTTTAGGTTGTAATCTAATATCAAGATTTCGACTTCTTCAACATTTAGCATTCAAACGTACCTACGGCACGTCAATACAGGGGGACATCCGAGCTACCCACCAAATGTCCCTAAGGGGACATAATACAGGGGCAATGGTAATTAGAATACCAATTAGAATTTCAATTTAATCAATTCCCTTTCCCATCATATTTCTTCAAGAAGAAATCCCTTAGCCGCCGTTGTTGCGTGTTGTGCGAGGGCTTATGCGGCAGCTCACCAACAACTGAGCGAAAAAATGTAAATTATTTGGCCGTTGGTGAGGCTATCGCAAAGGCTTGCACACAACACCAACTGCGGCGCAGATAGAATGAAGTTTTTTGAATACAAAATTGAACTCTCATTTCACGATTTCTATTCTTCCACATATGCTATTCAAACGTACCTACGGCACGTCAATACAGGGGGACT
>CANLPK010000092.1 GCA_947492885.1 Bacteroidota bacterium
AGGAGAATTTCAAAATTGCTGAAACAGAACTGGTTTACCATAACCCATATCAATTGCTGGTTGCTGTGATTCTTTCGGCACAATGCACCGATAAGCGGGTGAACCTTACCACACCGGCACTATTCAAACGATTCCCCAATCCGCAATCCTTAGCAGAAGCTGAAATCCCCGAGGTATTTGAATATATACGCAGCATTAGTTACCCCAATAATAAGGCGAAGCACCTAGTTGGCATGGCACAAAAACTCGTGAATGAGTTTAATAACGAGGTGCCCGAAACTATTGAACAACTGATTACCTTGCCAGGCGTAGGCCGCAAAACAGCCAATGTAATTCTCTCTGTGATTTACAACCAGCCCACCATGGCCGTTGATACGCATGTGTTTCGAGTTTCGCGACGCTTAGGAATTGTAACTCAAACTGCCACCACGCCTTTAGAAGTAGAGAAACAATTATATAAACACATCCCTAAAGCATTGATTCCAAAAGCCCACCACTGGCTTATCTTACATGGTAGATATGTTTGTTTGGCACGCAGTCCGAAATGCAACGAATGCGGACTCACCATATGGTGTCGTTACTTTGAGCAACAGATTAAAGAATAGATAAAAATTGTTGGGTGTTCCTTAGAACATTCCTTTGCTGCCTTTTTTAGGCTTCTTACCACCATTAGGTAATTGATTCTTCAAGAAGTTTTCATCCAATGTATAACGTAATGAAATACCTCCTTTAGAAATGGTGGTAGGGAACTGATTCGATACATGCGGCTTGGTTAAGGTCATATCAAAGAACAAGCGCATATTCAAATTCTGATTCAACATATAATCGATATTCGGGCGAATGGCAATTACACGACTTCCGCTCGCAGCCTGGTCGGGAGAGATATCCATTCTGCGCACAATCACTAAATTATCGCGATAGCTGATGTCCACCTTCATATTGATATCGTTCTCTAAATAAGCACGCTTGCCATCAATACGGAATGGTAAATAAATCTGACTGGTACGATATCCAAAGCTAAAAGTGAATTCACGATTTGAATTTTCTGAAAGCGACTTGCCAGCTATCTGCATTACCAAGGTACGATCCTGATTATATCGAGCACCAATGGTCATGCTGTTTTTCATGGTTATATCCACACCAATCAACGGACTGAATCTCTCGTTAAGTGATATGGTTCTAACAATAATATCTGGAATAAAATCATGGGCTGAGTCGATGCCATGCACATAACTTGAAGAGTACTGCGTGTTATAAGTACATGAATAGCTATGAGAAATGGTGATACCACTAAAGTATTTTTGCACTGGTTTTAATTTCGATAAACCATTATAGTTTACTCTCCAATTTGGCATTGGTAATTTTGGGAAGCGATCTAAAGAAAAGGTCTGGGCATTTTTGCCGGTATAGGCAGCTAGGAATGCAAGCATCACCACATCTTGAGATTGTTGGCTGTAGCCATTCGGATATCGAGTCTTAGGATCTACACCAACAGTACGTCCATCTGCATTTTGCAAACGTTCCGCAATGGTATAGCGGTTGCTTTCGAATTCTTTGAACGTAGGTGATTCATTAGAACTATTGGTGACAATATCTCTCTTAAATGCCGATCCAATCATCATATAACTGGTGCTGAACGTACCTCCTTGTAATGGATTTTGTACTCGGAAATTATTGTATTGATCAACGGTATCAAATTTGAAAATACCGTTCTCATTGAATGAATACTGACGATTGAATGAGAAATCGATACGGAAATCGGAAATCGGCTCCATGCTCACACGCCCATCGAGCTTGGTGAGTTTATTGATGGTATACGGATTGTTCATCTCCGATTTATTACTAATCCAGTTCTTCTTGGATGCAGTATACAAGAAATTGGTATCAATCTGATTTCCAAAAATGAAATCCCAACCCGGTGCATTACTTGAGAAATTCTGTCCGAAATTATTTGGCGATGGTAAGAATCCCGGTATGCCACTTCCATCATTGACGGTATAGTTGAAATTGGCATTCTTAATTCCTGTGAGGAACTTTACAACCACTCTTAATGCAACAGGGTAGGTGGCAGTGTTCTCTTCTTTCTTAGGTTCAGCACCTTTCTTTACATCTGTTTTCTTTTTTGCATTCTTCGCAGCATCTGGCGATGTTTCTTCTGTTCGGCCACTCTTCGCATTGGCAGCAGCACTCTGCTCGTTGATTTTCTTCAAGAACTTCCACTTATTATACAATTGGGTGAAGTTGAATTGTGACTGAATCTGGAAATTACGAGAGTTCTGAATTTGATTTCCTAAGGTGTCTTTCAATAATGCCAATGGCGCGCCCATCCAGTCGTAACTAATATTATAGTTTGCGTTCGATGTAATCCAATCAGTAAGTGGGAATTTATTAAATGGCAATTGATAATTCAATCCGATATTCTGATTGAACTTACGTACTTCACCACCTTTGAAGAAATTGTTCTGAATGGTATCGCGTTGTAGTGACGTTTCGATGGCACCTCTTGGCTCTGGAATACGCGAACCATTATTCGCATTATAAGTAATCTTTAACGCACGTGTTAAAGCCCACTGTAAATCATAAATGCGATTCATGGTGAAATCCTTATCGTAAGTAGGAAGAATCTCTACGATAGCGTTATTATTATTTCTAAAGTCGGTATTACGAAGTTGAAGTACATTATATCTTCTATCGGTTTCAGTTCGGAAATTGAAACTGGTTGGCAATACATTTACATTAATATCGGTGATTAATTTCAACCATTTCGATTTGCTTACTTTAGTGAAAGGTTGTAAGGTCACCGTTGGGAAACTATAAGCATAAGTTATCATTCCTCTCCAGCTTTTGTTTTCTATACGTGCAGAAGTAGGATTGTGTTTATAAATTCGATTGTACTGATAAGAGAAAGTGAAATTGCTCAAACTCCATGGCATCGGCTTTTTGGAGCCTACATGGTTCTTTCTCATATTAATTAAGTTCAATCCATACCTACTTGTATAATCATTGGCTGCATCCTTCAACTGCTGGTAAAGCTCAGGGTTAGTGCTGGCTCTGGCGGTGTTTAATGCTTGCTCTAAAGGCACATCGGGATTCAATGGATTATAGTGAGGTCGAATAATATCTTCACTATACGATAAGGCCAATGGAATATTAAATCCTGCTTTCATTGGGAAGAATTTACCCAACTCGAAATTTGAAACGAAGGCATATCCTCTCACATCATCTCTGCTTCTTTCATTTAATTTTTTATCTAAAGAACCATAACCATAAGTATGAATATGTGAGGAGACTCGCATGTTTCCAAAGTCGGCTAACTTAATATCGGCGCGAGCTTCGGCTGCCCAGCCTCCTTGGTTGTTAAACTCTTCGAGACGTAGTTCATTGAACCATATTTCTCCACAATGATTTAGTTTATCATCGGCAGGGTTGCGCACGCCGATACAAATTACCTTAACACTACTGATATCGGGTGTCCCTACAATCTTGTATCCTGGATGTAAGGATGAGAAGAAAGGCTGTGTGAGCGACACGTTATTGAATTCTCGTTCTTGTTTTATCTCTGCCAAATAGTCCAAAACCAAATCCATATGATTGGCATTGGGCCATATTTGTTCAGCAGTGTTCTGGCCGGGTTCGGTAACTTGCAATGGCCAACTATATTCGTAATAGTTATTGGTATAATCTGTTCCTAATCTAATAAACCCATAGAGCTCTCCATTCTTCAAAATCTCTCCTTGAAATGCCTCAGCATGGGTGAACATGCGTATATGTTTATAATTTCTAAAATCGTATTGGGTATTGCGGAAAGCACCACGTGCATCATCATCTTCTAAGTTACAAGTAATCATAGAAAGTGATTGCTCATTCTGTTGCACGTATTGCGGATTGCTTGGGTCGAGCTGACGATTGATTCCAGGAGGAATTACATAATTGATTGGCTGACGCTTGCTGTTTTCTTCAATATTTACGGTAGTTACATCGAAACGGGTAGTAGTTGCTAAGGGCGAAATTAGTACCTGACGGGGATCGCGTAAGGCTTGGGTACATTTTCTCCATTCGCTTCTCACCAATTGAAATTCACCCATACGTAAAATTACACTGTCTTGAAAACCTTTTAAAATAAGTCGAATAAAACGTATCGATTTAAAATCATTGATGCTTCCGTATTTCTTTTCAAATTGTTGAATCGGAATTTTTATTTGATACCAATAAACTTGTTGTGTTCCGCTGCTAATTGCAACACTGCGCAATTGCTTATCAGTAATGAAATTTTGTCCAGGAATCATCGAGCTTGGATCGAGGTGAACACGATATTGGAAATAGTCTTCGCTGGTATTCATCAAGAAGTCGCGATCAATATCTTCATCATCAGGTGTTGATGTATATGCTGCGTTTTGATAACCGAATTTCGCTTGCGATTGCGCACTGGTAGGAGAGTTTCCATCACCGTTATTTATGTAGCGATAACGATCGATAATGCTGGCTTGGCTATTATCTAAATTGTCTCCTAAATAATATTTGTAGTCATCAGCTGATGGGTCATTTGAAGCATCAATATAGGCTTGTGAGTTGGCTCCAAATTTTGTTTTCAACTTCGACAAATAGGCAGTATCGAAGAAAGCACGTTCTTCATCATCATTCAATCCATCCAAACCAATATCTTGAAACGAACGGGCATTTTCATCATTGTCGAAAGCATTCACAATCGGACTCAACTTCGACACAATTCCCCACTCCGTAGTATCCACATGCTCTTTGGTTGCCGACTTAGGTAATCCATGCTCGAAACTCTTTCTTCCATCAGGCAAAATATCTTCACTCATATTTCCCAATTGAATAATGAAATCACCATTATTGCTTGGGTTCTTAATGAATGGATCCATCACCCAAATGCTGATATAATCGATATTAGCAGCTTCAAAGTCGTTGGTTTCAATCTTACGCATGATACCGCCCCAATTGCTTTTTGGATTGCTTAACGTTCCATCAGCGTTCATTCCATCTACATTGAAATTATAAGCAGCACGAGTTTTAGGATTGAATACGATATCGAGTGATTGTAAATTGGAAGCGGTGGTTTGTGCCAACTGCTTATCAGGATAAACTTCTTTTTGTAGAATTAAGCGTTGGTATGGATCGTCGAGTACCGCACTGGTAATACCATTGGGAGGAGTGCCTCCGAAGAAGGTGAACTGATCAACGAAGTACCACGACATGCGTGCGGCGTTATAACGATTGGCGAGTCCTTTGCTATTGCCCGATGGGAAATCGATGGCGTTGCCTTGTGGGGTACTTGCAGTATACCATGCATTGGGAGTTCGCATATCATAAGGCGATTCAGCACCCTGGAAATCGTCGATATATGAGAATCCTTTTTTCGTTTTATCTAAAGAGCGTGGCACGCCAGGAACAATCTTCGCAAACTCTGCTGCTAGGGTTACACTTGATATTTCTTTGGTTTCAATGAATGGAAGTTTGTCTACCATCTTGGTAATGAAACGTGAATCTGATTTGAAGATTCCATCCAACCCATAAATGGAGTTGGAAAGTGGCTCGTCACCAGCCGATACATTTTGAGTTAGCGGGCGTTCGGCCAAATGCAAATAAGTACCGCCTAAAACAAAATCTTTATTGACTTTGTAGTCAAGTCGGGTTCCAATCAAACTCTTCTGTTGGGTATTGAATAAGTTATTATTATCGGCTTGCACTTTAATCACAGCACCCGATTGCAATAAGCTGGTATTGATAATTTTTACTTTACCAATTAGATAATCTACGGTATAGTCAACTCCCTCTCTCAATGGCGCGCCACCTGCAGTCACTTTTACCGAGCCTTTAGGAATATTAAATGCATTGAGGGAAATTTCATTGCTCGCACTTCCTTGATAACTTCCTCGAATATAAAAACGATTATGCCGTGCATCTTGCTGTGCTGCATATTTCGTAGAGTCGTACAAGGTTTGATAACAATAAGTAGGTGCGGTGATGGCGGTATTACTAAATTTCTTTTTCAAGTAACTGCCAAAGGGTTCCAGACAAGGAAAGATGATTCGTCCATTGGCGGAGATGATAGTGGTTCCTTCAATAAAGTCAAATACACCATCACTCACATTATCCTGCTGGGCGTTTACATTATCGAGATTTAAAACCTTTACTAATGGCACTTGGTATAAGTTGGCTTCATCTTTTGCAGGGATGAAGTTAAACTCAGTTCCTGTGGCTTCGTCTTTGTAGATGATATTTAACTTGAAATCTTTTTGTTGAACAGAATAAGCATTCAATGAATAAATATTCTTCATCATCAATTTCCAGGTTGGTAAATCGGGGCGAACATTATACCCTTTCAATAATTTCACGAAGAGCACTTTGTTCGAGTTGGAATCATTCACCACCTCTGTACTAAATTCACCCACTTTAAAAACTTGTCCGTTATAGGTATACTCATAAGCAACAGCCAATACCTCACCACTATTCAATGGAGAGTTTAATGAGATATAACCCAACTTACTGCTCAGCGTAAATTCTTGTTCGGTCAATCGGCGCGAGTAGGTTTGCAATTGATAATCCACACCCGAAACCAAATTGGTATAATTAGAACTCAAACGATTGATGACGCTATTTGAATTACGCAATACATTATCGTTGTAAGCCTTATTGTATAAAGAGTTATTGTAGTTATCTGTCGCCTTATGATTACGAGTTGTTAAGTTGGCTGGATTGTATGGATCGCCCTCACCTAAGTCGGCAAATGCCAATACGTCTCTCGATTCTGAATAAGATGAGTTTCTGTTAGTGATCCAAACCTCCACACGATTAATTTGAACGGCGGAGTTAATCAATGGGATGCGTGAGAGCCATTCGTCGTAGTGCTCGCGGAAAAACTGACCTAAGAAATAATGTCGGTTGACATCATAATTATCTGCAGTTAAATCGAAGTTGGTTGTTTGTGCACCGCCCGTGAATTCGGTGGTGGTTGATTTTCCTTTGTTTTGTGTAACGATGGTAGTAACGGTGAGTCGGCCAAATTGTAATCCCAGTTTCAATCCGAATAGCGATTGACCAGGATTGATGAGGTTACTATTGAGTGGCAATCCTACATTTCCCATTTCCACACGCTTCACAATCTCATCCTCTTTACCGGTATAGTCGAGTTTGAAGATATTATCAAAATCAAAAATTGCTTTGGTATCGTTGATGGCATTGATTTTTATTTTATCGCCAATATTCCCGGTAAGGTTTAGTTGTATGTTTTGATCGAAGTCGAATTGCGTTACGTGTCGTTGCTTCGGACTCAGCGCCGGATTATTAATTCGATTGCTGTTCACACCGAAGATAAGTTCTGCACTACCTTGGGGGTGCAGATCGACGGTGCCACCGAGCCAGCTGGTAAGTGAGTTGGGAGGAAGGTTGATGGCGGAGAGGAGGCCACCACCTTTTACAAACTCTTCCGACATGGAGCGTTTACGGAAATAATCATCGGTACTTTTCTTACGGCTTTCGGCGAGGTATTCATCGAGGGTAAGGAAGCGTGGTGTACCTACAGGGGTGTTTCCTACTTTGTTTCTGTTAACGAATCCACCGCTGAGTGAATCGTATTCGGTAGTATTATTTACGTTGGGAGGCGTTTTAAGTTGAATGCGTGTTCGATGTACTTTGTTGGAGTCCACATCAGGCGAATCAATCACCACGCCGATATTCATGCGATGGATATTCGCAGTGTTCGCGGCCTTGAGGGAGGATGCAAAAAATAATATAATAAATAAGGTAATCGCGCTACGTACTAAATTCATTGTCTCGGTAATGTTTTTCAAAATAAAATTTTACTGCGTTATGCAAGGTTAGCGGCTATAACGCGGTTTTGAAATTTTATTCTTCTGTTTCGAATTTTATGACGTAAAAATGACGCTATAGGCAGTTTTGAATTTAATGTTGTATGGCGAATTAAGTAATAAAAACTGAAGTAAACAAGTAATGGGAATTGTTTTTTAATTTCGAATAAAAATCGCGTGCAATCAATGCTTGAACGCAATTTTAGAGGAATTATTTTAAGGGAGAAAAGGAGGGGTGATTGGGCGCCGAAAAACACTTGCTTTTTTATTCGTTTTTAGATAAAATTTACTTTTCCGAATTTCATATTTTAGAAATGCAAGAAGTGTTTTTAACTGAATCATTTGTTTTGGCTGTGATTTTTTAGATTGTTAGTAAATGTTTTAAACCCTTCGTTAATTTATTGTCATTTCTCAATTATAATCTTAACTTCGCCCTCTGAATAACCATTCAGTATCAATGTCTCAACTTAGTGTAAAACACTTACTCGGAATTAAATATCTCAACCCCGACGATATTCAATTAATTTTTACCACCGCAGACAATTTCAAACAAGTTATCAATCGTAAAATAAAGAAGGTGCCTTCTTTGCGCGACCTCACGATTGCCAATCTCTTCTTTGAAAACTCTACCCGTACCAAGCTCTCCTTCGAACTCGCCGAGAAACGATTGAGTGCCGATGTGGTGAATTTTTCAGCTTCCGGAAGTAGCGTCTCTAAAGGGGAAACACTGATTGATACCGTAAATAATATTCTTAGCATGAAGGTAGATATGGTGGTCATGCGCCACCCAATGCCCGGTGCCGGAATCTTCCTCTCTCGTCATATCGATGCCAATATCATCAATGCCGGAGATGGTACCCACGAACATCCAACACAAGCCCTCCTCGATGCCTTCTCCATTCGCGAAAAAATGGGCGACCTCAAAGGCAAACGCATCGTGATTGTGGGCGATATCCTGCACTCTCGTGTGGCACTCAGCAATGTATTCTGCCTTCAAAAATTAGGAGCTGAAGTGATGGTATGTGGCCCAACCACCTTGATTCCTAAATACTATCATACCCTCGGAATTAAGGTAGAACATAACCTCAAGAAAGCCCTCGAATGGTGCGATGTTGCGAACATGCTTCGTATTCAGCTCGAACGCCAGGATATAAAATTCTTCCCAAGCCTGAGAGAATATAGTTTGATGTTTGGTCTGGATTTGAAAACGCTTCAAAGTCTCTCCAAAGAAATCACCATCCTGCATCCAGGCCCTATCAATAGAGGCGTGGAAATTACCAGCGAGGTGGCCGATAGCAAGCAAAGTATCATCTTGCAACAAGTAGAAAATGGGGTGGCGATTCGTATGGCGGTATTGTATTTATTAGCCAATCAGAAAGAGCAAACTTTAAGTGCTTAGTTCCTAAAGCTTGCGATAAAAGTCAATCAGAATTTTTTTTTCTCGTTCCCAGTTATAGTTCATCGCTACAGCGCCCGGACCATTCGCTGAGCATTGTGCTTGTAAAACTTTGTCTTCATACATTTTCTGTACGGCATCGGCCAATTGTGCAGGCTCATCAAAAGGCACACAGGTTCCACATTCGCGCCTTTCCACCACCGCCTTGTATAAACTAATATTGGTGGCAATAATGGGCAAACCTACCGCCATGTATTCAAATAGTTTGGTAGGATAACTTTCACTATGATTTGGAGTAGGCATCAGCATGCATAAACCCACAAAGCTTTTTTGCGCGATGCGATAGCTATCCGATTGTGGCAAGGGCCCATGCCAGTTCAATTGATTCCTGATTTGCTGATAGTAGGGCAGGGCTTCAATGGTGGCCAAGAGTCCTGGATCGGTAATCTTGCCCACCAAATCCAAACTCAATCGTAGTCCTTTCTTCTGCAATAAATAAATTAATTCAACCATTAGTAATGCGCCTCGGTTGCGATGAATGGTACCCACATACACGATGTTGCGGCACTCGCTACGATCTTGTACCAAAAAGGGTTTCAGGGCATTGATATCGCAGAAATTTTCAACCACGCAGAGGTTCTTCGCCTTGCCTGGGTAAATGGAGATATAACTGCTCTCGGCCAGGATGAGTGCGGCATGGTGGGCAGCCCAATTATCGAAATAATTGAAAATATTGCGATACATCGCAGACTGGTTGTGCTCCAGCATACTCGATCGGTAATCTTCATGCACATCATACACCACCTTCTTTCCCATTTTTTTAAGAATCCATAGCAATGGCAGTAGTTCGGGGTCGTGTATGTGATAAACAGAAGCCTGCTGCTGACGGGCTAGTTTGAATATCCGAATTAAATTTTGAAGGTTATTATTCAATTCATATTTAAACCCCAGCACTTTGATTCCATCAATCAAACCTTCTTGTGCATTGGCAGCCAGCAGGATTACTTCGTAGTAACTCTTGAATGCTTTGCATTCTTTTTGAAAGATTCGCGTATCAAAAGCCGCATGTTTTGTGGTGATATGGCAGATTTTTATCATGTGTTAGGCCTGCAATATTAGTAGTTTCAAGGTTTTTCCACATATCAATTTCATTTTTGTTGATTTTAAATGGTGATTATTCCCATAATAAAAAATATTTTTGTGCTCCGTTAAATTCTTAAGTATATTCCATTTACTATGTCACGTTCTTCCATCATCTCCACTATTCAAAGCAGGGGTTCTGTACCTATTGCATTTCCAGTAGAAAAGCTAACAGAATACTATGCTACCAACGTTTTTAATGATGCCGCCATCAAGAAATTTTGTTCAAAGGAGGCTTATCAAGCCATTCGTAATGCAGTAGACAAAACGACTCCTATTGATCGCAAACTTGCCAACGATGTTGCTGAAGGAATGAAACAGTGGGCATTGAGTAAAAATGTAACGCACTATACACACTGGTTTCAGCCGCTTACAGGCACTACTGCCGAAAAGCATGATGCCTTTTTTGAACCTGATTCAAATGGCAATGCCATAGAAGTGTTTAATGGGAAAGCACTCGTACAACAAGAGCCCGATGCATCTTCCTTCCCCAGTGGAGGAATTCGCAATACCTTCGAAGCCCGCGGTTATACTGCATGGGATCCTTCATCTCCAGCCTTTGTAATGGAATACGAAAGTGGCAATACCTTATGTATTCCTACCGTTTTTGTATCTTACACTGGTGAGGCCCTCGATTATAAAACACCTTTATTGAAGGCATTGAATGCAGTAGATAAAGCTACGGTAGATGTATGTCAGTATTTCGATAAGAAAATCACCAAAACCTGGAGCTCTCTAGGTATTGAACAAGAATATTTTTTGGTGGATGAAGCATTCTTCAATGCGCGTCCCGACTTGATGCTAAGCGGCAGAACCTTATTTGGTGCGGCGCCTGCAAAAGGACAGCAATTAGAGGATCATTATTTCGGAGCTATTCCAGAAAGGATTCATAGTTATATGGTGGATTTCGAACATGAAGCCATGAAATTGGGTATCCCTCTTAAAACCCGCCATAATGAAGTGGCACCGGGCCAATACGAATGTGCGCCAATGTTTGAAGAAATCAATTTGGCGGTAGATCACAATGCCCTCTTGATGGATTTGATGGAGAAGGTGAGCCGCAAACACAAATTGAAAGTATTGCTTCACGAGAAACCATTCGCTGGTATCAACGGAAGTGGTAAACACAATAACTGGAGCTTGATTACCAATACGGGTGTGAACTTGCTCTCACCTGGTGCTACCCCACAAAGTAATCTCATCTTCCTTACCATTTTCATTAATGTAATTAAAGCGGTACACGATAACGCCGATTTGCTCAGAGCAAGTATAGCCAGTGCAGGCAACGATTTCCGTTTGGGAGCCAACGAAGCGCCACCTGCAATTATGAGTGTGTTCGT
>CANLPK010000093.1 GCA_947492885.1 Bacteroidota bacterium
TTGGAAGTGTTGTAATTAGCCTAAAAACCGCGCACGAATTTTATTTTACGAATACTGGCAAGAAACCAATCAAGTTAAAGAAAGTTACAACAAGCTGCGGCTGTACAAAACCACAATGGGATTCCTTACCGGTACTACCTGGCAAGAGAGGTAAGATCATTGTGTTTTTCGAATGCTTTCCACTCGAAAAATCATTTGATAAAACCATTAGCATTGAAAGCAATGCAGAGCCCAATATACAGGTATTGGAAATTAAAGGACGTTGTGTAGATCCATACAAGACTCAAAAATCGAGGAACACCCTTCCTATCGGCCGTATATTATTTGGGCAGACGCACGTGAATTTCGATAAGATTCATAATAACGTATCGCTTAAGCAAAAGGAAATAAGTTTTTTCAATAATAGCGATGATACCATCAAGGTTGATGAATTTCAAACACCAGCGTATTTAGTCTGTGCCGCTTCACCAAGTATTATTTTGCCCCATCAAGAAGGCGTTATTTATTTAAACTATAATGCCACCTTGGTGAATGAATTTGGATTCAAATTGGAGAAATTCAAAATAATTACCGATGATAAAGATTTCCCTATAAAATGGTTAACTGTGAGTGCAGAGATTTTAGAGTATTTCGATACCACACATCAAAACAATGCAACCATCTTTTTAAAAGAAAGTAGTTTTGAATTTGGCAAAATCAAAGTAGGGGATATCAAGACCCATACTTTTGAAATAAAAAATACCGGTACTGATACCTTGTTTATTCACCAGGTAAAATCGTCTTGTGGATGCACCGAAGCTATTTTAGGCAATGATAAAATTGCACCGGGGAAAACGGTACAACTGAAAGTTATTTTCAATACGGCAGGTGTTACTAAAGGAATTAATAACAAACGAATCACTTTAATTTCTACCGACAGAAAAAACCCAGTTATTTACCTTGGTATAAGTGTTGTGGTGGACTAATTATAAATTCCATTAAATCTTTAAAAACCCCATCAATGCTGTATTTTGCGATATTGCAAATGTCTTATAATTTATATTATGTTAAATAATATGGTTAAAAGAAAACCGGAATAAGGTATCATTCCGGCCGTCCTTTTTATTATTTACCTGAAGCTTTTAATGCTTCTATCTTCTTACCAATTTCAGAAACTTTTTCCATATTTCTTAATTGAGCATACGCATATTTTAAATAGTTCAACACATCAATATCGTCACCTTTAATACTTAAGGAAGCATCATAATATTTGATTGAAATATTTAAAAGTTCAGTTGCTTGTCTATCTAAATCATCAAACTTCTTCTTTTGTTTTTCGTTGTCGGTATTTTCACGTTCGTTAATAATTGGAACCGCTTTATTAAAATACATGATACCTAATAAGGTATTTACATCCGCATCATTAGGATCAATTTCCAACGATTTTTTATAATCAGCTTCTGCTTTATCTAAATAATCGGTACGTTTAATATCATTCTTGAAAAGACCTTCATAAGTACTTGCACGATAGTAATAATATTTAGAGTTACTAGGATCGCTTTCAATGGCCTTGGTTAATTTTTCAATTAATTTATCTCCTTGGCGTGTTAAACTATAAAGCACTAATTCTTCTGTTATCAAATCTTGATTTTCAGATAATAAGTTTCTTCCAATTTCAACATACTTGATTGCGCTAGCAGTATCACCTTGTTCCTGGAAGGCTTTGCTTAATGTAATATATACGTCAGCATCAGCGAAATTTTCATTTGCCAATTTCACCAGATATTTATTTACTAAAGGCCAGTCCTTTTTAAAATAAGCTACCTTACCAGTATTCTTCGTTACCATATTCTCTGATAACTCGGTATTGGCAGCTTTAATTTTATTTCCTTTATCATAAGGGAAAGCAGTTAGAATTAATTCGAAATAACGAATTGCTGTAGCAAATCCATTGGGGTCTTTACCATCATTCTGACGTTGTAAAGCCATCAATCCTTCATTATAAACATAAGGAGCAATTCCTAAAACCTTTCCAGGATCACCAGCAATCTGACCAAGCGCTGCTTTTGAGAATTTCTCATCACCAGTTTTCAAGCAGTTAATATATGATTCCAACGATTTATAAGCTGGTTCAGGATCTGTTAATCTTAATACTTGTCCAACAACGGTGGTGTCGATTGCAATAGCAAAATACACGTCGCCACGGGTATACCACATTTTCGGATTGTTTTTAGTTTCCTCATTGGCAGCCGCTAAATCGATATATTTCTTAGCTTCTTTATAATCACGATCGCGTAAGCTAATTTGGGCGGTAGTGATATTTGATTTTTGTGCAGCAGCTACAAGTGTAGTAGCCATTGCGATAATTAAAAAAACGTGTTTGAAAAATTTCATTTTATAAATGTGTTTGAAATGATTGATAGCGCTCAAATTAAAATCCAAATTTACAAATCCTAAAAACATTAACAGTTTTTAAACAGTTAATTGTTCAAAGCTTGCAGTTATTACTCAGTAGGGTTTTCAGGCGATGGGGTTGCATCGGTATCATTCATAGCAGTTAAATCCGTTTCTTGATCTACCACAATATCCACCGTTATTGTTCCGTCAATCAACTCCTCCCCTTCTATTTCTCCGGCCGATTCCAATACAGTTACTGAAGCAATAGAATCCTTATCTTGAAGATTTATTAAACGCACTCCTTGAGTAGCTCTTCCCATTACGCGCATTTCTTTTACCGCCAATCGAATGGTGATTCCCTTGCGGGTCATAATCATTAAATCGTCGACATCAGAAACATTCTTAATGGTAATCAAACTTCCAGTTTTCTCGGTAGTTTTAAGGGTTGATACTCCTTTACCACCACGTCCTGTGATTCTATAATCTTCTAGGTCGGTACGCTTGCCATAACCATTTTCGCTCACCACCAAAATGGTATCGCTTTGTTGTTTGATGGCAATCATACCAACTACATAATCATCAGCATTTTCAAGTGTTACCCCTTTTACACCACTGGCGGTTCTGCCCATATCGCGAACTAAATTTTCGTTGAAGCGAATGGCTTTTCCCGAGCGTTTTGCAATAATGAGTTCGTCGTTACCTGAGGTTAAACGTGCCTCTAATAACATATCACCTTCACGAATGGTAATGGCATTAACACCATTAGTACGTGGGCGAGAGTAATCTTCCAACATGGTTTTCTTGATGATACCATTCTTGGTACACATCACCACATAGTTGTTTTTCACGTATTCTTCATCACTCAATTTCTTCACGTTGATATACGCTTTGATTTTATCATCGGCAGGGATGTTCACCATATTTTGAATGGCTCTTCCTTTTCCGCTCTTCTCCCCTTCTGGAATTTCGTATACTTTAAGCCAGAAACAACGGCCTTGCTCTGTAAATAATAGGAGGTAATTATGTGTTGTAGCAACAAATAAGTATTCTACAAAGTCCTCACTCCTATTCGAAACGCCTTTACTTCCTCGTCCACCTCTAGTTTGAGTTCGGTATTCATTAACACTGGTACGTTTTACATATCCAAGATGAGAGATGGTAATTACCACTGCCTCATCAGCAATTAAATCTTCAATATCTAAATCATCCGCAGTGTATTCGATATGCGAACGACGCTCATCACCAAATCGGGTTCTTATATCGAGCAATTCATCTTTAATGATTCCCATACGAATTCCTTCATCAGCTAAGATGGCTTTCAAACTATCTATATACAACATCAACTCAGCAAATTCAGCGCGTAATTTTTCAATTTCCAAACCAGTTAATACGCGCAAACGCATATCAAGAATGGCTTTCGATTGAATATCGCTCAATTTGAAACGAGCCATCAACTGTTCTTTGGCTTCGTCTGGAGTTTTTGAATCACGAATAATTTTAATTACCTCATCCAAATTATCTACAGCAATGATCAATCCTTCGAGGATATGAGCACGTTTCATCGCTTCATCGAGTTCGTATTGTGTACGACGAATTACTACTTCATGACGATGCTCTACATAATAATGAATTAATTCTTTTAAGTTTAGCAACATCGGACGGCCATTAACCAACGCGATATTATTTACACTGAAAGAAGTTTGTAGCTCAGTATATTTAAATAATTTATTGAGAACAATATTTGCAACAGCATCTTTCTTTAAGTCAAAAACGATGCGCATTCCATCACGGTCACTCTCATCACGAGCAGCACTAAGTCCATCAATGATTTTCTCGGATACCAAATTATCTACCTTGCTCAATAATGTAGCAGGGTTAACTTGGTATGGAACTTCCGTGATAATGATTTGCTCTTTCCCGTTTGGTGCAATTTCAAAATTGGTTTTGGCACGCATCACAATTCGTCCTTTTCCTGTCTCAAATGCCTTTTTCACACCTTCATAACCAAAGATGATCGCCCCTGTAGGGAAATCGGGAGCCTTGATAAATTTCATCAACTCCTCAATGGTAATATCTTTATTATCGATATAGGCCATAACACCATCGCATACCTCAGTAAGATTATGAGGCGCCATATTGGTGGCCATACCTACCGCAATACCACTTGCTCCATTCACCAAAAGGTTAGGAACTTTAGAAGGTAATACTGTGGGCTCCGTTAAGCTATCATCAAAATTCGGACGAAAATCAACCGTATTTTTTTCCAAATCAACAAGCATCTCTTCGGCGATTTTACGCATACGAACTTCCGTATAACGCATTGCAGCTGGAGGATCGTCGTCGATGCTACCAAAGTTTCCTTGCCCATCTACAAACGGATAACGTACACTCCAGCTTTGAGCCAAACGTACCATGGTATCATAAACTGATGAGTCGCCATGGGGGTGATACTTACCTAAAACTTCCCCCACAATACGGGCTGATTTTTTATACGGTTTGTTGGAAGCCATTCCCAATTCACTCATGCCATAAAGCACGCGACGGTGAACCGGTTTCAGACCATCTCGTACATCAGGTAATGCACGCGATACAATAACCGACATCGAATAATCGATGTAGGCGGTCTTCATTTCATCTTCAATGTTAATCTGGATAATTTTATCTTCTGCCATACTACTTTACACACTCCATTTTATGGGTCAATTTTCGACTTCAAAAAGGATGCTATTCGGGTTAATAAATTTGAGATTCTTAAACGGTTTATAAGAGGTTCAAAAGTACTAATTTTATTGCTATTTCAGGGCAAAAGATACTAACAATTCAGATGTTAATTGCGAGCGTGAAATGAGGCTATTAAATGGACTGATTCTAAGCTAAAAATGGTTATTGAAAATAACCTAATTAAAGCATCAACTGAGCGAGTAAATAATCGCTAAAAAGGATGAGCTCACAGCTATAAACCACTGCACGCGTACTTGCTTGTCCTACCTCACGTGCCCCACCCGTAACCTGATACCCATGATAAGCTGAAACTGAGGTGATAATGAATGCATAGGTGAAGCTTTTGATGATAGAGAATTGCAAGGTAAAAGTTCGGAAAGAGCTTTGAGCGCCTTCAATGAATTGCTCAGGAGTAAGGATTCCAGAGAATTTACCTGCAAAATAGCCACCACTGATACCTAAAAACATGGCGATGATAATTAAGCAAGGAATCATAATTAATCCGGCGATGATTTTTGGTAAGGCGATATAACCACGTGAATTAATTCCCATCACATCGAGGGCATCAATTTGTTCGGTTACTTTCATGGTGCCAATTTCGGAGGCGATACTTGATCCAATTTTACCAGCCAGTACCAACGAGGTAATGGTTGGGGCTAATTCTAAGATTACCGAATCGGAAACGATAGAACCAATAACGGTACGTGAAAGCCAATCGGATAGCAACTGATAGCCCGTTTGAACGGTGGTAACCGCTCCAGTAAAAATGGAGATGATGGCCACAATGGTAAGGGACCCATTTCCAATAATATACATTTCATCGAGGGTGCGTCGTACATACACATTCAAATGCTCTGGCCGCGTAAAGATGCCTTTCAAAAACAATAAATATTTCCCGAAATGATTAAAAAATGTGATTAACAGCATGGTTCAATAGTGCTTCAATATTAGTAAAAAAAATGCTAAACCAACCCATCAGGCAGTTTCATATATATGGTTTTTTTTGCATCATCAATCGATTCAATAAGGTCGTCATGTGCCGGGATGAGTAAGTCGTCTTCGAGTACCAAAAGGAATTGCTTCCCATGATTCTCAATATTGATGACAGTGCCAATAAGCTTTCCAGTATTATAAACCGAGTAGCCAATAAGCAATAAAATATTATCCGTTTTTTTCTTACGAATAGGCGTTTTTCGTTCAATCGACAATTGATAATTTAGAAAATCTTCTGCATCGGGTTTCGATGCGATGCTATCCAATTGCACAATGATATCGGTGAGATTGCTCTCTTGTACTTCCTCTAGTTTGAAGGGTACGGGTTTATTGCGAATATTTAAAAAGCAATAATTTGATTTGTTTAAAATCGATGGGTTATAGCCTTGAATCAAGCGCAATACCATGGCTCCTTGCACTCCGTGGGTTTTCACCAGAGAGCCTATTGTGATCAATTTTTTCTGCCTATAAATCATTTTTTAAAAGGATTGCGAAGTTACATTATTCGCATTGAAAATGTAACGATATTTATTCTTGGTTACCCACAATTTAAAGAAAATATCGCCCCCTTATTTTATTTGAAATTGGGAATACATTGGCATTAAAATTGGGTTCTTGGGGGCTATTTTATACAATCGTTGCAAACAACCAAGGAATTCTTTTCTATTGCCTTGAGCATTGTAAATATCCAAACAATTAATCAAGGCATTCTCCATATCTGGATCAAGCTGCAAGGCTCGTTGATAATAGCTTAGTGCTTTATTCAAATCGCCTTGTCCTTTATTGCAAATGATAAGCCCTAAGCTATTCCATGCTTCGGGATATTTGGGGTTGAGAATTAATATTTGCTCGAATGTTTTTTGCGCCTCTGCAATTTTACCCAAATGATATTTCACATTGCCTTGTTTCAAAAGAAAGGCGAGCTGCTTAGGTTTTAATAAAACAGTTTGGTCGATCCATGATTCAGCTTCCGCATATTTTTCCTGTTTCATATAGGCCTCCCCTACTCGGTAACTTGTCCAGGAATCGCGGAGCAGCGCTCGATTCAACTTCCGAGAATAGGAAATTAAATTGGTATAATCTTCTTTGAGGTAGTAGTAGTGAATCCAAAGTGCATTTTCACTTGGGCATGATTGCAAGAAATAAAATGCCGAGTCTAAACATAGTGATTGTTTGGAATCAAATTTCTCAAAATAATTTAAATAGGCTTCTGCTTTAGAAACTGCGGTGGGTTGGCTATTATTGATGCAGGATATACCCGCAAATTTTTGAATTCCTTCAATTTGTTTATGGGTAATAGGCTTTCTAATATAATGATCGTGAACCGTTACGTGGGGGATATCGAGGGTGCCATTTTGTGGCATATGGCATTTTACGCAGTCATTATTTGCTTTTGACAATTCGGTTGGAATAGCAGTACACTTCTTTTCTTGATGGCATTTAATACAGGCATTATTAAAAATTTCTTTCCCAGTTACCTTTACACTTACATGCGGGTTATGACAGGTGATACAGGTAAGTTTCAATCCGTTGCTTCCTTTATCGTCGAGTGTATTGCTCTTGAGGAAGCAGGCACTTTTTTGAAGCCTTTCTGCATGTGATGCCATAATAAATTTTGAATCATCGCCCGTAAAACGAGGCATATATACATCCGCTATGGTACTTAGCTTCATGCCAGGGCGAAAATCGGCAAACGACTTACCTTCTTGCAATACAGCATTGCCTTGTAAATGGCATCTTTGACAAACGTCAATTTGCAGCGCCCATGGTAGTTTTGCAGGATTCACAATGGTATAATCAATATCTTTTTTGATATCTACCATATTCCCTTTTTGTTTTTCCTGAACATGCATACTCCCTGGGCCGTGACACCTTTCGCAACTGAGTCCAAGCTCAACTTTATCATATTTATTTAAGCTTTGATCATCAAAAACAGGAAGCGAGTTATGGCACGACATACATTCGGGTTCAATGGCGCGACCAAATCTTGAATTATGCCCACCTTCAAAGCCGGGAGGCAAATTCCATTGGCCCATTTGGGTATAATAAGTTAATGGTGCCTGATATAAAAATCCATTAACATCAAAAATATGGGAGTTGGTATGTTGCCCGCTCCCTACAATATATTTAATATTCTCAATTCGACGATGAATCGTGTCCTTTCCAATTAGTCGAAATTCCATAATTTGTAGGGTATCTCCATTCCATTGCGGGTGATAGTACAAATTATGTAAGGTATCGTATACTAGAGTACTGGCATTAAAATTTGCAGATGATTTTTGATGTGAAGCATAATCCCACGATTTGCCCATACCTGTTTCCGAAAAGGTATTGTAAATATCCATATGGCAGCCTTTACACACTTCCTTCCCAACATAAGTAACAGAAGCCTGATGATTAAGGTATGGCGATTTTTCCGAATCGGATTGGCCAATGCGGGAGCAAGAGTAACCGATAATTAAGATAAGAAAAACCAATAAAAAGAGATATGAAATCTTTCGCATGAAGAACACAAAGAAAAGCAAATTTCTGTTGAAAATTAAGTTAGTAAATAAACACCATGATGATGAAAAAAATAAGGCTGACAGCAAAACGCAACATGATCATTTTGTTAGCAGTTTTCTGAATCTCTTCGGGGTAAGCGAGGAACCTTTTAACGTATTCTCTGAATCGTGCTTCATTTCCTATCGATTTGCTTACCACATTATATATTGAAAAAAACATCACCAAACCAAGAATTCTACCTAGCGCCTTACCACTAAGTCCAGGAATCCAGCTTTGGCTATACCAATGAATCTTAAATAATGAACACATTAGAAGGAAACCTGAAATTGTTACCATTAAGATAATGGCACTAAGAATTACATTTCCATTCAACCGGCCTTTATTACCATCCTTCCCGTTTTTGGAAATTTCGCTGTATTGGCTACCGTATAAGGCTTCTAAAAAAATCATATTATGTATTACTTAAGGTCGAAAGATAAAAATAATTATGTATTTGTCACGAAAAAATTTCACTGGTTTTAATAATTTATGACATTAGACATGCGAAAGACATGGTTTGAATGCTATCTTTACTTTTTTAGTCATTATTGGTGTTGACTGCTTCAATTGTTTACAATTCTATCTTTTTGAATTGGGTAAATGGTTGTTATTTGTAGCATATTAATAAAAAATATAAAACTTAGCCTTAATTAAAATAATTCCACATTAAAGCAACCTTTTAAAATCAATTCGACAAACACAGGGAAAGTTCGTTTGTAATCTTTTTAATCGAAACTCATATTATGGTAGAATACTTCAAAAAACAATTTCCAGCATATTATTTCCTTATTGCCTTACTCTGTACATCGCTAGTATTCTTTTATATGCTAGACAAGAAGGAAAAAGTATTAAAAGAGGTAATTCTAAATGGCAAGAGTACCAATGGAGTTGTTGGCGCTTATTCGGGCACCGGTTCTGGTGTTAATGGACAAGAGGCCAATAATAATCAAGGCGCTGCTTCTAAACAAAATGCAGCACCGGCATCACAAAAAAACGAGAAACGCGTTGTACGTTCTTCAAGCGAAGGTTTTACCCGCCCTATATTATTAATTGAAACCACTACCCCTGCTGCTGAACTTTCAACCTTGGATAATTCATTAAAGTTAATCATTGACGCTGGCAAACAAAGTGGCAAAGTGCAATCGGCCTCAGTTTATATAAACGATATGGATAATGACAATTGGATTGAAGTAAATGATACGGAAGGATATTATCCAGGTAGCTTAATGAAGTTAGCTGTATTTATGTGTTACTTGAAAAAATCGGAAGAACATCCAGAAATATTGAACAAGCAATTGGTACTCGATAATAATGTGGAAGTGCCTGGACAATCATATAAAGACGTAACCATTAGACCTAATACACCATATAAAGTTAGCGACTTGTTTTATCCTATGATTGTGCGTTCTGATAATTTTGCAACTTTATTATTGAATCGTGAATTGGATATAGATGAGCTGAACAAATTATTCATGACCCTTGGAGTAAAAAAGATGGATATGCAAAATATACGATATACCATAACAGCCAGCGATTATTCTAAGTTTATGAGAGTGCTGTATAATGCGACCTACTTGAACGTGAAAAATTCACAATATGCGCTTACCTTATTATCTAATTCAACATTCACCAGAGGTCTTACTCGTGAGCTCCCAAGTAATGTAGTAGTTGCTCATAAATTTGGTGAAAATGTATCTGGAAATGTTCGTCAATTGCACGAGTCAGGTATTGTATATACTGGAGCCCATACCTACCTAATCACGATTATGACCAAAGGCCAGAAGGTTCAAGATTTAGCTGATGTTATTAGTGATATCTCATCTCAAGCATACCAATTTTTTAAACCGTAATCTTTTAATTTAAAATTTTTAGGTTTGAAATTCTAAATTTCGAATCGAAAAAACTTAGATTGATTTTCCACCGAAATTCTTCATCAAATCAAATAAAGCGAGCTGCGAGTTTATTTGATTATCTGCAGTTGATTCATACAGTTTATTATAATTTGGCAAATCCATATGTCGCGCTTGTACATTATCGCTCCATTGCAATTCGAAAATCTTTTCAACCTGTTTTTTGATTTTTTTACTCAAAATGGGTATCGTTGTTTCAACACGTGAAAAGAAATTACGTTCCATCCAGTCGGCACTAGCAATATAAATTTTAGGGTCCTTATTATTACCAAAAATAAAGAAACGGGAATGCTCAAGATACTTGCCTACAATACTTTTACATTCAATGTTTTTTGAACAAAGTTTGTTCTCAGGTACCAAACAACATATACCCCGTACAATTAATTTTATTTTCACACCTGCTGCAGAGGCTCTATAAAGTTGTTCAATAACCCCAGTATCCGAAAGGCTATTGAGTTTGATATTTATATAGGCTTCCTTTCCTTTTTTAGCATTTGCGATTTCATTATCGATAAGTGCCAAAATTTCGGTTCGAAGATTAAAAGGAGCCGCAAGAATAAATGTTGTTTTAGGCTTGTAATTGCTCGTGGTTAAATACTTGAATATCTCTAAGGCGTCTTTCGTGAGCTTAGTATTTAATGTGAAGAGTGATATATCAGAATATATTTTAGAGGTATCGGCATTATAGTTACCCGTACCACATTGCAAATAATAAACTGGTTTTTTCTTCTCAATTCTCTTAATGAGGCACATTTTACAATGTACTTTTTGATTAGGCGAAGTAAAGATAACCCTTGCTCCTGCTTCTTGCATTTTATTAGCCCAATAGATATTATGTTCCTCATCAAATCGCGCCTTGAGTTCCATAATAACGGTTACCTGCTTACCATTTTTTATAGCACTTATTAAGGCATTGGCAATATTAGAGTTCTTAGCCAAACGATATAAAGTGATTTTTATTTCGGTTACCTGTGGGTCGAGTGCTGCTTCCCTAATAAACCTTACTGCATAATCAAATGTATGGTAAGGATGCATGATCAAATGATCGTGTTCCCTGATAGCATGCACAATTTTTTGTGCATTATCGAATGGTTCGTACGGAACGGATCTCATGTCGGGATAAACCAGCTTTGGTTTATTAACCGATGGAAACCGCA
>CANLPK010000094.1 GCA_947492885.1 Bacteroidota bacterium
TTACTTCAACTTTATTGCTATTGATAATCACTCCTTGCACCAAATAAGGCAATAATTGCCCAGAAGTATCAAAGACGTGGGTGTATTGAGTGAATTCCAAATCATAGTTCTCTTTTGGAGCGCCTACACTTGTTTGTAATGTGTTTTGAAGTAGCGAGAAGTGAAGGTAGTTATAGGTATTATCTTTTGAGAATTCTGTTTCATGAAAATCACTTCCATCTAAATTGGAGAATTTTAATTTGAATTTGGTTAATGTATTTTCTACAAGTTGCAATTTCTTGAGTCCTATCGGAAGGTTACTTTCATCAACACCTAAATCAATAAGGAATACATTACTATTGCTATTTTCGAAAACTCCAATCACACTTGCATTTAAAACTGATACATCATCAGGTTGTTTTTTTGTGCTAAAACCGATTGTATCGTTAATAGAAACATCAGCAAAATTTTGTTTGAAAGTATTCACTGCAAACATCAACTTAGCAGAATTCAAGAGCACGTGATTGCCTTTGTCGCCCGATTCGAAGGCTAAATCCCAATCGTTGCGACTATTCATAGTAACCACTTTATTGCCTTTGAGCTTATACCAAATTTGGTTTTTATAATTGGTGCCCAAATCAAGCATGGTGGTTACACAAGTTCCTCTATCGGCCTTTGATACAGGCAATTCCCCTTTCTGACAGGCAGTGAATAAAATCACCAGGGCGCTACACAATATTATGAGATGTTTCATTTTTGAAGTAAATAGTTTATGCTGAAAAAATAAAATCTTCCAGCTCCAATTGGCATTTGATTTCCTGTTTGATGAAAACCAGTGCCAGTGCTAGTTTGAATGTTTTGAACGTTGAATATGTTTTTAACTCCAGCTCCAACAGAGAAGGTTTTGCTGAAGGGTTGAGTGATAGAAGCATCAGCCCAATGGTAGCTTCCTACATCTTGGATTTCTAAATTGTTTTGGCTGTTTAAAACGTAAGTTTGAAGTTTGCCATTGAATTTATAGTATAAGTTGATATGGGTGTAAAAGCGAGTTATTTGATAGCTCAAGCTTGTTATATATTCTGGACTGAAATTAAATTTAGCCACCTGAGCATTGCTTGCTAATTGGTTATAACGACCTACTATATTTACTCCTGCATTGATTTTTAAATTTCCTAGGGTAATATCTCCAATTGTTTGCAGGCCTGTAGTTTTATATACTCCAATATTTACATAAGTATAACTTAAGCCTTGAAGTTGAGCCAAGGTTATTAGGTTATTGATATGATTATAGAATGCTTTGGTTTCTATTTTTAATAACTTCTTACCAAGCATGGTAGTGAAATTGTATTGTAAATTAACGCTCTTCGAAGTTTCAGCCTTTAGGTTGGTATTTCCTACGATATCGTGATTGAAATCTACAAAATAGAAATAGAGTTCTTTTAATGAAGGCGATTTAAAGCCTTCAGAGAAACTAGCACGGATAACGTTTCGAGGGTTTATATACCATTTTGCATTAAATGAAGGCAATACTGGAGCATGGTAATTGGTATTGTATGCACCTCTCAAGCCGCCACGTATAGTTAATGCGCTATTCAAACTGTATTCCCCTACTGCAAATAATGCATAGTCGCTTATGGATTGGCGGCTGTTTTTAAAACGCAAACCAGAAGCACTTTCTATATTGATATCAATTCCTGTTTCGTAATTAATTTTTTTGAAGGTAGAAAGGTAGGTAGAACGTAGATTTAACAAGGCAAATTTAGAAGTATCCTGATCTCCAATATTGGTTGATAATTGCTTTTCAAGTGTGGTTAAATCCGAATAATAGGTGTTCTTAATTCGCTTGTAGTAGTTGTAAGAAAGTTGCGTATTGCTAAAAGTGGTTGCTACTTTCGAATAATTGGCTTGTAGGGTATTGTCAAAACGGCGAGTATGATAAATGTCGTCGAAAGCATCTTCAAAGTAGGGAGCACGGGGTATTCCTCTGTTTAAAATTGACTCATCGAATGCAACGGTGCGTGACTTGAAATCCCAATTTTTAAATTTATATCCCAAGTTAATGCCAGCATTGTATTGGGTTTTTGGTTTCCAGGTTTTTAAACGATTGGTATCCGCAAGGTGCTTAATTGGGAATGCTTCGTATTTATCGGTGGTACTCCAGCCATCGAAGAAGTTGCGCGAGGCGGTGGCCTGAATGCTTACTTTCTTGATATGGGTATTGGCAATGATTCCGGTATTGTAGGTTCCAATTGATTCATAGTAAGTTTTCAGGGCTAAAGAATTCTTCTGAGTTGATCCTTTTTTGGTGATGATATTAATAACTCCACCCAGTGCATTGGTTCCATAGTTCACACTCATAGGGCCTTCAATAACTTCGATGCGCTCTACATTGCTCATATCAATTTGCGATAAATCAATATTTCCATTTTGACGGCCAATGATAGGAACTCCATCAATTAGAATTTTAACATTTTCACCGCTAATGCCTTGCATACTAATGCTGCTTCCTAAGATATTGTCTTGACTAATTCGTATGCCGGCTTCGTTGGTAAGCACATCGCGTAGGTTTTGTGCACCCATCAAGGCAATTTTTTTACTGTCGATTACTTTAATTGGGATAACGGCATTCTTTGGGGTTTTCCTTCCAAGCTCACCAGTCACTACGATATCTTCAATAACTTTCGCATTGCTTTCTAAAACAATTAGTACTGGTTCAATCAAAGTAATGATATGTGTACCCTTATAATCTTCGAAACCAAGGGCGTGTATTCGAATATTAAATGTGCCAGTACCAGGAAGTACGAACTTACCATTCTCGGCAACGCCTTTTACTTTAGAGTGGTCTTTCAAATTGAATGCTTCAACAGTTGCAGCCACAGGAGCAGCACTCGAATCAACAATCAATAACTGTTGCGCCTGAAGTGAAAACTTCAGTATTATAAAAAACAATATGCAACAGAATATTCTCATAGTGTGTGCTAAAAGGGCTTAACGATTTACTATTAATTTTTGAGATACTAATCCGTCTGCAGTTTGCAATTGTACCAAGTAGGTACCATTGTTTAAATTCTGAGTTGGAATGATATAATCGTTAAATCCGTTGGTCGCATTAATTTTTGTGTCAATAATGTCACGTCCACTGAGGTCGCTGATGCGCACATTGACTGCTTCATCTTGATTGGCGAAGAAATGTAATGTGCTTGAAGTGTTACTTGGGTTAGGATAAATTCCAAGTGTAGTAACGCTATTATTTTTTACTCCTGAGGTATAGGCTGTTTTGGTGAAATACATTCTACCTGTGGTGCCACCTGAAAATCCTGTGAAAACAATTTTCCAAATTTTTGCACCAGCAACATCTTGTACGAAATAAACTGTTGAATCTTCGATCGACCATTTTGATAGGTTAACATCATAGGCTTTCCAATCGCGACCGATAACACTAATATTTTTACTAAGCATTACACCCGATGGGGTGGCAGCAACTACATTGTTAACAGGGTATACTTTTTTCGCTTTTACATTTCTGTTTAATTGAACACCAGTAACTTTGTAATAAGATGGAATTTCTTCTTCGTATTGATGAAAGATCAAATCGTAAGAACCAAAATCGGGTTCGCGATTTAAGATTGCATTGGTGCTTAGGTTATAGTAAATGAAATTTCTGTTTGGATAATTGGCTTTGGTAATTACAGTAGTTACTTCGTTACTTCCATCGAGGTTGGCGTAACGAAATGTATAACGATAGTTTACATCATGTTTGCAAATGATTATTTTTTTCCAAAGGTTCAATCCGTAGTTGATGAAATAAATTTTGTTAGCATAAATTTCATGAGTTGTTGAATTGTAAGTTCCCCAACCATATTCGAATCCTCCAGCAGTTACTTCGCGATTGAAAGCTCCAAAAAGCCAACTGCTATCGCTATTGTGAAATTGTTTTGCGGTTCTGTTCGTGGTATCTAAACTATTCCATTTGGTGGTATCGTTGCTTGCGAGATATAGTTTCACATCTTTTTTGCTGTTTACAAAAATAGAAGCTTCACGTTTATCTGCATGAAAGGCTAAGTCCCAGTCGCTATTATCGATGCTTGAGATAGTACCGTTGGCTAAGCTATAAAAAGTTTGATTGGCATAATTCGCTCCGATTGAAGCTGAATCGTTGATTTGAGTTTGAGCTTTTGTAATGAGTCCGATAAATAAGAAAAATACAAGTATGGTTTTGGTTGGCATGATGGGTTATAGTATGGAATATTTCCGTGCACAAATATAGCCCGCTAAAACCCATGGAAGTACCGCCAATACTTAATATGACAGTATTTTGACAATGTGAAAACTGATGAAAATCAGTTTGTTTTTAAGGAATTTTTTTAAGTGAAAATAACAGACTTGGTAATCTTTGGATGAAAGTCGAGGAGCTCACTGTATAGGCGTGAAACAGGCATTCCCATTACGTTATAGTAGCATCCAACAATCTTTTCTACACCAATATATCCGATCCATTCTTGAATTCCATAGGATCCGGCCTTGTCGTAAGGGCTGAAATGCTTGATGTATTGTTCGATTTCATCGTTAGTTAAATCCTTGAAAAAAACATCCGTTTTTTCATAAAAACTTTTATACTCGTCATCGCGTCGAAGGGTAATGCCGGTATACACCTCATGCATGCGACCAGACAAAAGTTTGAGCATTTGGAAAGCGTCTTTAAAATCGGTAGGTTTATTCAATATTTGATCATCTACGCATACGATAGTATCTGCGCAAATGAGCACCACATCGTTGAGCGATTCGTCATACGCTTCGGCTTTTTTACGGCTTAAAAAAAGCGGCACCTCTTGTTTTTTAAGGTGGTCGGGGAATGTTTCATCCACTTCAAATTCTTTCACAATGAATTCAAAACCACTTTCTATAAGCAGTTGTTTTCTACGCGGCGATTTCGAACCAAGAATAATCATATAATGATTGCAAATATAATTAACAAAGCACAATGGAAAAGATACCTATCAACATGATAAGTTTCATGAGTCTACTCAATTGGGCAAAGTCCTTTTGTTTGTCGGATTTTATTAGCTTAATGATGAAGTAAATAAGTGGAATTCCGGCTCCAATCCATAGGTATAATGGGTAGGCAAATTGAAGAAAATCAGGCATGATGACCCATGATGGGACGAGCAAAGGGTAAAATATTATTCCAATTAATAGGATGATGGCACTGGCTAGAATTATTTTTTTTGTTTTTCTCAACCCTAAATTTATTGCAAGGGTATTACTCTGAAATACAGCATCACCTTTCTCATCCTCCAAATCCTTGATAACTTCTCTAATAAAGGTACACAAGGCCGCAAACGTTGCATAAGCGAGTATTTTAACAGTAAATAATTCATTGATATATGCTTTGCAAATCCATACACTCAGGGCACTCAATAGTGCAATTGCCAAATTACCTATTAGAAATTGTTTTTTGAAGGCTGCCGAGTACACATAGAGTAGGAGGGCGCAAACCAATGCAATAATAAAGGTATATATATTAACAAGCCAAGCGCATCCCAATCCAATACTGGTAAGTGTTACATGGATGATAATGGCCCATCTGCGCGGTATTTTATTGCCAATAATCACTTTTGTTGGCTTATTGATGAGATCAATTTTTACATCAAAATAATCGTTTATTACATAGCCGGCAGCTGCAATCAATAAGGTAGAAAGCAATAGGTATATAGTTTTCGCAGTATTGAAGAAGAGGTAATTATAATCGCCCGCCTCAATTAGAATAAGGCATTGAAGCAAAGCAATTAGAAACAGGTTCTTGGGACGGAAAATGAGAAGCATAACTAATATTTCCTTGAATCCATCAAATTGTTACTTGGCGATATAAGTAAAGAACTCTGTGCGACATTTATCATCGTCTTTAAATTTTCCACTGAATTCGGAGGTTATGGTACTGCTTTGAATATCACGAATACCTCTGGATGAAACACAATGATGGTGTGCATCAATAACAACGGCTACATCTTCTGTTTGAAGGGCTTCTTTCAGCTCTTTCAATATTTGCAAGGTCATTCGTTCTTGAACTTGAGGGCGTGCTGCAACGTATTGAACGATACGATTTATCTTAGAAAGTCCAATTACATGGCCATTGGCAATATAGGCCACATGAGCCACACCCCAAATGGGTACGAAATGATGCTCACAATTACTGTAAAAGGTAATGTTCTTCTCAACCAACATCTGACCATAGTTGTATTTATTCTCAAACAACTTTGATTCAGGTTTGAAGCGAGGATTGAGACCACGAAAAATTTCGGTCACATACATTTTTGCAACTCTACCCGGAGTTCCTTGAAGACTATCATCATTGAGGTCGAGCCCAAGGATAATCATAATTTCACGAAAATGCTTTTCTATTAGTTGAATTTTTAGTTCATCTTCCATTTGAAAGGCATCCGAACGCATGGGCGTATCGGTATTGGTACTAATATGGTTAGCACCTATCTCTTCGGCACTTGGTTTCTTGTTATCCATGGTATTCAACGTAATTGTTTGGGGTTTCGTAAAGTGTAATATGAAGTTGATATTTATGATCGAGTTGCTTTCTTAGGATATCCCATATTACTACGCTTATATTTTCGGCAGTAGGGTTCAAGTTCCTGAATTCTTCTGTATCCAGGTTGAGATTCTTATGATCAAAACGGTCTTCTATTGCTTCTTTTATAATTTCTTTTAGTATTTTCAAGTCGAACAAATAGCCAGTTTCTGGGTCGACGGTGCCAGTGAGTTTTACAATCAACTCATAATTATGCCCATGGTAATTGGGGTTATTGCAAACTCCAAATACCTCAAGGTTCTTTTCCGAAGTCCAGGTGGGGTTATTTAATCGGTGGGCTGCATTAAAGTGTGCCTTTCGGCAAACGCTGACAATCATTGTATGGTTAGTTGAAATACAAAGAAAGGGATTTAAGTTTTAATTAAGCGTTATTATTTGTGATTGGTGGTTCTGTAATCTATTATACTAGTTGTTTAAGATTCCCCGATAATCCATTATATTCGCATGGTATATGAAATATTTATTTTATTTAGTGCTTTGCGGAGCCTTGGTTTTGAATAGCTCTTGCGGGGGCGGAAGTCGCTCGAAAATGGTTGAGAATATTAACCTAATGGAGAAAAATGGGGATGAGTACAATGCTCAGCATATTGACAGTTTAACCCATTTATACGAGAAATTTGTAAATGATTTTCCAAAAGACTCTTTGGCTTCAAAGTATTTGTTCAATGCTGCCAATTATAATAGTGCGCAAGCTGGCAATGGTGATGCTAAATATTTGGAGATTGCAATTCAGGAATATCAAAAAGTAATTAGCAATTATGCTGAGAGTAAAGAAGCAGCAACTTCGCTATTCCGATTGGGCTACATCTATGATAACGATAAAGGCGATACTGCCAAAGCTCGTGAATACTATATGAAGTATTTGGAGAAATACCCTATTGGTGAATATGCCAATGATGTACGCATCATCAACAGTAAATATTTGGGTAAAACTCCGGAAGAGATTTTTGAGTCGATGCAGAAAGAAGGGAAGATTGATACCAGTATTCACGTAAACGCAACGGTCAAATAAAATATTCAAGATTTGAAGAAAAGCAGACCATCGGCCATTGCCATATTTAAATATAAATATCGCCAACCGGTGCTATCTGTACTGCGTTTCCTTATTTTCCTTGTTTCCATTTTAAGTATTGGAACCTTTGTTTATTATCATGGGTTCACACATACTGCGGAAGAAAAAGTTTGGCTTCGAAATATTAACCGAGCCGTTTTTCTATTTTTCATCTTCAATTATACTGTTCGTTTGTTCTTTAGTCAGCGGCGAACCGAGTTCATCAATTCTACTTGGATAGAAGCCATCCTCCTCAGTATTTTACTATATGATATTGTGAATGAATGGCTTTTCGGATTTACCATATTGGAAAAGGTTTTTGAAGTATTTAATTTACCACATCTTACAAGCTTTTATACTGCCCTTATTCAGCTATACTTGCTTTTTTTGGTTGCCAAGGAATTTATCAAAGGCATCAGTCGTAATTTTAGTACTGTGAAATTGCGCCCTGCTACCTTATTTATCACTGCGTATTTGATGATGATCTTACTTGGAAGTGTATTGCTGATGTTGCCAGGAATGAATCGTCCAGGCCAGCAATTAAATTATTTGGATGCCTTATTTACCAGCGTGAGTGCAAGTTGTGTGTGTGGATTGCAAGTGCAGGACATTGCTACATTCTTCAATACGAAGGGGCAACTAATTATTTTGGCCTTAATACAATTAGGTGGAATAGGAATTATATCATTTGCCACTTTTTTTGCATCCTTTATACGCAAGGGCATGAGCTTAAAACATCAATCAGTATTGAAAACGGTGTTCGATAGTGAAAGTGTAGAAGGATCTTCGTTTCAGTGGAAACAGGTGATTTTTGTAACCGCCGTTATTGAGTTTGTTGCCGCCATCATGCTTTATATATTATGGCAGAAAAACACCTGGACTTCGGAAGCACAACATATTTACTTTTCTGTTTTTCATGCTATTAGTGGATTTTGCAATGCTAGTTTCAGTTTATTTCCTGGTAATTTTCAGAATGAGGCGGTGAGTCATTTGTATATTTTACATTTAGGAATGGCCGCAGTTGTTTTCTTTGGGGCATTAGGTTTTCCTGCCATTCGTGATATATTCTCTATCAAAAATTTAAGAATGCGTGCTACATTACCTTGGAAGAAATGGAAAATTTCAACACAAATAGCTTTGAATACTTCCTTAGGACTTCTGGTAGCAGGTAGTTTAGTTTTTTACTTTTCGGAAGAGAATAATTTACTAAGAAATCAAAACGGAATGGAAGGCATTATCACTTCATTATTTCAAATTACCAATGCGCGTACGGGAGGCTTTTCAACTGTTGATTTGGCCCATGCGAGTTATCCATCACTCATGGTGATTTGTGTCATTATGTTTATTGGAGCATCGTCTGGAAGTACGGGAGGTGGAATTAAAACATCCTCATTTGCAGTGATCATTAATACGGTATTTGCTGGTTTACGCAATCGGAAAACTATCTCTATTGCTCAACGGAATATTAGTCAGCAACTTATTTTAAAAGCATTTAGTATTTATTTCATTGCCTCACTGGTAATTTTTTTAAGTGTTTTATTACTTCAGTTACTCGAGCCCATGACTCCTTTTTTTAGTTTACTTTTCGAGGAAGTTTCCGCATTTAGCAATGTGGGTTTTAGTATGGGTATTACCGCTTCTTTAACGGTAGCATCGAAACTTACATTGATGCTGAATATGTTTATCGGGAGGGTAGGAATTCTTTCCATTGCTTATGCATTGAGCGTGAAGCGCGATGAAGTAAATATTACTTATCCTGATACCCACTTGATGATAGGATAGCAATTTTAATTGTCAAAACTTCTTGTGATACCTTGAAAATTAATGATTTGCATCATCAATCTCCCCATGTAGCACTTTATTAGTTAATTTTGTAACGTGAAATGAAGATGGCTTGAATCTTCCTGTCAAATAAAAAAATTATTCTATATTGTAAACCTAAATTAACTATCCTATGAGCCATAAAATTGAACATATCTTGGTCCCTGTTGATTTCTCAGAGACCTCGGAATTTGCTATCTACACTGCTGCCGCCATGGCCATGTTATTAAAAGCCGAATTGTATTTTATCCATGTCATGGAATCCAATGAATATTATTTTTCTGTATTGCCTGAAGCAAAATCGGTAATGCCTCCAGTTGGAGATATTAAAGCCGAGGCAGAAAAGAAGATGTTAGATTTACAACACAAGATAAAAGCCTATTCAGGAATAAATGCTACGCTATTTACCACTTCAGGTAATATAGAAAGCGAAATTCGTGCCTATGTCAAGACCAATGCTATCGACTTGATTGTTATGGGCACCCATGGTATTTCAGGATATCAGGAAGTATTTATTGGAAGTAACGCACAACGCGTAGTTACACTATCTGAAATTCCAGTACTTACCTTGAAGAAAGAAAAAGATATCTTAGGATTTAAGAATATTTTATTGCCTTTTGACAATGACTTACATAGCCGTGAAAAAGTAAATATAGCCATTAAAATAGCTGATTTATATAGCGCCAATATTCATATCCTTGGTGTACTTGATAGCTCAGATCCTTCTGATATCAATAAGTTTAAGATTAAATTAAAAAATGTAGAGGACTTGATGCATGAGCATACTTTGCCTGTAAAAACCACGCTCATCAAGGGTGATAATACTGCCAAAGCAGCCTTAGAATATGCAGAAGCCAATAACTGTGATTTAATGGTAATCAATACAGGACATGAGTCGCGTATTACTGGAATTTTCCTTGGTGCCTTTGCGCAACAAATGGTGAACCATGCCAATATCCCCGTATTGAGTATTAAACCAACTGAGGGAACCTATTCATCAGGAGGCACTGGATCTGGAGTATAAGTCACTCTTTAATATAAAATCAAAAGCCAATTACCGTATTGACATTTCAATATTGTAATTGGTTTTTTATTGAAGTAATTTTTAAATTAACGAATTCCGTCTACAAAATACATGTCAATAAAGCCTTTGTGTTTTGCTTCGATTTTACCTCTTGAAGTGAATATAAATTTATCTGATGTAAGCTGATAAGTTGCTTCACTCACATTGATTTTTCCTGCGCTACTGCTGCTTTCCATACGGCTTGCAGTGTTCACTGTGTCGCCCCAAATATCATAGGCAAATTTTTTCACACCTACAATGCCCGCAACTACAGCGCCCGAGTGAATTCCAATTCGCAACTGAAATTTCCCGTTGCTTTTATTCATGTATTGCTGTAACTCAAGTGCTGCATTGATTACCTTTTCTGCATGGTTGCTTGTTTCATTAGGCAACCCACATACGGCGAGATAGGCATCACCGATGGTTTTTATTTTTTCGAGTCCTTGCTTTTCAATGATGGCATCAAAAGCTGTAAAGTTTCGGTTGATTTCTTTAACAAGTTCTGTGGGACTCATCTGCTCGCTTATTCCAGTGAAGTTTACAAAATCGGTGAATAAAACAGTTACGTGATTGTATTGCTTTGCTTCTGAAGCTCCTGTTCTTTTTAATTCATTGGCCACTTCTGAAGGTAGAATATTTAAAAGCAGGGCTTCCGTTTTGCGTTTCTCCTTGCGGGTTTTAACTAAACCCATGAAAATGGCTCCAGCCAATAAAAGGAATAGTAACGTTCCCGCGATAAAGAAATTTCTTTCTACGAGCTTCGTTTTATTCTGTTCATTGAGCAATACAATTTCACTTTCCTTCTTTTCAGTTTCGTATTTTGTTTGCATCTCAGCAATTTTCTTCACTTTCTCATTATTAATCAAGCTATCGCTGAGCGCCGAAAAACTCACTTGATTTGAATATGCTTCAAAATAGGAACCTTTTAATGCATGGGCTCTTGCCAGTCGCTCATAACATTCGGCAGTGGTATTTAAAATGCCTACCGAACGCGAGAGAGGTAGGGCTAAGTTAAGTAAATAAATGGCACTATCAGGTTTCTTTAGCTTGATATAGACTTCCGATAAATTAGAATATCCTCTGGAAAGTTCGTCGTTAAGTCCTTCACGAATACAGTTCTCGATTCCTAGCTTAAAATAAACGATGGCTCGGGCATTGTCATTTAAATTTTGATAGCAGA
>CANLPK010000095.1 GCA_947492885.1 Bacteroidota bacterium
AATCCAAACAATCCCAAACAATCCGAACAATTTTAAATCCATCCAATACAAATTATTAAATCCATACCTATTTTTCTGCAAAGTTTTTCATTAAATTCGCTTCACCATGCGGAAGATATTATTTCTCTTGCTATTCTATGTGAGTTCCATGCTGCACGCCCAGTTGGTGAGTGTCGATTATTTGATGGGGGAGAAGCAATCTACCGTTGATTTGTATCAGCGTCCTGATAAGTCAATTCCAGCAATCATTCTGAAAATGAATTTCGCCGACGATTCCATCATGAATCCTCAGGTGGCAAAAGCGCTCAAAGGCAAAGCGGTATATGAAATTCATCTGGTGTATACTGAGTATCGTCAGGTAACGAATTTCGATCAACCCGAATTGAATCGTACGCGTTTAGAGAATTTAAAAAAGATAGCCCCTCAAGTTTTTAATGCCACGAATATCAAATGGAAATTCATCGCCCAAACAGGCTGTCATAACCCTGATGAATGCCAGAAGTTTTTTCATGGATTCGTGATCTTCTTTCAACAGCCTACCACCAAAGAAACAGCCAAGAAGGATGCCGATTTTTTAGATGCGAATTTCAAGCCGGAGCCGGTGGATACCATCGAAGAGGTTAAGAAGAAAAAGGTGATTGTAGGGCATTACTACGTGCCAAAAGCCAAATGGAAGAAGCGCAAAGGTATTCAATATGAAAAGGCAGGTATATGGAATCGTAAACGTAAAAATATTTATGATACCTTACTAGTGCATACCAAACGTGTGATCTATGATTATCCATTTAAGTATTATATGGCGGATAAGAAATATTTCACCGATAGTACCATCAACAAAATAATGCGGCGTAACAACTGGAATAAAATGTTGCTAGTAACCGATGTAACGGGGAGCATGACCCAGTATATTTTGCAATTGCTCGCCTGGACCGCCGTGGATAGTAATTTGAAACGAGTCAAGACCTTTGTAGTATTTAATGATGGCGATAACAGGCCCGATATTTCCAAACCCATGGGGGCTACTGGCGGTATTTATCATTTAACGCCACAATCGCCCGAGTATGTGTTTAAAGAAATACGTAAGGTGATGGCCAAAGGCAATGGGGGAGGAGACATCCCAGAGAATGATATTGAGGCACTCATTAAAGCTTTCGAAACTTGCAAAGATTGTAGTGAAGCGATATTGATTGCGGATAATCTCAGTGATTGTCGCGACTTTCCGCTGCTTTGGAAGATTAAGAAACCCATTCATATCATTCTATGTGGCACTGCCGATGGGGTCAATACGCAATATCTGGAAATTGCTCGGCGCACGGGTGGAAGTGTGCATACCATTGAACAAGACATTGTCAATCTCTCTAAAATGAATGATGGAGAATCCTTTTATGTGGGCAAACAAAAGTTCATGCTAAAAGATGAAAAATTTGTACTCACCCGCTAAAAATTTTATTACTTTTTAGTAGGCTTTTCAGGTGCCAAACTATCATCTACAATTTCATCATCGGGCATGGCATCAATCTTTTTCAAGATGGCCTCTTGAGCCGAATCCATATCATGCTGGGTCTTGATTTCCAAGGAATCCACCTTTTTGTTATCAGACTTTTCTTTGGCTGTTTCTTGGCAGGCACTTACGAGTAATATAATAAATAGAAGCGTTGATAGGATTGCGGTGACGTTGCGTTTCATGGGTATATAAAAAGTTAATAGGGCTCAAAAGTAGCATAAAATTTATTTTGAAAGAATCGCAGATAACAATTACCTTTGCGCCCAAATTAAAATAATAATATAATTCATTTTTATCATGAAATTCAAATTTTTAGCTCTTGCAACTGTTGTTGCTTTATTTATCGCTTCTTGCGGAGGCGTTGACAAAGGTTTAGTAGATAATATCACCAAATTTGAAGGTGATTGGACTGCTATGGTTACTCATGTAAATGGTATCTCTGATACTATGACTGCTACTGCTGACGAAACAATGAAAGCATGTGAAGAAGCTTGCAGAAAAGAATGTACTGATAAGAAGATGACTGCAGCAATGGATTCAATGAAAGAAGCTTGCAAGATTTCTAAAGAAGGAATGACTTCTACAATTGCTAATATCACTGATTTTAAAGCTAAATTGAAAACATCAACAGATGAGTTCACTGCTTGGAAAGAAAAAGTAATGAAAGGCGAAATTAAAGCGGAAGATGCTACCAAAGCATTGGATGAATACAAAGCTAAATTGGCTGAAGCTCAAGATCAAATTGTTGCATTCCAAACTGCTTTCGATAGCTCTAAGGCAGAATGTACTTCTTCTTGCGACGAAGCTAAAAGCTGCTGCGAGAAGAAATAATTTTCTTTAATAATAATTTAAAAAGGCTGCCCGAATAAGGCAGCCTTTTTTATTTTTGCAGTATGGAAGATAAAATCAATTCGTCGAAGGCTCCCGAACCAGTAGGATTATACCCACATGCACGCAAAGTAGGCAACCTACTCTTTTTGTCGGGTGTGGGTCCTCGCGAAAGGGGAAACAAAAACATACCCGGTGTGGAATTGAATGAAGCGGGAGAAATTGTAAGCTACGATATCGAAACGCAGTGCCATAGTGTGTTTCGCAATATCAAATACATCTTAGAAGACGCCGGAAGTAGCTGGGATAAAATTGTTGATGTCACCGTTTTTCTTACCAATATGAAAGACGATTTTAAAACCTACAATCGGGTTTACGCCGAGTATTTTAAAGATAACTTACCATGCCGCACCACCTGCGAAATTAATTGCCTTCCAACCCCAATAGCGATTGAGTTGAAAGTGATTGCAACAATCTAAGGAATTTACTCCACTACAATCTTAGAAGTGTTTTGATATCCATCTTTTGCTACGATGGATAAATAATAGATGCCTGAAGCGCCGAGTATTCCTGGAGCGATTGTGATATTTCCGCCCTCGAAATTCCCACTCAAAATGCATTGATTCAAATTATTAAAAACCTGATAAGTACCTTGAGGATGTGAGCTTAGGAGGATTTCTAAACTTCCTTGCCCTGTTGCAAATTTCATTGCATTAAGTATAAGTGGCGACGAAGTGAAAATTGGTTTGGACGTAATAACTCCCGTATACCATGGCAGTATATGCGTTTCGGCAAAGGTTCTCCAAATGGCTTCGGTATGCACCCCACCATACAAAGCTGAGTCGGCACGGATAAATAAATAAGCCGTTTGAGGCATGTTTAAGTTATTGGTGAGGTAATAAAAGGTTTGTAAGGTCAATCGATCGGTGATGGTCTTCCCAAGTTTGAAATAAATTCTGAGCAAGGCACTCGACCAAATTTCACTATTATCATAAATATTTCCAGTAAGTGCTTGCGGATAAATTTTAGGGCTCGCCATATTTCTTCCAACCCAACCTGCACTTGGATTATTACCATCCCAAAACGCAAATTTCTTCCAGCCAAACGAATCAATGCTCAATTTATAAGTGGTGGCCATATAATCCATCATGCCCTCTTCAATGGCTTGTCGCTCAAGCCCATTGGCAGTATTTGGTGAAGCATATTCACGCAAGCTATGCGAATACTCATGTACAATTACTTCTGCATCTTCGGCATCGTCGATGCCACCAGTTCCATAAATCAATCCCCAACCAGGTAAGAACATAGAGTTATCATCTTTTTGTCCGTGCGCATCGTAAGGCGTTGGTAAATAACCAATGGTATCGAAGCCAATGCTGGTAAGGTATTTATGAAAGGTAGTGATATGATAAAAAACCATCACATCTTCAAACTCATGCTGATGGCGTGTATAATCAAACGAAGTATCCTTGCGATATACTGGGTCGTATGAGGTATTCAAATTGTATTTGAACGGAACTAAATAACGATTGCGCAACCAAAATGTATCGAGGTTGAAAGTAGCGGTGACCTGCTTCCAGGTGCGTTCGGCATTCAAAACAGCAACGTCACTATCATTATAATCGATATAAGGCGCAGTGTATGTTTTGTGGGCTGTTGTAAGCGGATCGGTATTAAATACCTTTACCCTTATGGTACTGTCTTTTGGGAAGGCATACAAAGCGATATCAGTGGCATTGATTAAAGTGTGTTGCGTATCAAAAATTTGTTCTTCTACATTTTGTGTTTCCTCATTGTATTTGGTTTGAATGCTCACCGGTATCCATTCGTTATTAAAATACCAGCTAAAACCTTTGTCTAATAATTGCTCTGGCACATCTTGAAATACATCATAGATAACTAAAAACTGGGATGTGTTATGATTGAATATCACATTGGCAAATCCATGATAAACAGGGGCCTGATTTTTTAGTTGGCGAAAATGATATACTGTACTTGCTTCAGTACCTCGGGTGATATTCGCTTCTAACTCGCAATGCAAGGCCGTTTCCAAAAATTGCCCTACCTTCTTTAAATCTGTTGATTCGCAACTGGTATTGGGGTAATATGCAAAATGTGCCTCCCGATGGGCATAAAATGCACTATTGTTTTGTGATATTCCCTGCATCGTAATGAAGATGAGGAGTGAAAGAAGGGTTAGCGTTCGCATGAAATACAAGGTTACTAAATTAGTTCGTTTATTTTGTTAAATGGTTGCATCTGCAAGGGTAAAATAAAAAATGCATACCGAAAATTCGATATGCACTCTTTGTATTATTTGATTTGACTCCGTTTTAAACGGTATTGATCTTGATTTTCTTTCCAATCTCCACTACATCATTCTTGAATTGTTTGTCAGTTTCCATCAAATCGTTTACGGTTTGGCAAGCATGAATAACAGTACTATGGTCGCGGCCTCCAAAGAACATACCAATGGTTTTTAACGACGACTTGGTAAGGTCTTTAGCAAAGAACATAGAGATTTGACGGGCTTGAACAATTTCGCGTTTACGTGTTTTTGATTTCACTAACTCAACTGAGATTTTATAATAATCACATACCACTTTTTGTATGTAGTCGATACTGATTTCACGGCTAGAGTTCTTCACAAAATTCTTAATCATCTGCTTGGCTAGGTCTAGATCAATCTGACGGCGATTCAAGGAAGCTTGAGCTAACAATGAAATCATGGCGCCTTCGAGTTCACGGATATTGGTATTGATATTATGAGCTACAAATTCAACCACTTCTTGCGGCAATTGTACACCCTCTTGATACATTTTTTGTTTTAAGATTTCAATACGTGTTTCGAAATCAGGTGTGGTAAGTTCAGCACTTAATCCCCATTTGAAGCGACTCAACAAACGCTCATCCATTCCTTTCAAATCTTTAGGAGCACGGTCGCTGGTTAAAATCAATTGCTTGCCCGATTGATGCAATGCATTGAAAATTTGGAAGAAAATTTCTTGCGTCTTTTCTCTTCCACTTAAAAACTGCACATCATCTAAAATCAAAACATCGATATACTGATAGAAATTCATGAAGTCATTGAATTTCTCATTTCTCATGCTATCAACAAACTGATTGGTGAACTTATCAGAACTTACATATAAAACGATTTTGTTTTTATGTAGCTGTTTGATTTGATTTCCAATAGCGTGTACTAAATGTGTTTTACCCAAACCTACACCACCAAAAATCATCAATGGGTTAAAGGCAGTACCAGCTGGTTTTGCAGCCACATTAACTCCCGCAGTGCGCGCAAGGCGGTTACTTTCTCCTTCGATAAAACTATCGAATACATAGATAGGATTAAGATTGCTTTCGATATTGTATTTCTTAATACCAGGTATTACAAACGGGTTCTTAATTGTGGTTCCAACATTGAATGGAATATTTACTTCATTATTCTCATACTTTTGTCCGTGTGCTGTTGGAAGATTGATTGTATATGGTTTTGAGTTGTTATTTTCAACAATGATACTGTATTCCAGTCTTCCTTCTTTACCAAGTTCCTGCTTGATGGTTTTACGAAGTAATGTAACATAATGTTCTTCCAGCCATTCGTAAAAAAACTGACTGGGAACTTGAATGGTTAAAACATTACTTTCCAATTTTACAGGTACAATCGGCTCGAACCACGTTTTGAAGCTTTGCGCAGGTAAATTATCTTGTATCAATTTCAAACAGTTCTGCCATATTGCTGCGTGATTCTTTTCTGTACCTTGTGTGGTCATAGACATTTTCGTAATTAGTAAACTCTTCTTATATAATATGTAAAATCTCCCCCCGCCCCTGCAAAATATTAAAGCCTATTTTTCCTTGATGACAAAATTTAAGTGTTCAAAAATTATGTCAGTTATTTTGTTATCAATAAAATAATGTTGAGATGTAGGTTTTAAATACTGTTGTAAAAATGAAGTAAAAAATTTTCATAAAAAAATTTATTTTGGATTATTTTGATTTGTTTTTTTAGCAACAATAACAGTATGATGTTTTGACCATTTTCTCTTTGATTTTTTCTCAAGAAAAAAATCAACTCTACCTAAATTTATCCCTGCCCAACCCACTTGAAAAATTAAAACTTCATTTCCCGCACTATTTTTTATACTTGCAGGAGCATCCATAAACGTATGGGTATGTCCTCCAATAATTAAATCGATATCTTTTGTCTGTGCTGCCAATATTTCATCACTCACAATATTCTCCTTATACTTGTAACCCAAGTGGGATAAGCATATTACGATTTCGCAATGTTCTTCTTCTTTTAGTATAGCAACCGTTTTTTTTGCAGTTTCTATTGGGTCGTTGTATTGTGTATCTCCGTACATTTTGGCAGGTACCAACCCATCGAGCTTTATACCAATTCCAAATACCCCAATTCTAACTCCGTCTTTTACAAAAACTTGATAGGGTTTAAATTTATCTTTTAATAAGGTATTACTGAAGTTGTAATTTGCATTTAAAATTGGGAAATTTGCATGTACTAATTGCTTGTTTAATCCATCCAATCCTGCATCAAAATCATGGTTGCCTAAGGTACCTGCATCGTACCCCATTTTGCTCATCAAACGGTACTCCAACTCACCTCCGTAAAAATTAAAATAGGGGGTTCCTTGAAAAACATCTCCGTCATCAAGTAATAATACGTTTTTTTCCTGCTTACGAATTTCATTGATAATACTCGCCCGAAAAACTGCCCCTCCCATACCCGAAAATTTACCTCCATCCTCTGGGAATGGTTCAATTCTGCTATGCCAATCGTTGGTATGTAAAATGGTAATTTTTGTATATGCATCGGTATTGGCCAACAAGCTAGTAGGGAAGCTATAGAAGGCCAGAAAAGCTCCCGCACCCGCAATATCACGAATAAACTTTCTTCTACTTTTGTAGTTGTACTCTTCCATCAGCAGTATAGTTTAAGGGTTGTGGATGTGATTTGAAATATTCGAAAAGCATATCACGCAGTTTCACGCTTTTTAATTCTTTGGGAACATCTTTTAAGAAGTTCATATTATCGCCCCCATTGGCTAAATAGTCGTTGGTAGCATACACATATTGATGAGCGAGCACCAAGGCTTCATTATTAACGGTAATATTGATGGGTTTATTATCTTGTATTGTATATCGTACGCCCGATATTGGATCACCTCCTCGCTTGGCACTGTATTCTAATATTTTGAATAGGGTATTGCCATCAATAGTCATCACCACAATTTCATTGTCAAATGGCATCAACTCATAAATGGTGGTTACTTTGATAGGCCCCGCTGCAATACCTTGAATTCGAAGTCCGCCACTATTGAAAAAAGACACATCTATTTTTTTGTGATATAATTTCTCGGCCTCTTCTCTGATGGCGTCTGCAAAAAAATCGCCCAAACTTCCTTCCGGCTTTTTGCTTGAGAGCGTAATGGCATTGGTGCCAATTATCGCATTCATTTGCGAATCGAGTGCGTTCTTGTAAGGTGCTATGATTCCTATAATTGAAGTATCAGCACTAACGGCCTGTTTCTTCGTCTCAATATGGTATTCATCCCATTGTATCTGTGTGGTATGATAAGTCTTGCAAGCAGCAAGAAGCATCAAGAGCAGATAAATGGTTTTTTTGTACATGTTTATTTTGTGGGTGCAAATATGTGAAGAAGAGGTTGAATAAAAATATTATTTTTTATGTTTTTAATCATTACATTGATAGCAAAAAAACTAGAAGAAAATTGGCAATTGACGTTGCCTGCAAATGTATTAATCAGTAAATTCGCACTTCTAAAAAAAATACTGTGTTTTATGTTCGATAACCTGAGTAGTAAACTTGACAGAGCCTTTAAAGTATTAAAAGGGCAGGGTAGAATTACAGAAATAAATGTAGCCGAAACGGTTAAGGAAATTCGTCGTGCATTGCTCGATGCCGATGTAAATTATAAAATAGCGAAAGAGTTTACTGATAAGGTTAAACTAGAAGCGCTCGGTCAAAATGTATTGACCTCTGTATCACCGGGTCAGCTCATGGTGAAAATCATGCAGGATGAACTTACGGAATTAATGGGCGGACAAGCACGCGATATTAATATCAAAGGAAATCCAACAGTAATTTTGATGAGTGGTTTGCAAGGTAGTGGTAAAACTACTTTCTCAGGTAAGCTGGCCAAGCTCCTCAAAGAAAAACGCGGAAAGAATCCATTGCTCGTTGCCTGCGATATTTATCGTCCGGCTGCGATTGATCAATTGCAAGTATTGGGCGAACAAATTGGTGTGAAGGTATATGCCGAGCCCGATAATAAAGATGCAGTAAAAATAGCTACCAATGCACTGAAAGAAGCCAAGCTATTGGGTGTTCACGATGTTGTAATTATTGATACCGCGGGTCGTTTGGCCATCGATGAGCAAATGATGGATGAGATTGCTCGAATCAAGGCAGCCGTTAATCCTAATGAGATTTTATTTGTAGTGGATTCGATGACGGGTCAGGATGCCGTGAATACCGCCAAGGCCTTCAACGATCGATTGAATTTTGACGGAGTAATCCTTACAAAACTCGATGGTGATACCCGTGGTGGCGCTGCCCTCTCTATTATGAGTGTGGTGCAAAAGCCAATTAAGTTTGTAGGTATGGGCGAGAAACTCGATGCAATCGATGTATTCTATCCCGATCGTATGGCTTCCCGTATTTTGGGAATGGGTGATATCGTGAGTTTGGTTGAAAAAGCACAAGAGAATTTCAATCAGGAAGAAGCCTCACGACTCGCTAAGAAAATTAGCAAGAACGAATTTAACTTTGATGACTTCTTATCACAACTGGCTCAAATCAAGAAAATGGGAAATATCAAAGATCTCATGGGCATGATTCCAGGTGTTGGTAAGGCAATTAAAGATATTGATATCGATGAAAATTCTTTCAAAGGGATTGAAGCCATCATCACCAGTATGACCCCAGAAGAACGCCGTAGCCCAGATACATTCACTGGTTCACGCCGTCAACGGGTGGCCAAAGGAAGCGGTCGCTCAATACAAGAAGTAAACGACCTCATCAAGCAATTTGAAGAAATGCGCAAGATGATGAAAACCATGAACAAATTCCAAGGCATGGGTCGCAGCTTAAAAAACATGCCGATGTTTAAATAATTTATTGAGATAGAATCTTTAATAAATACACATTTCATTTTACAAATACATCCAGGATTGCATCTCGCATCCTTAAAATTATAACCGAATAACGCACCCAACCCATGACTGAAAAAGAGATATTAAAAGCCCTGATGAATGTGGAGGATCCTGATTTGAAAAAGGATATCGTAACCCTTGGTATGGTTAGAAATTTGGTGATTGATGGAAAGAAGGTTTCTTTCACCATCGTACTCACCACACCAGCCTGCCCTATGAAGGAAATGATTCAGCGTGCGAGTGAAAATGCGGTGAAGCTATTGGTTGATAAAGAAGCAGAAGTTCATATCACCATGAGTAGTGAAGTAACTACTTTGCGTGATAAACATACCATCTTGCCTGGTGTTAAAAATATTGTTGCCGTGGCTTCAGGTAAAGGCGGTGTTGGTAAATCAACAGTGGCTGTGAATCTTGCTATTGGCTTGGCTCAACTCGGCGCGAAAGTAGGATTGCTCGATGGCGATATCTATGGCCCATCAATTCCAGTGATGCTGGGCTTGGAAGATGCCAAACCATTATTGGAAGATATCGACGGAAGAAACGTGATGGTTCCAATTGAAAAATACGGAATCAAAATATTATCGATTGGATTTTTGGTGGATCGCCTACAACCCGTTGTATGGCGTGGCCCCATGGTATCCAATGCCATTCGTCAATTTGTGAACGACGTGAATTGGGGTGATCTTGATTACCTCGTTATCGATTTGCCTCCTGGAACTGGCGATGTACATATCACCATTGCTCAAGCAGCGCATGTGAGTGGTGTGGTAATGGTTACTACGCCTCAGGAAGTAAGCTTGAGCGATTGCCGCAAAGCAGTGAATATGTTTGCCATGCAAGGAATAAATATTCCTATTTTAGGTGTGGTAGAAAACATGTCTCACTTCACACCTGCCGAACTTCCACAAAACAAATATTATTTATTTGGTAAGGATGGAGGTAAACGTATTGCCGAAGAATTTAATTTGGCCTTCCTTGGTGAAGTTCCAATTTATCAAAGTATACAGGAAGGAGGTGATACAGGAAACCCTGCGGTACTGGGCACTACACCCGATTCAATAGCATTGCAATCGATTGCTCAAAACGTAGCACAGCAAATTGCCATGCTCAATGCAACCCCTGCACCAGCGAACGCTTAAGGGGTGCGTGTTATCATCAGCTATTCTTCATAATGTCAAAAGATTTAACGATACTTGTAGTAAAGCATCCTTGATGCAATTATTGAGTAACCGCAACGAATGCCAATCAATCAACAGGAGATAGAAGCCTACAGTAATCTAGAAATCATTGCAAAGCAAGTGGTGGAAGGATTTATTACGGGATTACATAAGAGTCCTTTCCATGGCTTCAGCGTTGAGTTTGCGGAGCATCGCATCTACAATACTGGTGAAAGCACGCGCTATATCGATTGGAAACTATTTGGACGTACAGATAAACTTTTTGTAAAACGTTTTGAAGAAGAAACAAATCTTCGTTGCCAGATATTGATTGATAATTCTTCATCGATGTATTTCCCTGAAGGGATTCACAATAAGATGAAGTTCTCGGTTTATGCCGCCGCTGCGATTGTTCACTTACTCAAGAAGCAACGCGATGCCTTTGGGTTATCGCTATTTAACGATGAAGTGAATTTTCATGCAGATGCGAAAAGCAGTTTGGTACAACAAAAAATGATCTGGCATAAACTGGAAGAGCTCCTCGCGAAACCTACCATCACCAAAACTACCAACGTTGCTGGGGCCTTGCATCAAATTGCCGATAGCATTCACAAACGCAGCATGGTTATTATCTTCAGCGATATGATGAATAGCATGGATGATGAAGAGAATATTTTTAATGCCCTACAACATCTTAAATATAATAAGCATGAAGTGATGCTTTTTCATGTGGTAGATAAAAGCAAGGAAATTGATTTTGATTTTGAGAGCCGCCCTTATGAGTTCATCGATTTAGAATCGGGGCAACATGTAAAAGTTCATAGCAACGCAGTGAAAGATGCCTATCAAAAGGCAGTAGGAGCTTATGCTGTTGCTTTGCAAAATAAATGTGCGCAGTATAAAATTGATTTTATTGAGGCGGATATCGCTCGCGGATTTAATCAGGTGCTTACGCCGTATCTCGTTAAGAGAGAGAAAATGATTAAGTAATTTCGATTAG
>CANLPK010000096.1 GCA_947492885.1 Bacteroidota bacterium
GTTAATGGCCGCCCAGTTCAAGAAGACGGGTATATCTATATCATTACACTTTATGAGGAAGATGGGCAGCATCACTATATTAAAGGATCGGTAATTATCGCTAAATAGTTACTTGCTTCTCTAAGTATTTGTATGTGACACTTTTTAAGTACGCTTAAATTCATTCATTTGAATGTATTTTTGCCTAGTGAGTTTCGAACAGGATTTTTTCCAAGCACTACAGTCTGGTTCTATTGATTTTGAATCGATGGCACTAAAGTTATTCCGGCATCAAGCATTGAATGTGCCTGTCTATTGTCAATTCTTATCTTACCTAAAAATCACCCCTAACGAAATAACCAATACTTCTCAAATACCATTTCTACCCGTTTCCTTCTTCAAATCGCATCAAATTATTAGGGATGGTATTACGCCTTCCTTTAGCTTTACAAGTAGCACTACCACAGGAGGAATTCCTTCTCAGCATTTTGTACCCGATTTGAATATCTATGAATGGAGCTTCACCCAGGGATTCAATCAATTTTATTATTCAAGCAAATATTTTTGTGTATTGGCACTTTTGCCCAATTACCTCGAACGCAGTGGCTCCTCACTGGTATATATGACTCAAAAATTTATTGATGGTAGTAAGTTCAAGAATAGCAATTTCTTCATGTACGATTTCAATGCTGTCTATCAGCAGCTAGTTGAAAATGAAAAAAATGAAATCCCTACTTTATTACTCGGTGTAACTTATGCGCTTTTGGATTTTGCTGCCGAGTTTCCTGTGCCATTGAAACATACGGTGGTAATGGAAACAGGTGGAATGAAAGGTAAGCGTGAGGAAATGCAGCGCTCCGAAATTCACCGCGAATTAGAACAGGCATTTCAAGTTACCTCCATTCACTCCGAATATGGAATGACCGAACTCCTCTCGCAAGCCTATTCGAAAGGAAACGGCATTTTCAATTGCCCACCGTGGATGCGGGTCGTTGCTGCCGACCTACATGATCCATTATCTCAACTTGCTGCTGCAAAGGCCGGAAGCTTAAATATTATCGACTTAGCCAATATCTACTCTTGTGCCTTTATTGCCACCGACGACCTGGCTGTTGTTCATAAAGATGGAAGTTTTGAAGTCCTAGGACGCAAGGACCACAGTGATATCAGGGGTTGTGGATTGATGTATCAACCCAGTTAGTAGCATTCGTATTTTATCTTGTATTTTCGCATCGAATATCCCAAGCCCTTTGAAAGACCTTAGAAAACTTTTCCAACTAATACTCCCGTATAAAAAATACGCACTAGGCAATGTGCTGTTTAATTTTTTGGGTACCGTTTTTAGTGTGGTATCTATTGCATTACTCATGCCTTTTCTAGATATCTTATTTGATAAGACAAAAGAAGTCACCATTCGTCCTGAGTTTCATGCTTCGGTGAGTACTATTATCGAATATTTCAAATACTATCTCACCATTATCAAGCAAGAACAAGGTGCCCAAACCACCATCCTTTACGTTGGCTTGTTTATTTTAATTGCTGTAATTCTTAAGAATTTCTTTGTGTATGGTGCTTTGTTTATCATCACGCCACTGCGTCAATTCATCATTCGAGATTACAGAAATAAATTTTATAATAAACTCCTTCGTTTACCCATCTCCTATTTTAATAATGAGCGCAAGGGCGATTTAATATCACGATTCACCAATGATATAACACAGGTTGAATGGAGTGTTTTGATGGCCCTCGAATCCATTTTCAAAGAGCCCATCACCGTCATTGTGTTCTTAGTTGCCTTATTCATAGCCAGCACAAAGCTTACACTCATTGTGTTTTTAGTATTGCCACTTGCTGGGATTTTCATTGCAGGCATCGGAAAAATATTGCGCAGAGAATCAAGAATCCGTCAGGGATTATTAGGAACAATTATTACCCAACTCGAAGAAACCATTGGAGGAATGCGCATCATCAAAGCATTTAATAATGAAGATGCGATGCGCCAAAGGATGGTAGATAATAATACGAACCTCACTCGTATCAGTATCAAAACAAGTCGTTTGGGAGATGCCTCCTCACCATTAAGTGAAGTGTTTGGAATACTAGCCGTTGTTATTCTACTCTGGTTTGGAGGTCGTATGGTTTTAAATAACCAAATGGAGGCAAGTGCATTTCTAATTTATTTAGGATTGTTCTCACAGGTAATATCTCCAGCAAAAGCAATAAGCAACGCTTCTAACTTAATTAAAAGAGGAAGTGCCAGTTTGGATCGTATTGAAGAAATATTATCGGCCGAAGAAATTATCACCAACAAACAAAATCCTATAATTTTAAAATCGTTTGAACGAAGCATCGAATTTAAGAATGTGAATTTCAAATATAGAGATGAGTATGTTTTACGTAACATCAATCTTGTAATTGAAAAGGGTAAAACCGTGGCACTCGTTGGGCCATCGGGAAGCGGCAAGTCGACACTCGCCGATTTAATTCCTCGATTCTATGATGTAATTGAAGGAGAAGTACTGGTTGATGGCATCAATGTAAAAGATTACGAAATGCATAGCCTTCGTCAGGTAATGGGCATTGTAACCCAAGAAAGTTTGCTGTTTAATGATACCATTAGAAACAATATTGCTTTTGGTATGCCTGAGAAAACAGAAGCAGAAATTATACAAGCGGCGAAAGTTGCCAATGCAGCGGAGTTCATAGAGCAAGCCGATTTTGGCTACGATACAAATATCGGTGAACGCGGAAGCAAGCTCAGTGGCGGACAACGTCAACGCTTAAGTATCGCTCGTGCGGTACTTAAGAATCCTGCTATTTTAATTTTGGATGAAGCAACGAGTGCATTGGATACCACCAGCGAACGACTCGTACAGCAGGCCTTAGATAATCTCATGCATCATCGCACGAGTGTTGTCATTGCGCATCGTTTAAGCACCATTCAAAATGCCGACCTCATTGTAGTTCTCGGTGAAGGTGAAATAAAACAAAAAGGGACCCACGCCTCTTTATTACAGGAGCATGGTATTTACAAAGAGTTATATTTAATGCAAGAGTAATTTTTATACTCTATCATGCATGGCATCTGCCTGCAAGTGATTGGATAAATTTTTTCCGAGATAACTATCTACCCAATTATGCACCAAATAAAGCACAGGAGTAACCAATACTGCCGCTAAAAATTTATATGTATAACTCACCAAAGCGGTTACAATAAATTGTTGCCCCGTCATTTTCCCAGGTAAATAAAACGCAATTCCAAGTACTACAAAAGTATCTATCAATTGAGAAACAACGGTAGAACCTGTACTTCTCAACCAAATATATTTGTGGCCAGTACGTTTTTTAATCCAATGAAAGAGGTATACGTCGACCAACTGCCCCAATAAAAATGCAGATATCGATGCCACAATGATTAGTAAACCTTGTCCGAACACCGCATTATAGGCTTTATCCATATTGATGGTTTCACCATTATTTTGTTGCATGATCCACCAATCGGCAGGGGTTGTTTTCATGGCAGTGAATACCCCAACAAATGCATAGGAAATAAGTATTGCGCCTAAGTATGAAAAAAACCGAACCCCTTTTTGCCCAAAATATTCATTAATAATATCGGTCATGATAAATACGGCTGGCCATAATAATACCCCACAAGTCATATTCAGGTTCTGGTTCTCTAAACCAAATATGGTTAAGTTAAGTGGTAAGATACCCAGCGTTTTTTCTACTGAAAAGATTTTGGCTCCAATAAACTCAGCCACAATTGCATTCGCTATAAAGAATGCACCGAGAATCAGAAATAGCCTTTGTTTTTTATTTTGTTCTTCGTTAGTTAGCTGCATTGGTTAGTGATAAATAAATTTTAGTTATGGGTGAATTTAAAATCTGTTTCGCCAGGTCTAAGAAAGTAGGTGGTTTCGCTAATTAGTATTAGGTACAATACTATAAAAACCGTGCTTTCAATTCAGAGGTGGGTATCATACATGATTCGGTTCTTCCAAATAATTTATATCGCGAATTGGCCACCATTCGATATAAACCATCACGCAGAAATCGTGGAAATACTATAAACACATAAAAGAGTTCCCAGCCTCCTCCCAACAATTTCGCAACTTTTAATGCCGCATCAGATTGCTGATACGCCTTGTTTTGATGAATAAGTACAAATGAATCGAAGGCGTCGGATGGCAAATTAAATTCCTTCAATAGTGCTTGCCCGGCATCCGACTGCAAAGCAGCGAATTTAAATTTAGCCTTTTGATCGCGTTTAATAATGAACTGAACAGCGCCATTACAAAGATTACATACCCCATCGAAGAGTAAAATGGTTTCATTTGTTGTGGAAGCACTCATGGTTTATACTACAATAATAACGAATGTATGGCAAATTATGATTCATAAAAAAAGCCCAGAATTTCTGGGCCTTTTTTGTTCAATAATAATCATTAGTTATACGGTGATTAAGCCATCGACTCTACACTCTTCTCTTGACGTTTGCGTTCGTGCTCATCGAGGATGGCTTTACGCAAGCGGATAATTTTAGGTGTAATTTCTAAAGTCTCATCGGCTTGAATATATTCCATGGCTTGTTCTAAACTCATTTCGAGTTTCGGAGCAATCTTAGCGCTATCATCTTTTCCACTAGCACGCATATTGGTAAGGGCTTTACCACGTACGATATTCACTCCCAAATCGCCTGGACGAATTTGCTCTCCCATTATTTGACCTACATATACTTCTTCTCCTGGATCTACGAAGAACGTTCCACGATCTTGTAATTTATCAATTGAATACGCTGTGGTAACACCAGTTTCGGTACTGAACATCACACCATTCATACGTCCTGGAATTACTCCTTTCCACGGTTTGTATTCCGTGAAACGATGCGCCATTACTGCTTCTCCATTGGTTGCAGTCAACATTTGATTACGAATTCCCATCAATCCACGAGAAGGGATGGTAAATTCCACATGTTGCATTTCACCTTTGGCTTCCATCACTAATAACTCACCTTTACGACGTGATACGATATCAATTACTGCACTAGAAAATTCTTGAGGAACATCTACTACTAATTGCTCGTAAGGCTCGCATTTCTCACCTTCTATTTCCTTTATCAATACTTGTGGTTGCCCAACTTGTAATTCATAACCTTCGCGACGCATTGTTTCAATTAAGATACTCAAATGCAAGATACCACGACCAAATACCAATAATCGGTCAGGGCTATCTGTTTCTTCAACACGAAGCGCCAAGTTCTTTTCTAATTCCTTGAAAATACGATCACGTAAGTGACGACTTGTTACAAACTTACCATCACGTCCATAAAATGGAGAGTTGTTGATGGTAAATAACATGTTCATTGTAGGCTCATCCACGTGAATTGGGGCCAATCCATGTGGATCATCGAAATCGGCAATGGTATCGCTAATTTGAAAATCATCGATTCCTACTACCGCACAAATATCTCCGGCTAGGGCTTCCTCTACTTTCAATTTACCCAAACCTTCGAATACGTATAATTCTTTTACTCTACTTTTTACTTTTCTTCCATCGGCTTTTACCAAGGTAATAGGCTGATTTGTTTTGATGGTACCGCGATGAATTCTACCAATGGCGATACGACCTAAAAAGCTTGAATAGTCGAGTGAGGTGATTTGCATTTGAAGATTACCAACCTCCGTTACCGGGTGTGGTACATGCTCCAAGATACCATCCAATAACGGAACGATATCGGTGGTAGGGTTTTGCCAATCGTGACCAAACCAACCTTGTTTAGATGAACCATAGAAAGTTGCAAAATCTAATTGGAAATCATCAGCTTCTAATTGGAAGAACAAATCAAATACCGCTTCGTGTACTTCATCTGGGCGGCAATTCGGCTTATCCACCTTATTCACTACTACAATAGGTTTCAATCCCAATTGTAAAGCCTTCTTCAATACGAAACGAGTTTGTGGCATCGGACCTTCGAAAGCATCTACCAAAAGTAGAACACCATCCGCCATTTTCAATACACGCTCTACCTCTCCGCCAAAGTCGGCGTGACCAGGGGTATCAACGATATTGATTTTAACACCTTTATATTCAACGCTAACATTTTTTGCAAGAATGGTAATACCACGTTCACGCTCCAAATCGTTGTTGTCTAATATCAATTCACCTTTTACTTCGTTATCTCGAAATAAATTACAATGGTGTAAAATTTTATCAACTAGGGTTGTTTTACCGTGGTCAACGTGTGCTATAATAGCGATGTTGCGAATATTTTGCATTCTATTTGGGGGCTTGAAAAAAGTTTGCAAAGGTACACAAAATGTACGACAATCTAAGGTATTGTCCCAAATGAGAATCGCCAATCAAACATCCGTTATGGGAGTATTGCTGCCGAAATTAGCTAATAAATATTGAATTCAAGTAGAGAATCCTTACTCAAATAGGTAAAACAAGCCCCACATGACCATAATGATAGCAACAGAGGTAAGACCGTAAAGGAAGAAATTACTGAGTGCTGGCGAAACATTTAACATAGTCATAACACAGCTAATGAATCCTAGAACTGCCCCAATACTAATTAACCAAAACCCGTTACTCTGGCGCTTGCCGTATTTCAGTTTTGTGAATTGTTGTAGATAACCATGAATTTCTTGTTCATGATATCCCATTGATTGGAGCTTCTCCTTCACTTGACTCTTCTCAAGTGATGCGAGAATCCATTGTTGAAGGGTAGATGCGTCGATATTGGGTTTAGTAGTCATGGTTATTTCTATTTGAATTAAGGATATTGGTGTACACTCAAAAACCAAATATAGAAAAAAAAATCAGATTTCTTAATTTTCCAATAAAATGCCCCCTTTCTCACTTAAAACCAAGGTCTTAAAATCCCCCGAATGAAATAGGTATTATTTAACCGAAACCAATACTTTTGCCCTCATGCGATTTATTCTATTCATTGCCCTAATTACCCTAAGCCTAAATACCATCAAGGCTCAAAATTATTGCCGACAATCCGATCCAAATGCCACGCCAAGGGCTCATGATGCCGATATTGTGAGTATGAAGCTGGAAGTGGAATTCCAACCCGAAAAAGGATTGGTTATCGGAAAGGTGACACATACCTTCCAATCGTTGAAGCCTGCCCTCGACTCACTTTTCTTTGACGCGCCGGCCATTACCATCAAATCGGCTACCCTCGATGGGAGTGTCATTAACTTTAGCACGTCAGCCACGGGTGTTACGGTAATATTTACCAAGAAACCCCGTTGGGAAGAAACACATAGCCTGGTTTTTGAGTATGAAGCCACACCCAAAAAAGGAATTTATTTTATTGGGTGGAATTCCTATGACTCGTTAGATAAACGTAATAAAACCCGCCATCAAATATGGACCCAAGGACAAGGTATTGACAACCGATATTGGATTCCTATGTACGATAATATGAATGACAAATTTATTACCGAGACTGTAGTGAAATTTAAGAAGTCGTTTAAGGTACTTAGCAATGGTGTTTTAAAATCGGAGAAGACGCTACCCGATGGAAATAAAATTTGGAACTATGCCATGAGCAAACCACATGCAGGATATTTACTGATGTTGGCCATTGATGAATATGCTGTAAAATCGAGTAAAACAACTAGCCAAGTGCCAGTTCAGTTTTGGTACTATCCCGAATACCCTGAGAAAGTTGAACCTACCAGTAGATATGCCGAAAAAATTATTGAATTCTTAGAACAAGAAACTGGAGTGAAATATCCATGGGAACAATATAGTCAGGTTATGGTTCAAGATTTTATGTATGGGGCCATGGAAAATACCACTGCCACTATTTTTGGCGATTTCTTCGCGGTGGATTCGAATGGATATCTCGATCGTAATTATGTAAGTGTAGATGCTCATGAACTCACCCATCAATGGTTTGGCGATCTTATTACTGCTCGATCAGGTGCTGATGCCTGGTTACAAGAGAGCTTTGCAACTTATTATCCTAAACAATTTTTTAGAATGCTAGAAGGTGAAGATAAATATAGCTGGTTATCACGTCAAGACATGCTTACGGCATTGAAAGCCGCTGAAACAGATAATAACCCGGTTCGATATTCGGCAACAAATACAGCGCGTGTGTATCAAAAAGGCTCTGTAGTAATTGACATGTTGCGCTATGTATTAGGTGATGCAGAATTTAAGAAAGTAATTAAATACTATTTGGAGAAACATCGTTACGGTAATGTAGAGACCAACGATTTATATCAGGCAGTACAAGATGTATTAGGGCAAAGCCCAGATTGGTTTTTCGAACAATGGATTTATCACGGAGGAGAGCCTAATTATAGAGTAAGCTATACCACGACTAATAAACAAATTCGATTGAAAGTGGAGCAATTACAAGAGCTAACTCCCCTCGTTGGTTTATTTAAAATGCCTGTGAAGATTGCAGTATATTATAAAAATGGGACCTCAGCGATTCAACAAATTTGGGTAAGTAAACAGAGTGAAGATTTTATAATAGAGAATGCCGTAGGAGCTGATATTGATTATATTTTATTTGACCCTAACAATAAAATACTAAAGAAGATAACCTTCGAAAAGTCTTTGAATGAATGGTTAAGCCAGGCCCAAAAAGCACCTGCCATGATCGACCGTTACGATGCCATGGTGGCACTTAGGAAATTTACCTTGCAACAAAAAAGAGAAGCTTTAGTATATTCATTTCTGCATGAAACATTCTACGGAATACGCAATGAAATTATAAAGCAATTGATGGAATCGGATGAAACGCAAGAACTCGTTAAATCGCGCATTGCAAATGAAGACCCTGAAACTATCAAGTTTTTTCTTGGTAATTTTAATGAGGTGCCCAATGGCTTCTTGTATTATTATGAAGGGTGGTTAAAACACCCAAGCAATGATATTGTGTTGACTACTTTACAGAAAGTATGTGAAAGCCATCCTGAGAAAACTGACTACTATTTAGCCATTACCAAAAATCGTTTGGGGCAGAATAATAATATACGTATCAAATGGCTGGAGATGGCGATACAAGGAGGTATCGGTGTTACCGACAATACCTATGCATTAACTCAATATACTGGCGCAGCATATGAATTTAAAACACGAGTAGCCGCTTTTGAAGCATTGAAAAGGCTAAATATTTGCACCCCCGAAATTATCAATCATGGCTTTGAAGCGCTAAGTAGTTTTAATGGCCGATTGGTTGGTCCTGTAAAGGCGGTGTTGGATTACTATGTCCAACAAAACACTTATAAGCAATGGATGATTCAAGAATATAAAAAATATACTGACGAGAAATTAAAAACGGTAATTAAATCTAATTATAGTTTCTTAAATTAATCCTGAAATTCATAACCAAAAAAAGCCGAGAATACTACTGTATCTCTCGGCTTTTTATATTTTCCGATTATTAATTATTTTTCTTTTGCGGCATCTTTATTATTCTTAGTAATAAAAATTTCGAGTGCCATACTCATGCTTGGGCATTCAGGTGTTGGTGCATTAACCGTTACACTCAACTTTACATCCTTGGCAGCTTTGGCTGTGGCTTCACCAAAGGTTGCTATCACCGTATCCGCTTGTTTAAATTTAGGGAAATTATCTTTCACCGATTTAACAGCAGCAGCACTAAAGAAAGCAATCAGGTCGTAATCATTCAAGTTCATAGCTTTCAAATCGGCCGACTTGGTATAACATACAACCCCTTCCTTAAACTTAATTTTATTCTTCTTTAAAAAATTGGGGACTTCCGGTTTTCTTAGATCGCTACATAGGTATAAATAATTCTCATCAGAATGTGCTTTCAATACCGATAACATATCCTTCTCCGTAGATTTCCCGTAGAATACTTTACGCTTACGAAGCTGAATGTATTTTTGAATATAGAGCGCAGTTCCTTCATTCACACAGAAATATTTCATTTCTGGAGGCATTTCCAAACGTAATTCCTTAATAAGATTAAAGAACAAATCGACCATATTTTTAGAATTAAAAATGATGGCAGTATGTTGCAATATGCTTATTTTTTCCTGACGAAACTCCTTCGACGTGTAGGGAACTATTTCAGTGAAGCTTTTAAAATCCAATTGCAACTTCAGCTTTTTAGCCAAGTCGAAATACGGAGATTTATCGGTTTCGGGTTTGGGTTGGGTAATGAGTACACGTTTAACTTTCAATGCCACTGTTGTATTATAAATAATTGTTTATATACTTTATTATTAAAAACCAAGGTGCGATTTCTAAGGTGCAAAGATATAAAATCAAATACAAATAGTTAAACTTAAAGAATTGTATGGTTTGAAGGAGTCCTCTTACATATCTGAGGAGTATAAAAAGGATAAGAATTCCAATGGAAATATTGAGTAGAAGTGTTTGTTCATGCCATGGCGCATAGAGTAATAATAAGGTGGTAAAGAACAATAAAATGCCACATACTAAATTCGTTACCGATATATTAATAATATAAATGACCATGGCCTCAGTAATCTGAAACAGTACGCCAGAAAGCAGATGGATACCAAATTTAACAAAGTAGACCAGGAAGATAATTGCAAAAATCAATAGAAACTGGTCTAAGCTACCGACCCCATTAAATACTTCTGGCTTATTAAAACTTCGGCTCACCCATAAAGAAACAACCAGAATAAAAAACAAGTTGGAAAATAAGATAAACAACCATCGCGGACTATATTTATCGTGTATAATATCGGCAGTAGCGGTGCGTTTATAAAATGATTCCAATGCATTAAGGTAAAGTTTGGAGAAACTAAACTTGATGAAAAGCAAGAGAATGATCGTGGAAATTACAATGAGAAAAATCCAACGATTGGTGTACTTTGTTTTAGGAGTAGCTGCTATTCTATCTTGTTCGTTGGGAGGTAATTGCGTTTTTGGAAGTTGGTATTTGGCAAAATTGGCTTTGAAGAAGGAATCGCTTTGAAGGGTATCAATGAAAAAAGATCGCATCGAAATTGCAATAGGTAATTTAAGTTCGGCATTGACAGTATCCCTAATACGATGTCGCACACGATGAGGTTGTTGGGCATTAGCCCAATTCACGCATAATAAGAAGATGATTACCTTTATTAATTTCATCATTAAAAAACGGCGGTGAATCCAACATGCACTTTACCTAGCTTGAATAAGAATCCATTTTCGTTGGCTAAGGCATATACCATGGTGAGGATTCCGCCTTTGGTTTGAATTCCTAGTCCGGCACCAAACCCAATGAGTGCCCTATTCTTATAACTGTTGGCGAGATTACTCTCATACCAGATTCCATTGCAAAACAAATTAAAATATCCGGTTTGTGGTAATATATATCTGTATTCGGTGCGAAGAAGCGCATAAGTCGTGGCTTTGATACTAAGCTCATTAACGCCCCTGAAGGTTCGGAGTCCACCCAATTGAAATTGTTCATTTGATAAAATCCGAGCATGTGCCATTGATGCCGTCTGAATAAACACATTTAAAACCTGTTTCCGACCCAATGGATAATAAGCATCCATCATATTGGAAGTTTGAAATATTGTCTGAGATTTTAAAACACTATCATAACCAGAATATCGTTTTCCTTGATAGGAGGCATCTTTCAACACTGCATTCTCTACAATTTGGTGGCTAC
>CANLPK010000097.1 GCA_947492885.1 Bacteroidota bacterium
ATGATAGGTGTTTGCCCCATAGGTAACTTTGATTTGCAATCATAGCAACCTATGGTTACTGAGGGTTGAACTGCGATGCAGTTCTTTATTGGGGGCACTTGATAAGGGGTTGGTAGCGTGGGGCGCGCATAGGTATCTTTGATGTTCCATCAAAGCCACCTATGGTTACTCATAGTTGAACTGCGATGCAGTTCTTTACTGGGGGCACTTGATACGGGGTTGGTAGCGTGGGGCGGCCATCGAGAGCTTTTATATAGATATGATAGGTGTTTGCCCCATAGGTAACTTTGATTTGCAATCATAGCAACCTATGGTTACTGAGGGTTGAACTGCGATGCAGTTCTTTATTGGGGGCACTTGATACGGGGTTGGTAGGGGAGATTTTTTTTTACTTGATAATGATTTTTTTTCGAGATAAATTTTATTTTTGAAGGATAATAAACTTATAAAAATCACAACTTATGTCGACCTACACACAAATTATTTATCACGTGATTTTCTCTACGAAGAATCGGGAGAAGACGTTGCTCGAAGTGAATCAAAAAAGGCTTTATCTATTTATTTGGCAGCTAATCGAAAACAAAAATTGTAAAGTTTTTCAAATTAATGGGATGGAGGATCATATGCATCTGGCAATTTTTCTTCATCCTTCGATATCTCTTTCCGACCTTGTTAAGGACATAAAGATTTCATCTAATTATTGGATAAGGAGGGAGAAAATTTTTAAGAACTTTAAATCATGGCAGATTGGGTATGGAGCTTTCAGTTATTCAATAAAGGAATTGCCAAGAGTGGTAAGATATATCAAGAATCAAAAGGAGCATCATAGAAAGAAGTCTTATATAGAAGAAAGCATCAAGTTATTGGAGGATAATGGGGTGAAATATGATGAGGCGTTTTTGTTTTGAGGGGTGCATTTTTTTTCTTGATGTCTTTGATTTGACTGTCTTTTATCTGTAGGCCTTTTTGCACCATAGGTATCATTGATTTGCTTCTGGGGTGCCCCATAGGTAACTTTGATGTTCCATCAAAGCCACCTATAGGACAAACAAAGCTGCGAAGCAGATTGGCACCTATAGGACTACAAAAGCTGTGAAGCATCGAGAGCAGTAAAACACAACCAAATCAGGCTTTCGTATCTCAAAATCCTCGTCATTGTCACACAAAATATAAAATTTGTTTTTCATTCCTTAACTTGCACCCCGATTCAAAATAAACCTATCATGTATTCTACCTTACAACCGATATTAGAAAAAGAGCTGGCTTCAATAAAAGAAGCAGGATTGTTTAAAAGCGAACGTGTGATTGCCTCACCTCAGGGTGCCGAAATTACACTTACCGATGGAAGCAAGGTGCTAAACTTTTGTGCCAATAACTACCTCGGACTTTCTTCGCATCCTAGCGTACTGGCTGCTGCTAAGGCTGCCATTGATAGCCACGGTTTTGGAATGAGCAGCGTGCGTTTTATTTGCGGTACACAAGACATTCACAAACAACTCGAACAAAAGATTTCGGAGTTTTTAGGTACTGAAGATACTATCCTTTATGCAGCAGCTTTTGATGCGAATGGAGGTGTGTTTGAGCCGCTTTTGAATGAGGAAGATGCATTGATAAGCGATGAACTAAATCATGCAAGTATCATTGATGGGATTCGTTTATGTAAAGCAGAACGCCATCGTTACAAACACAATGATATGGCCGACCTTGAAGAGAAGTTGAAAGCAAGCATGCACAAACGTCAACGCATGATTGTTACTGATGGGGTATTTAGTATGGATGGCACGATTGCTCAACTCGATAAAATATGTGAGTTGGCAGATAAGTATCAGGCTATTATTATGATGGATGAATGCCATGCAAGTGGATTCATGGGCAAGACCGGCAGAGGCACGCATGAACACCACAATGTAATGGGTCGCATTGATATAATCACCGGCACCTTGGGTAAAGCTTTGGGCGGTGCTATGGGTGGATTCACTTCAGGCAAAAAAGAAATTATCGATTTATTACGTCAGCGTTCACGCCCTTATTTGTTTAGTAATTCGCTGGCTCCAAGTATTGTGGGTGCCGGTATCGAAGTGTTGACTATGTTGGGAGAAAGTACTGCTTTGCGCGATAAGTTGGAGGTGAATACCAAATATTTTAGAGAGAAAATAACCGCAGCAGGTTTTGATATTAAGCCAGGAACACACCCTATTGTACCGGTGATGTTATACGATGCCGTTTTGGCTCAGAAATTTGCAACACGCATGTTGGAAGAAGGTATTTATGTAATTGGATTCTTCTTTCCGGTTGTGGCCAAAGGCAATGCACGTATTCGTACACAGATGAGTGCAGCGCATGAAATTCACCACCTCGACAAATGCATCGAAGCCTTCACCAAAGTGGGGAAAGAGTTGGGAGTGATTAAATAAGGGATTGCTTCTAATCGAGAAATAAGATTCCTAGATTGAAATGGGAATCTATAAATAGTTAAAATTGGAATACCACATCCACCAAATTCTTTAACTCAAAATTTGAGGGGCAGCCTTTCTTGTGGCAGGAGGAGCAGGTGATTCCAGCCAACAAGAGTAATAAAAGCAAGGATTTTTTCCTGCGCATACGGGTGCAAAATTAACCCTTTTGCTTAAATCTTTTTCATTTTCTTTGCATTAAATAATTAAGCTGGTCATGCAATTTGTCCTTATCGAACCCAATATCGCCGAAAACTACGCCATCCTTAGGCTGAACCGCCCTCGCGAACTGAATGCACTCAACCTCCAACTGATGCAGGAACTGCGCGCTGGCTTGCAATTGCTCGATGCCGACGACAATATTCGCTGTATCATCATCACGGGCAACGAACGCGCTTTTGCTGCCGGTGCTGATATCAAACAGATGCAGGAACGTACTGCCATCGACATGCTTAAAATCGATCAATTCAGCACCTGGGACGCCATACGCAAAACGAAGAAGCCCATCATCGCCGCTGTATCAGGCTTTGCACTCGGAGGTGGATGCGAGCTTGCCATGCTTTGCGATATGGTTATTGCCAGCGAAACAGCCATGTTTGGTCAACCCGAAATAAAACTTGGCGTGATGCCCGGAGCCGGCGGTACCCAGCGCCTTACCCGCGCCGTAGGGAAAGCCCTCGCCATGGAAATGGTGCTCACTGGCCGTTTCATAGATGCCAATAAAGCATATCAGTTCGGACTCATCAATAAAATTGTTCCTGTTGAATACTACCTCCAGGAAGCCATCACCCTTGCGAAAGAAATAGCGCAATTGTCACCACTCGCCATTCGCTTGGCCAAAGAGAGCGTGAATAAAGCATTTGATGCCACACTCAACGAAGGACTGGAGTTTGAACGCAAAAATTTCTATATGCTTTTTGCCAGCCAGGATCAAAAAGAAGGGATGGCAGCATTCGTTGAGAAACGCACAGCGCATTTTGAAGGCAAATAATAAATCACAAAACATAAAATACCGAATCAAATGAAATATATTCCTTTACCACAAGATCTTTTCGTACAGAACCGCGCCCGCCTCAAAGCATTGCTCAAACCCAACAGTGTGGCCATCTTAAACAGTCACGATGAGATGCCAAGAAGTGCTGATGCACATTTTAATTTCTCTCAAAACCGCGATCTGTACTATCTTACAGGTATAGATCAGGAAGATTCGATTCTGATTTTATTCCCCGATTCACCAAACCCGATTTTTAGAGAGATGCTTTTTTTGAAGCGTACGAATGAAACCATTGCTATTTGGGAAGGACATAAATATACTAAAGAGGAAGCCATTGCAACCAGTGGCGTCGCCCATATTCATTGGTTGGAAGAATTTGATACGATGTTACAATTGGTACTGCATCAAACAGAAAATGTATACCTAAATTTAAATGAGCATGATCGTCATGTATGGCATCAAAGCTATAAGGATTTGGATTTTGTACACCGTATCCAAAACGAATTTCCACTTCATCATCGTCAGCGCCTAGCGCCATTGATGCACCAATTGAGAGCTATCAAGAGCAAGGCAGAAGTTACAGCCATGCAGGAGGCCGTGAATATTACTCATAAAGCCTTTGATCGTGTAATGAAATTTGTGAAGCCAGGAGTTACTGAATATGAAATTGAAGCGGAAATCACCCATGAGTTTCTTCGCAACCGCGCTACCGGACACGCTTATACTCCCATCATTGCGAGTGGTGCAAGTGCCTGTGTATTGCATTATATAGAAAACAATAAAGTCTGTAATGACGGCGAATTGATGCTGCTTGATTTTGGTGCTGAGTATGCAAATTATGCTGCCGACCTCACCCGTTGCATTCCAGTGAATGGTAAGTTCAGCGCTCGTCAGAAGGAAATTTACAATGCCGTTCTCAACGTGCACAATAAGGCCAAAGCCATGTTGGTGGTGGGCGAAACTTGGGATAATTACCATATGAAAGTGGGACAAATTATGACCGAAGAACTATTGCAATTGAAGCTCATCAGTGCCGAGGATTGCAAAAACGACGATTGGGATAATACCCCTTGGAATGAGGCCAAAGCCTATCGCAAATATTTGATGCATGGCACCAGTCACTATTTAGGATTGGATGTACACGATGTGGGCAGCCGCTATCGTAAGTTTGAAGCCGGCATGGTGTTTACCGTTGAGCCAGGAATTTATATCCCTGAAGAAGGAATCGGAGTACGTATCGAAAATGATATTTTGATTAATGCCAGTGGCAATACCGATTTGATGGGTGCGATTCCTATTGAGGTAGCCGATATTGAAGCCTTGATGGCCAAATAAAATTTTTCGATGAACAAGAAAGAATTCACCATTTACCTGCATAAGCCGCATCTTATTGATAAGCATGCTGAGATTGCTTTGCAAGAGGTGGTGACCGACTTTCCCTATTTTCACGCCGCCCAGCAGTTATTGCTTAAAGCGCATCAGAACAATGGGAGCTATCATTTCGATAGGCAACTGCCCATTACTTCGCTTTTGCATGGGCAACGCGATTTATTGTATGCCTACCTCAAAGATAGTCTGGTAAAGGAGTTTGAGCAGGTATCCATGCAACAACCGACATTTACGGAAGAGGTTCTCACACAAACATTCAGAGAACAAGAATCACGAGAGCTGGAGCACCTTTTCACCACCAAGGAAGAAGAACCTGTTGAGGAAGAAAAGCCAGTCTTTGTTTCTGCACCCATTGAATTTGTGCCGATGGTTTTACCTCCAGAGATGGAACCTGTTGCTGAAGTAAAAGCGGATGTTCCTGAAGAAATCATCTTCAAAACTGAACCTGAGCCCCTTCCTGAAATCCAACCAGAGACTTACACTTATACTCCATCGGCGCCTGTTGTTGAGCCTCAAGTGGAATACAAGAGCGAGCCTGTGGATTTAGATTTGCCATTTCAAAATTTCAACGAGAAATATTCCATCCCGGAAACAAAGGAAGAGACTCCAGTTGCTGAAACGATAGCGCCCAAGGCAATTGAAACCAATCCTATTGAACCTAAGGAGGAAGCTGCGATTGCAATTGAGACTGAGCCAATAAAAAAAGAAATTATAGCCCCGCCAGCCCTGGCTTTTGAACTGGAGAGGCACGAGCCAGAGCCAATCGTGACTGCACCTCAGACGCATGAATCCACTGCAGAGGAGCGTGTCATCAATAGCATTGAGCCCCATGATTTCCTTACGTGGTTGCAGTCGAAGAAATCGCATATAACGCATACACCCAAGCCGGTGGAGCACTTTACAGAGACTCCACAACCTGTTGAAGAAACGAATATTCCCGAAAAGGAGCAAGCACCCGAAACCACCGAAAAGCCTGTCATAGAAGGAGCGAAGAAGATGAGGAAATTCAATGAGCTGATTGATAAATTTATTGAAACGAGTCCGAGTATTAGCAAGCCCCAGCCGGCCAAATTTTACAATCCAGCACAAAAAGCTAAGGAGAGCATCACTGAGAACTTCGATTTGGTGACCGAAACCTTAGCAAAAATCTATACCAAGCAAAACAACTATAAGAAGGCAATTTTGGTTTATGAAAAATTAAGTTTGCTGTATCCCGAAAAAATCAGTTATTTTGCAGCCCAAATTTCAGAATTACAAACGTTATTAAATAAGTAAGCATGTACAATTTTATCGTAATTATAATGATCATTATCGCCGTATTGTTAGTTTTAGCAGTATTGGTACAACGCTCTAAAGGTGGAGGTTTCAGCAGCTCGGTGAATGCCACGCAATTCATGGGAGTACAAAAAGGTACTGATTTCATTGAAAAAACAACCTGGACATTGGCCATTGCCTTGTTCTCTTTATGTTTGGTAGTGAGCATCATGGTGAAAAACCAAGGCCCTGTAGAGAATAAAAGTAAATTAGAGAATGTTGATAAGGAATCGGTAGCTCCACCAGCACCTCCTGCCAACAATGGTAATACTACAACTCCAGAAGGCGGACAACAAACAGCTCCACCAGCTGGACAATAATATAATTTAAAACGACCCTCGCAAAAGCGGGGGTTTTTTTATGTCCGACTCTGCCAACTGACATCCTAAAATCAGTAAAAATTTCATGGTTTAGGAGGCTCCAATGCAATAGATTCGGGATATCTGCACAAATTGGCAGAAAGTTAGACTTGGCACAATTACTGACAATCCAACCAACATAAACCTTTAATTAAATTTTTCAAATATATATTATGGCATTAAAAGTACAACCCATCGCTGACCGAGTTCTGGTAGAACCATCAGCTGCTGAAGAGAAAACAGCCGGAGGATTATACATCCCCGATACTGCGAAAGAAAAACCACAACGCGGAACTATTGTAGCCGTAGGAGCAGGAAAGAAAGATGAGCCAATGACCGTGAAAGCCGGAGATACTGTATTGTATGGAAAGTACGCAGGTACTGAAGTTACCATCGAAGGTAAGGATTACCTTATCATGCGTGAAAGCGATTTGTTCGCCATCATTTAATTATTAGAGTACGAAAGTGCTCTGTTCGTTTTTAATATTTAATTCAATTCAAAAAAAAAGATATGTCAAAAGATATTCGTTTTAGCAATGATGGCAGAGATGCCTTGAAGCGTGGGATCGATAAATTGGCCAACGCAGTAAAAGTTACCTTAGGCCCCAAAGGTCGTAATGTGGTAATTGATAAGAAATTTGGTTCACCTACCATAACTAAAGATGGTGTTTCGGTTGCGAAAGAAATCGAACTTAAAGACCCTATTGAAAATATGGGCGCTCAAATGGTGAAAGAGGTAGCAAGCAAGACAGCAGATGTAGCCGGTGACGGTACTACTACTGCAACAGTTTTGGCTCAAGCCTTAATTACTCACGGTTTGAAAAACGTAGCAGCAGGTGCAAATCCTATGGATTTGAAACGCGGTATCGACAAAGCGGTATTGGCTGTTATCGAAAACCTTAAACAACAATCAAAGAAGGTAGATGGCGACTTCGATAAAATCGAACAAGTAGCTACCATTTCAGCAAATAATGATAGCATCATTGGTAAACTTATCGCCGATGCGATGAAGAAAGTTACTACTGAAGGAGTGATCACTGTTGAAGAAGCAAAAGGTACTGATACCACTGTTGAAGTAGTAGAAGGTATGCAATTCGATCGTGGTTACTTATCAGCTTACTTTGTAACCAATGCAGAGAAGATGGAAGTGGATTTAGAAAACCCTTATATCTTGTTATACGATAAGAAAATTTCGAATATGAAAGAATTGTTACCGGTATTAGAGCCTGTAGCACAAGCTGGAAAATCGTTATTGATTATTGCAGAAGAGGTAGATGGAGAAGCATTGGCTACCTTGGTAGTTAACAAAATGCGTGGTGCTTTGAAAATTGCATCAGTGAAAGCACCAGGGTTTGGCGATCGTCGCAAAGCCATGATGGATGATATAGCAACCTTAACTGGAGGTATCGTTATCTCTGAAGAAAAAGGATTGAAATTGGAGAACGCTACCATGGCCGATTTAGGCAGAGCGGAGCGTATCACCATCGATAAAGACAATACTACCATCATCAACGGAGCTGGTCAAAAAGCCGATATCACTGCTCGTTGTGAGGAAATCAAAACTCAAATTGCAAAAACTACCAGCGATTACGATAAAGAAAAATTGCAAGAGCGTTTGGCTAAATTGAGCGGAGGTGTTGCTGTACTATATGTAGGAGCTGCTTCTGAAATGGAAATGAAAGAAAAGAAAGACCGTGTTGACGATGCATTGAATGCAACCCGTGCAGCGGTTGAAGAAGGTATTGTACCCGGAGGAGGTGTAGCATATATTCGTGCTATCGACGGTTTGGAAAAATTGGTTGGTATGAACGAAGATGAGACTACTGGTATTCAAATTGTGCGCAAAGCCATTGAAGAGCCTTTACGTCAGATTGTATTTAATGCAGGAGGTGAAGGAAGTGTAGTGGTGAACAAAGTACGCGAAGGAAAAGCTGATTTTGGATACAATGCACGTACCGATAAATTTGAAAACCTCATTGCAGCAGGTGTTATCGACCCTACTAAAGTAACACGTGTAGCATTGGAAAATGCAGCATCGGTTGCTGGTATGATGTTGACTACAGAATGTATTTTAGCTGAAGAGAAAGAAGTGAATCCAGCGCAACATAACCACGGTCCAGATATGGGTGGAATGATGTAATAGCGAATTCATTTTGTTGTAGGCGCAATGCCCACAATCAAATAAATAAAAAGCCCCTTCGAAATTATCGAAGGGGCTTTTTTATGTGAATATATTTTTGCGATTAGTGAGACGAATGTTTCTACCCACCAAATGTCCTTACAGGACATGAATACAAAAGCAAAGATGAAATTGGCATTGCTGCTGTATTTTACTCAACTCTCACACTGCCCTTCCCGTCTTCTGTCTTCCGTCATTAAAATCTCTTCACTACCTTCACAAAAACACCCTTCCCAGCAGAAAGAAAATACAGCCCCTCAGGCAAAGCAGTGAAATCTTGAGAGGAAATATCATTGCCTTTATAAATGATTTGCCCCAAGGTGTTCGTCATCGTGATGCTCGTTTCTTTCGGCAACCCAGTGATATTTATTTTATCGGTAAACGGATTGGGTGAGATTTGTATTTTGGAGGTTTGAATTGGATTTGAAATCCCAACGCCCGACTGGCAATAGTTGCCACTCCCAATCAAGGTGGTCATCTGATTACATAAATATAAATAATTGCTCGAGTCGGTTGCACTCATCGTGGACTTTAATAGATTAATAGTTTCTAATGGGTCGTTAGCAAGCTTGTAAAATTCTTCCTTGCCATAATTAAATTTAATGAGCTTGTAATCCATATTACGCATGGCTTTCCCTTCATCGGAGTCGGGGATGAGTTTGAATATTTCACACAATGCCCAAGGCCGAATGGTAGTACTTTGATTTTTGAGTAAGGGGACAATGCTCTTGCTATCAACTGGTTTATTACTCGGAATTTGTGTTGCCCAATTTGTATAACCCATCAACTCCAATACAGTAGCAAAAATATCGGCAGTGTTTACCAGCGCATCACTCTTGCGATTGGGATTGATAATATCAGGCCCAGAGATGATGAATGGTACATGCACCCCATATTGATAAATGGTTCCTTTAGCGCGGCTTGTATCGGCAATCTGTGCAGTGCGTGGGGTATTCCCGTTATCGCCAATAAAGATGATATCGGTGCTGTCAAATTTATTCATCACACGCAACGAATCAAAGAGCCTGCCAATCTCATGATCGAGTGCCTGAATCATGGCTTTGAAATAGAGCTTGGGATTGTTTTTAATGTCGAATGGTGTTCCACTTAATGTTGTATAGGTATGCAATCCTGCAGGTGGCAAATGCAAAGGTTCATGTGGGGCATTAAAGGCAAGCCATAAAAAAAATGGCTTATTGTTTTGTGCTCGCAACCAGGTAACAGCATTGTTTACATTTTCTGTTGTTGCATAGGTAGTTACTGTAGAAGGTATGCCATCTGTGTATTTGGTCCAGTTGGTGAAGCTGGGCAGCTGACCAATAAACGGACCTTCAAAATGATCATATCCCATCTTTAATGGGTTTAATAAATTGGAAGCGGGCGTGGGATTATGCAAATGCCATTTGCCAATATCTGCCTTGGCAATATTGGGATTGTATATTTTGAGTAATTTGGGAATGGTAATTTCGGCAGTATCCAAAGTGTTGGAACCTCCCGCTCCACCTACAATACCACCAACTCCCGTGCGAAAGCTATAGCGCCCGGTGAGTATTCCCGAACGTGTGGAAGAGCATACTGGGTTGGATGTTGCATTGGTAAACCGCACGCCTTTTTTTAAGAGTGCTCTAATATTGGGCACATCCACGGTATCGACATGATCTTCATAGAAACCAAAGTAATCGGTACTTAAATCATCGGCAATAATGAGGATGGTATTGCGCTGAGCAATTAGGTTAATAGATAAAAAAATGCTGATGAAGAGTAGTAATTTTAATTTCATGAAACAAAGATGGGAATTAAAATGATGAATGGAATGTTTTTCATTTTTAAATGAAATCTATCCATACGTTGAATGTTCATCTTATTAAATGCAGCGCTTCTAAAGCGTTCTTTAGAAGCAATAGAAATTTCAAAAAAAATGAAATATAATTCCTGTATAATTTTATCCATCACAATAATGTGTGATGGGTACTTGTTATTTCAACAATACAATTTTCTTAGTGATGGTATTTGATCCAGATAAAACAGTTATGAAATAATCGCCTGCATACAATTTGCGAGTATCAAAATACGCGATGGTACTTCCTGGATAAATTTGTGTTTCATCAATTTTCTTTCCATTGATATCAAATAATGAAATCACAATATTCTCAGAAGAAAGATTGTTTAATTGAATGGCCACAAAATCGCTTGATGGATTAGGAAATATTTCCGGATTCAACAATTCGGAATTGCCAGTGTTAAAGCCTGTTTGCGTTGGATTATATGTAGTCACAGTTTCCGTAATTGATGCCACCTTCGCTACATTCTTAATTCCATAAAAAGTGGGGCCAACCACATACGGGTAGGCCGAATTCCATTTACTATCAACCGTTGCAAAATAACAATACGTTCCTGCAGGATATTCGGGAGTAATACAGAAGCGCCCATTGTGCTCATCTAAATAATCGGGAGTGGCAGCCGAAGTAGTATTGTATTGATAGTCTTCTCTAAAATATCCCAATGGATAGGCAGTGCTCACTGCAGGTCCAGCGGTTACTGTTGCACCAGTTGAATTAGTAGTACGAGTGGTTATATTTCTCAAGGTATAGCTCGATTTCATGCGCACGATGCCTCCAGAACCATCTGCATTTTTATAGGCATAGGCTCCGTAGATAGGAAAGCCATCATAGGTGAAACCCAATAGTGGTGAGTGTTTGGTGCTGTCTATCACATAGAGCCCATCGGCAGGATATAAAGTACAAACAGTCGAAATAACGGTTAAATCAAGTTTGAATGCACTTGGATTTTGATGGTGATGATAATT
>CANLPK010000098.1 GCA_947492885.1 Bacteroidota bacterium
AATAACGATCAGGTGGAGGTAGTTACCGTGCGCGCATCGGCGGGTTACCTCAATGGCTATGCCGACCCCGAGTATATTGAGAAGCTCCCCATCATGAGCCTGCCTTTTCGTATCATTGGAAAGCATCGTGCCTTTATTATCAAAGGCGATTCGATGCCTCCACTGCGCGATGGTTGCTATGTGATTGGAAAATTTGTGGAGTCGCTCAAATCGATTCGCAATGGGCGCACCTATATTTTAGTTACCAAAACAGAAGGGGTAGTGTATAAAAGGGTGATGGTTGAAGGCAACGAATTGCACCTGCATTCGGATAATAAAAACTATGAACCTTTTGCAGTGAAGTTTGGAGATGTACTTGAAATCTGGGAGTTCGTTTGCAACCTCAATATCAGCGATAAGAAGGAAGATGAATTAAATCTGGACAGCATCATGACCATGCTTCGCAGCATGCGTGTGGAGATTGAAGGAATTAAAAAGAAATAGGGAATTTCTGAATTATCAATTACTTGCTTCCATCTTCAATCGAAGTTTTTCTTGCAAGGCAATTTTTGCATTCGGCCACTCGTGCTGCAGGATACTGAAATAGGCGGAGCTGCGAAATGTTCCATCGTCTTTAAGCATGTGCTCTCGAATGACACCCTCATAAATACCACCAATTTTTTCGATGGCTTTTCGGGAACGAATATTATTGTATTGTGTTTTGAGTTGTACGCGATGTGCTCCTAATACTTCAAAACTAAAAGTAAGTAGTGCCAGTTTGCAATCGAAGTTAATGGCACTGGCCCAGTATTCGGGCATCAGCCAAGTGCCTCCAATTTCCAGGCGTTGATCAGCATCTACAATATCAAGAAAACGCGTACCTCCAATAATTTTTTGCGTTGCACGATGCACAATCACAAAGGGATATTCCTTACCTGCATCACGCTGCGCCATGGTGCCATAATGAATTTCTTCAAAGCGCTTTCTTACCGACCAGTTGCCAGTATAGAATTCCCAAATTCGCTGATTGGAAGTGGCTGCAAACAATTCATCAAAATGACTTTCGTTGAGCGGAATGAGATCTACGAGTTGTCCGGAAAGTACGGTGGGGTGGGGTATCCAAGGCATGATTTCGTAATTGTTTGATTGCAAAGGTAATTGAGAAATATTAAAAACCGACCTGCTTATGGGTTGTTTGATTTGAATATTTATGATAGATCACTGGAACAATATAATATCCAATCCCGCCAACGAAGTATGCCGCCACATCTAAAATGTCAGAAGTATAACGAGTAGAAATACGAGGCAATAAAAATTCAAATGCAAAACTTACATAAGCACAAGTGAAAAAAATCATTGCGGGGGTGAGATTTAATCGCGGTGATTTTTTTATGCGACGCAATACAAAAAGTGTAGTGGATAGCAATAGTGGGATGCATAACAAATCGGCCAAATAGTCATTGATCCAATGCGGCAAATACTGATGATGCCATTTGAATTCAAGTTGAATGAAATATACAATCAACCCTAAAAGGAAAATGTAATGCTTCATTTTCATCCGGGAGAGAGCGCTACCAGGGCCATGAAAAATGTAACGATAGAAACGAAGGCAAGCCATATCGAATGAAATACAATATAGCATCCTTTCACGAACCAGTTTTGAGAATTCTTTATTCGCTCCAGAGCGCGGTCGGCCGACGATTTGGGGCGGTTGGCATACGCTTTTTTCTTCTCCTCCTGAGCGAGTTCTTCCAGCATCTTTGCATTGATTAATGCATTGCAATGAACGCAATAATCAACACCTGTATTCCATGTATTGCATTGCAGGCATTTGGTGGTATGTGCAATAATTTTCATTATCGGCTTTGATTTATATGGGCATCATATTCAGTATCTAGCAATGAAAAAACGGCAGAGTCTTCATATACATCATTCACAAAAAAATGTTTGCGCATCAGCCCTTCATTAACGAAGCCAAGGTTCTTTAATAATTTTACAGAAGGCTCATTTCTGGGGCTGGCAAATGCTTCCACACGTTGCAGGTTCATGACCTTGAAACCTTGATGCATGATGGGTTTGAGCGCTTCACTCATGAGCCCTTTACGCTTTTCTGTTTCCACGGTGATGCCATAGCCAAGTTCGGCACGGCGGTGTTGTAAGTACCAGGTATGAAAGCCACACCATCCAATATTTCTACCTCCTACTTTTTCGGTAAGGTAATAGTATAAAAAAGATTTATTGAAAGTTGCCATCCCTTGATGGTATTTGGCTCTCTGAACATCGAGCTCTTCTTGGGTAAGAAATCCGAAGATATGCATGAGCTCCGATTCGCTCACCGATCCACCAAAAAGCAGATCAAAAACGGATGGTGTCATTTCGCGCAAAATGAGTCGCTCGGTTTCAATGGTATTAAATGATAAGGTATCCATGTAGAAAAGCAAATCTAAACAAATTGGGTAAAAAAAATCCCCCTGCCTAAGTAGGCAGGGGGATAATCATAGGTTATATAAAATGCTTACGCTTGTTTTACATTTACTGCATTTGGGCCTTTTTTACCCTGTTCTACGTCGTAACTAACCTTGTCGTTTTCACGAACCTTGTCGATTAAGCCTGAAGTGTGAACAAATATTTCGCTACCACCTGTTGAAGGTGTGATGAATCCGAAACCTTTTTCATCGTTAAAAAATTTTACTGTACCTTGTTGTGACATTTAATTGTATTGTATTATAATAATACGTAAAGATACACTATTTAATTGGAATGGGCTGGAAGTATTATTCAAATGGAGCAGATTGCCGAGTAATCATGGCCCGCTAATGCCATGGCAGTCAGGGTGATGGCGCTTTTGCCCACCGATAAAATAAAAAAACCCTTCCGGCATTTCGAAAGGGTTTTAGTGATTATAATTCGTCTTCGTTAAAGAAATAGTCTTCCGGCGTTGGGTAGTCGGGCCATACTTCTTCGATGGTTTCAAAGGGTTCACCATCATCTTCGAGTTCTTGAAGGTTTTCAATAACTTCCAACGGGGCACCACTTCTGATGGCGAAATCTATCAGTTCATCTTTAGTGGCAGGCCACGGTGCGTCATCTAAATAAGAGGCTAATTCGAGTGTCCAGTACATAGTATATCTTTAATTTATTACTTTAAATTTTAAGGGCGCAAATAAATAAAAAAAAACTGATAAAAAACAAAATCTTTTTTAAAGAATTTTTAAGTCTCTTAAAGCACTATATTCGCTACAATACGACATTATATAGGCCTTTTCTCAAAGTCAAGCGGGGTATCCATTGGATTAAGGCGGTTGGCTCTTCAAAATGCATAGCATAATGCCCTTTTTATACGGTGATCAATAATTACGAAGACCGAAATTTTAAACCCAAATTACATGAATCGTTTTCTTTTATTTCTATTCATTTTTTGTGCTGGATGGTTTGGTAGTGCATCGGCCCAAACCCCCGAAAAAATTAACTTGCAAGCCGAAGAACTGAGTGCTCACGCTTCTTTGAATGCTGGCCTTAAAAAATCGAAACTCATTCTTACGGGGGAGAATCACAGTTATATCCGTTTGAATCGCACCAACGAATTGCATTTCCTGCGCTTTTTAAATAAGGAATATCAGGTGAAAGATTATTTGATTGAACAAGGGTATGCGCTCTCTGAAATCACCAACCGTTATATTCATGGAGATACTTCGTATCGCAAGCAAATGTATGCCCTCACTTCGTACCCTTATTATATCTTATTCGATTCCATCCGTATTTTAAATAGTAGTCTACCTGCCGATCAGCAGGTTACTATACATGGGGTCGATGTGGAACGCACTTTCTCCTCATCCATTCTCTTGCTCGATAAACTGGTGCCCGCGGCATTGCCCACCAACGACTCCATCTTACTTGAAATAGAAACCATCAAAAGTATGGCAGCACGTTATTTTTTTAATTTCGATAGCGCCAATTATTTTGTCGATCGTCCTATCGACTATTACTACTCTAGCAACTACCGCGATGGCCGGTATTCCTATGAAAAATATCAAGCAGTAGAAACATCACTCAAGGAAGTCATCAATACCTTTGAAAGAAAAAAAACCTATTATCAGGCCTATCTCAAATCGGATTATGCCCAGTTTGAAAAAGTGATACAATTGCTTTACGACTACCGTCGATGGGATAAGTATAGTGATGATAATACCCTTCAAAGCTATCTGTATCGAGAAGAAATAATTTACAAAAATGTGAAAACGCTACTGGCAATTCCTGGGGCTCGGTACTATGGTCAGTTTGGACGAATGCATATCGCACGTTGCCTACAGAATAAAGATGCTGGATATTATAATTATCGCTCGTTTGTAAACCGCCTCATCGAAGACGATACTACATTGCAGGATAAAATTACATGTATCGCCTTGGTTTATGAAGAGGATCGTACCACCAAGAATGGTCCAGTTCCCGAAATGTATGAACTGGCCAATTCCTTTAAAGATGCGAAGATGTGGCTCACCAACTTGGATTCTGCGCTATATCCTCAGCTCACCCATAAATATAATTTTGCCATCAATATGAACAGCTCGAAGGAGCAAGAGGAGAAGATGGCATCGAAGACGAATACAAAAAAGGAAAGGAAAAATACCCGAGATATGGCTGCCTTCGAGCTTGGATTAATCATGAAGAATGAAGAGAATATGCCAGCAATCAACAACCGATTGGGAACGGATTATGCCTCGAACATGTATTTGGTGAATATGAGAGGAACAGGCATTGCTTATAATAATTTCACTTTCAATATTGGAGCTTCCTTTGGTGTATCAACGCCCAAGCGTGCTATTAACGATAGTATTGATGTGAAGTTTTCAAAGATGCTCGTTTATAATAATTTTGGGTATAATTTTAATCTCGGAAAGTACTTAGTAGTGGCTCCTTATGTAGGTTATGGCGGTGCCTTTGCCGATGTGAATTATACATTTCAAAAATTCTTGCAAGACTCCTTCTCATTCACCAAGACAGAAATAAGCAAGACTTACACAAATTATGCATTCATATTTAATTCAGGTTTGAATTTAAAGATTTTCCCTAGCGAAGAATTTTATATCACTGCAGAAGCCAATTATACTGCGGATATTTCAAATAAATCGTGGATGTTTAGAAAGAAGCGCCCAGTCACCGATTTCCCTAATTACAGCCATTCGGGCATGTATTATACGTTTGGCGTGGGTCTCAATGTAAATTAGAACCGATTGATTATCTATTCAACCCAAGTTTTATAGTATCCTGGATCTTCACATTGCATGGCGTCTTGCGTGATCATCAATGGATAGAACGGATCAATCATCACGGCTAGCTCCTTCGTTTCGGTTTTGCCAATACTCTTCTCTACAGTACCTGGATGTGGTCCATGCGGAATGCCTTTAGGATGCAATGAAATCATACCACGTTCAACATGTTTGCGGCTCATGAAATCGCCATCAACATAATATAAAACTTCATCACTATCTACATTGCTGTGATTGTAAGGCGCCGGAATGCTTTGAGGATGGTAATCGTACATGCGTGGCACAAATGAGCAGATAACGAAATTATGCCCTTCAAATGTTTGATGTATTGGAGGTGGCATGTGCACGCGACCTGTGATGGGTTCGTAGTTATGAATGCTAAATCCGAAAGGATATTGAAATCCATCCCAGCCAATGGCACCAAAAGGATGGGCACCTAACGTGTATGGATAAATATGATCTTGCTTTTTGATGAGCACCTTGAAATCGCCCAGCGTATCATGGGTTTGAAGGTTGTTTGGCAATTTGATATCACGCTCACAGTAAGGCGAGTGCTCGAGCAATTGCCCATGGTCGTTGGTATAGCGCTTGGGTGCACGAATGGGAGAAAAACTTTCGATAATCATCAAACGATTTTTCTCATCATTAAATTCCATCTGATAAATGATTCCTCTTGGCACTACCAAGTAATCGCCATATTCAAAAGGAATCTCTCCGTATAATGTTTTTAGTATACCACTTCCTTCATGCACAAAAATCACTTCATCGGCATCTGCATTTTTGTAGAAATAATCGGTCATGCTTTTGCGTGGTGCAGCAGCACTCATGTATAAATCTTTATTAAACAAAAGCACTTTGCGCGACTTCAAATAATCGTCTTCGGGGGCCGTTTGAAACGTAAGGAAGGAGCGGTTTTGAAGGTTATGTTCTAAGGCCGCTGCGGGTTTCACAGAATATTCTTTTCCAATATTTTTAACTAATGTAGGCGGATGGCAATGATATACCAAACTGTAGATACTACTGAATCCTTCGGTGCTCACCAGTTCTTCTGAGTAGAGTGAGCTGTCGGGTTTTCTAAATTGCGTATGTCGCTTGGCAGGTATACTGCCCAAAGTATAATAAAATGACATGAGTAATGGAACTGTGAATGTTTGAAGCAAAAATAAAATAATTTATGGTACGCACAGAAGTTTCTATCCGTGAGGGAAAATTTCAACACCTAAACATACCAATACTATCTAACGCTAAAGGCAATTGAAATCGCTTTGCAGATGCACTATCTCCAATCAACTAACGAATCAAATCGTTGATGGTGAGGGCATGGCGGTTGATGATGGCTTCGCTATGATACACTGTCCCATCAACTTCGTAGCCAGGTGCTCCTGGGTTGGCCAGATTGGGAAACTTAGGATGCAGGTGATCATGAGATTGATTGACGCGCTGATCGTATCCTGAAACTTTTATAGGGGCGCTGGCAATGGTATCGGTATTCATTTGCGCTTTGGCAGCGATGCTTAACAAACAAAGAACGAAAAAGGTAAAAAATATTTTCATGACGATGACTTGTTTTCTCAAAGGTAGCACTATTGCAATGACATCACCGCATGGGTAAGTAAAATTTTACAAATGGGGGAGAAGAGATTAGTAATCTTCAATCTTAATTTCTACGCGCATATTTTGCTGCTGTTGCTCGGGGGTGCGTGGCATAGGGTAAATCATTCGTGTACTTCCATAACCTCGGGTGGCAATGCGTGCGTTATCGATGCCATGGTCGGCTAAGTATTTTTTCACCGCCACTGCCCTCGCTTCGGAGAGTCTCAAATCGAGTTCTTTTGAGGTATTCGGATCGTAATTGGTATGCCCTTCGATGAGAATTTTCAAGGTAGGATTATCCATCATCACATTCAATAAATTTTGCAAAGCAGGCGCAGAGGTAGGTCGGAAAATATCTTTATTGGGAAAGAAATTAATATCTTTCAATGCAAAGCTTTTGTTCTTTTCAATTTTACGCAACTTGAAGGTGCGTGGGCGTTGCAATAAAGCGGTAATGCTATTTTGAGTGAGTACAATATTCTCGCTAAAATATCCAGGAGCACTGATGCTTAAGCTCCAGCGCAAAGTATCAATAAGTTGCACAGGAATAGAAAACTGGCCTTTATTCAATGAATCGCTTTGTGTTTCTTTAATTACGGCATTGCTTTTTAAATCGCTCAATACCACTGTGGCCGTTAGCGGTTTATTGCCCACCGAATCGAGCACAAAGCCTTGTAGTTTGAAATTGAAATAAAATTTAAGCGTATGTCCTTTGCCTTTTTGATAAACATTATCCACCACCAAAAGGTAACGGTCGCCCGCCTTTACAGGCAACGATTTGCTATAATGATCGTGAGCACCAGGCTTATTGTAATCGAAGCGCGCCGTTGCCGACAAGCCCGTAACGCCTTTCGTACCGGGGCCATTATGCGATATATTGGCACGTACCGGACTTAATGTTTTGTTTTTGATGCTATCGCAGGTACCTCGTCCGCCTTGCTTAAACAAGATGAAATCGTAGTCATCCTTCACAGTATCCGGAATCAAATCGAAGTTGAGCGTGCCATCATTGGGAATGGTAAACGAATACCAGACGGTATTATGTTCCTTATCGAAGTACTTCCCATTTTGCATTCCATTGTGTTCAAATTCAAAGACAGCACCATGTCCGGAAGGGGCAGGGTGGTGGTGTTTCTTGTAAATGGGAATATTTTGTGGGGTACTGCAATCGCAATGCAAGGAATCTTTCACCTGCTGAGACCAGCCTGGAAGCCAGAATAAAAAACTCAGAAGAAGAAAAGCACTGCGCATAGTGAATGTTTAATTGTATTTTTTTGAAAGAATTCCAATGGTTTTTACTTATGGATACAAAAGAACGAAAAAAAAGGGGTTCCTAAAATCAAATTATGTTGATTAATTCCCCACCGTTTAAAAAGGTGAATGTGTTATTTTCGCGATTCTTTTATAATGGAACTCAACGCGATTTTATTTTATATACTTTACCTGCTGTTTTTTGTGGTGGTAGTGCAGTTATTGTACTATATATTTCTCTTTCTGCGCTTGGCTTTCTATAAAAATCCTCCGCCTCCCATTCATAAATCGGAGCCGGTAACCATCATCATTTGCGCGCGCAATGAAGTGGAAAATTTACGCCGCAATTTGCCTTTGATTTTGCAGCAAGACTATCCCAATTACGAGGTAATCGTTGCCAATGATAATAGCTGGGACGGTACTTCCGAATTGCTGGCAGAACTTGCTGAGCAATATTCGCATTTGCGTGAAGTGAAATATGTGGAGAATGAACGCTATCCAAAAGGTAAGAAGTTTGTATTGACCCTGGCCATTAAAGCGGCCAAATACGAGTTATTATTACTCACCGATGCCGATTGCGAACCCGCCAGCGATCAATGGTTGCAGCTCATGCAACAGCCTTATACGCCCGATAAACATTTGGTTTTGGGATATTCGCCTTACCGCCGCGATGCGGGCATGCTGAATCGTTTTGTGCGCTTTGAGACATTTTATACTGGCATGCAATATTTGAGTTATGCCTTGGCCAAAATGCCTTATATGGGTGTAGGGCGAAACTTGAGTTATCGAAAGAGTTTATTTTTTGCATACAAAGGATTTGCAAGCCATAATCATTTGCTAAGTGGAGATGATGATTTGTTTGTGAATGAAACCGCCAGTGCCAGCAATTCCGCTATTGAAATTCATCCCGAAGCATTCACCATCACCGAAGCCAAAAAAACATGGCCAGAATTTTGGCAGCAAAAAAGCCGCCATTTGAGCACAGGAAAGGTGTATAAAAAGAAATTCAAATATTGGTTAGGAATTTTTAGTGTAACGCATATCTTAACTTATGCCATTACCATCCCACTCTTATGCTTCGAAGCTACCCGCTGGTATGCCTTGAGTGCCTTTGGAATTCGCATGATATTCCAATATAGTATTTTCGGTCCAATTATGAAGAAACTACAATGCTTCAGCTTGTGGTGGGGCTTGCTCTTCTTCGACTTCCTATATATGTTTTATTACCTTATTTTGGGAGTGAAGACATTGTTTGTGAAGAATAAGAAATGGTAGAATGGAATGGATAATATTTGTTTTTTCTAAAACGCTTCAGGAATTCCACTTCCTTCTTAATTACTAAAAAAGGATAAAATTCATATCCCCCAAATTTTCATTTTTCACAATTTTATATAAATTGCGAACAGTGTTATTAAACACCATTTAATCTTTTATTATCTCCCCATGTCTTATCCACATCAAATTTCATCGAGAGCGCAATATGATATTGCCTACAAAACAAGTATAGAACATCCAGAAGCATTTTGGGATACGGTAGCAAAGAATTTTACCTGGAGAAAAAAATGGGATAAGGTGCTCGATTGGAATTTCACCGAACCGAAGGTAACCTGGTTTGGAGGCGCAAAATTAAATATCACCGAAAACTGTCTCGATAGGCATTTGATAGCGAATGCCAATACCCCCGCACTCATTTGGGAAAGCAACGATACAGAAGAACATCATCGCATACTCACGTATAAAGAATTGCATTTTAAAGTATGTCAGTTTTCTAATGTGCTAAAAAATAACGGCGTAAAAAAAGGCGACCGCGTTTGTATTTATATGGGCATGGTGCCCGAATTGGCTATCGCTGTTTTGGCTTGCGCACGCATTGGTGCAGTACACTCGGTAATCTTTGGAGGCTTTAGTGCGCAAAGCATTGCCGATCGTTTGCAAGATGCGCATGCCGAATTTATCATCACCTGTGATGGAGCCTTCAGAGGGGCGAAAGCCATTGCACTAAAGGAAGTGATTGATGATGCCTTGATAGCTTGTCCGTTTGTGAAACGCACCATCGTGCTTACACGTACCCGCCAGCCGGTGAGTATGATTAAAGGCCGCGATGTGTGGTGGGAAGATGAAGTGAAGAAAGTAGAAACACAAGGCAATCCCGATTGCAAAGCAGAAGAGATGGATGCGGAAGATCCCTTGTTTATTTTATATACCAGCGGTTCCACAGGAAAGCCGAAAGGAGTTGTGCATACTTGCGCAGGCTATATGGTATGGGCCAACTATACTTTCATTAATACATTCAACTATCGTCCGGGCGAAGTGTTTTTCTGTACTGCCGATATTGGGTGGATCACAGGCCATAGTTATATTGTTTACGGTCCGTTAAGTGCAGGTGGTACTTCCCTCATGTTTGAAGGCATTCCTACCTTCCCTAATGCAGGCCGTTTCTGGGATATCGTAGATAAGTATCAGGTAAATATTTTATATACTGCACCTACTGCCATCCGCTCGTTAATGAGTTTTGGCTTGGGCCCATTGCAAGGCAAGAGCCTCGAAAGCTTGCGTGTATTAGGCACCGTGGGCGAACCCATCAACGAAGAAGCATGGCACTGGTACAACGAAAATATTGGTAAGAAAAAATGCCCTATCGTTGATACTTGGTGGCAAACAGAAACTGGAGGTGTGATGATTAGCAATATGGCGGATATCACTCCTGGAATTCCTTCGGTAGCTTCCTTGCCGATGCCTGGCATTTGGCCAGTACTCATGGATGAGAAAGGGGAGGAGATCACCACTCCGGAAGCATCAGGAAATTTATGTATCAAGCAACCATGGCCTGGAATTATTCGCACCACCTATGGCGATCATGAACGTTGTCGTACCACGTATTTCACAGCCTATCCTAATTTGTATTTTACGGGCGATGGAGCCATTCGCGATGCGATTGGAAATTATCGTATCACTGGCCGCGTAGATGATGTATTGAATGTAAGCGGTCACCGTATTGGCACTGCCGAAGTAGAGAACGCCATCAATATGCACGCTGGCGTGATTGAAAGCGCCGTAGTAGGATTCCCTCATGATATCAAAGGACAAGGAATCTATGCCTATGTAATTTATGCGGAAGGAGCGCATGATCATAACCTGGTTCGTCAGGATATTTTGCAAACGGTTTCCCGACTCATTGGTGCGATTGCCAAGCCCGATACCATTCAGTTTGTAAGCGGCTTGCCAAAAACACGCAGCGGAAAAATTATGCGACGTATCCTTCGCAAAATTGCGGAAGGAGCGCATGATCATAACCTGGTTCGTCAGGATATTTTGCAAACGGTTTCCCGACTCATTGG
>CANLPK010000099.1 GCA_947492885.1 Bacteroidota bacterium
AAAGTAATTTATCAATAACTCATCGGTATAGGCTGGCAAATACACTGTGATATAAGGCTGCACATAAGGCTCCAGCTGTCTAATCTCGGAGCGAATAATAGGAGTGCGAATGAAGGAATCATAGGGCTCGAAATGCAATCCGATGGCACTTGTACTCGGTGCATAATGCTTAAACAAATACTCTGCAAACTTGTCTACATCATCAGCTCGTGGGGTATTCTTGGAGAGAAATGCGGCTTGATGACTGAAGGCCACACATTTCTTCTTTTTAATTTTACACGCCCATGCGGTAATGGGTTCAAAATCGTTGATTATTAAATCATAATCTTCTACTGGGAAATTATAGATGTCCTTCACAAAGTCGAAAGGCCTGAAGCGTTTGAACGTATCCCAATAATCGATACCGCCCTTCTTCCCAAAGGTATAACTGATTCCTTTCTTCTTATATTTGATAAAATAAGGAAGGTTCACATCACTTTGGGTGCCACTCACCAATAAATCTAAATCGCAATATTTCAAAAGATGCGGCACCACCTCGCGAGCACGACTAATATGTCCGTTTCCGGTGGCTTGTATGGCTAATAAAATCTTCAAAATATAAGTGCTCAAAAATAGTTTTTTTCAAGCGAAACTATGGCGCACAAAATCCTAAGAATTAGAAAGGTATTTGGGACGAGAGAACTACAGAATTGAATTCCTAACAATAAAGAAACTTAGCTACTCAGATACATCTGTTGTATCCGATTCAGACCGTTCTTTCTTGTTGAACAAAACTTCATTAACAATCTTGTGAACATTGCTTCTTAAATCGGCATCCAAACTTCCTAATGAAATTTGCCCATCCTTCTCTGCATAATAAGAAACCTTATCACTATTCATTGCCAATATTTTAAATCGAGTAAATTCTTTCTTATTCAACAAATCATATACAATTACACTTCCGTACCAATAGCCCGAGTTGAAACTCGTTTCATTAATAATGGGTGGGGCCCAATTTTCCTCCCTTACCATGGCCAGAAACTGCGTATTTTCTATTCTGCGAATCTGACTAAATACCGATGCAGTATCATCGGACCCTTCCCAAACACCCGATTTTATTGCCTTTGCTACTACCCCTTGTGGTAGCATTGATACTCCTTCAGTATAATCGTGCCCTTTAGTGATAACAATTGAATTTGATTCATTTATTCCTTCAAGCTTGTTTGGTTGTGTTCTAATTGTTTCAAGATACTGCATTAACATCGCGGCCTCACTAGTATCCATGGTTGATATTATGCCTCCTATATCAGCCGACACATCTGCATCACTTTCCAAATGATAACCTAAAATACTATCACATAAATTAGCAACTGCATCTACCCTATCAATCAAGGCTTGATGGCTGGCTTTGTCTTTAAAATAAGTATCCAGTGTAACCTTGGCTTCATCCAACTGTGCACTATAGCGCCTGCGTTCCATCTGATCCTGCAATTGCATACCACCAAAAATAAGCAAAGGTAAAAGTATTCCCGACCAGCTAAAAATCCATCTTAAATTCGATTTGTCAGCCGTATTCAATGCCGCCTTCATCTCTTGAGTCAACTCCATCTGCTTACCATTCATATTCAATGTCCAATAGGTTCCCAATGGAAATACTGGTATCCAAAAAATGTGAAAATATTTAATACGATATTGAATTTCGGCATTCAATGTATCGTCTTCCGAGATATTCACCTCTTTTGAAGTAACGGTCTTCAAACAGTAATTATTCCATCCATAAACTATCATAGCGTATCAAGTGGGGTTGTCCGGAGGCAAGATAGAAAAAAATAAGAGCGTACCAAAGCAACAACTCCCTCATTCAACTTCTCCTTTTAGAAATATGTATTTTCGCACTCGTTATATTTTCATTATGCTCGGATTAAAACTTCCTACCGACCCCCGCTGGGCCAAACTTGTAGAAACCAATATAGAAGAGATTCTCACCGACCATGCATGGTGCGAACAGAAGGCGGCAACCAATGCCATCACCATCGTAATCAATAACTCGGAGCTACCCGAATTGGTGAACGACCTCATTGCGCTTGCGAAAGAAGAACTCGAACATTTTGATCAAGTACATAAGCTCATTCAAGAGTTTGGTTATGTACTTGGTCGCGAAAGAAAAGATAGTTATGTGAATGAATTGGCTAAATTTCTAATTAAAGGTGGAAGCCGCAATGCCGCATTGGTCGACCGACTCTTGTTCTCCGCCATGATTGAAGCCCGCAGCTGCGAACGTTTTAAAGTGCTTTCAAAAAATATTAAGAATGAACGCCTCGCCGAATTTTACAATCAATTAATGATTAGTGAGGCAGGACATTATACCATGTTCATTGGCTATGCCCGAAAATTTGGGAAGGATGTGGATGTGGATCAGCGCTGGAATGAATGGCTCAATTACGAAGCATCAGTGATTGAGAACTACGGAAAAGAAGTGAGTGTACACGGATAATTTATTGCATATTCAATAACTCGATGGCTTCTTTCACTGTTGCTATAGCTGGCATACAGGCCATCGCAGTACATACATGAATGGATTTTCCTTGCTTTGTTCCCTTCCCTTCAGCAATGGCAATCGTGGCATCAGTTCCACCTGCATAAATTACATTGGGTAAATAATATCCATCAAATTCTCGCTTCACAGAAAGTGCCTCTTCATCTGTAATAACAATGGTAGTTAATCCAATCGTTTCCAATAATTGCAATTGCAACCACTGACTATAACCGCTGGGATAGCCCATAAATTTGCCTCTTACCACTGCCAGCATCTCTTGATATTTGCTTGTGTATATATCGTTCTCAAAATACCGCCCCAGCATGCACAATACCTTTGCCAATACACTGTTTGAGGCTGGAATAACATTGTCTAAGAAATCTACTTTTCTTACAAATAATGAATCGCTGTTGGCATTATTAAAATAAAACAATGGAGAATCTTCCGAACTGAAATTTAGGATGACAGTATCAACCCATTTACGGGCGTCTTCTAAATACATCTCATTAAATGTAGCCTGATACAAAGCAATTGCGGCATCGGCCATCATTGCATAATCATCTAAAAATGCATCAATCTTTGCTTCCTGTGTTGAATAATGAAAAGTATGCTTCAATTGCTCATCGACAACTAATTTCTTACAAATAAACAGATAATGCTTTTTCGCTTCCTTTAGATATTGTGTTTGGTGCGTTGCATCATAAGCATCCATCAAAGCCTTTACCATCAAAGCATTCCAAGAGGTGATAATTTTATCATCTAATCCTGGTCTTACCCTAAAACTCCTGCGATGCATTAATACCTCTTTGGCTTTTAGCAAGTCGGCTTCAAACACTACAGGGTCTAATGTATGTGATTCGCAAAATTCAGCAATGCTTTTATCGCATTTTAAAATATTCGTTTCCTCTTCAATCCAGTTTCCTTCTATCGTTATTTGAAAATAATGTGTTAGATAAAAATCAAACTTGGGTATCACGAAATCCACACCTGCCAAGGCTTCCAGAAACTCTTCTGAAGTCCAAGTGTAAAATTTTCCCTCTACTCCTTCACTGTCGGCATCGAGTGCACTGTAAAATCCTCCCTGCTCATGCGTCAATTCTCTTAATACAAATTGTATGGTATCATCTACCACCGTTTTGTATGGAATATATTTCGATTGACAATATGCTTCACTATATAAACTGATGAGTTGTGCATTATCATACAGCATCTTTTCGAAATGCGGCACATGCCATAACCTATCAACACTATACCTCGCAAAGCCACCACCAATCTGGTCGTAGATGCCTCCATGAGCCATCTTTTGTAAGGTGAGATACACAAAGTTCAAAATGAAATTATTATTTCGATGCACTCCGAACTTCAATAAAAATTCGAAGTTATTGGGCAATGGAAATTTTTGGGATCGGTCTTGCCCGCCTTCATTTACATCAAAATAATTCTGCCATTGAAGCACGAGGCTATCCAATTTTTCTAAAGTGTATTCAGTGGTATTCGATACGATTTTTTGTTGATGCAATACCGCCTCTTGCATACGCGATGCATAGTCAAGTGCCTTATCTTTATTATCCTGATAAAAAACAGCCAACCCTTCGAGCATTTTCCTCCAGGTCTCATTCTTAAAATAGGTACCCCCATGAACAGGGCGCCCATCGGGCAATGCAAAGCAATTGAGTGGCCAGCCACCTTGTCCATGCATGAGCTGAATGGCTTCCATATAAACCTGGTCTACATCGGGGCGCTCTTCCCTATCTACCTTGATACAAATAAAATATTCATTCATTATCTCGGCTGTTGCCTCATCTTCAAAACTCTCCCGCTCCATCACATGGCACCAGTGACAAGCACTATAGCCTATAGAAATGAGCACGAGCTTATCTTCATTACGGGCCTTTTGCCAAGCAGCTTCACCCCAGGGCATCCAATTCACAGGGTTATGCTGATGTTGCTTGAGGTAAGGCGATGTTTCGTGAGCCAGTAAGTTCATGGTTTTATGTTTCGAAAAATAGAATGATGTTATAGTGTAAAACAATTCAAATAGAATTGTTCATCGAGGCAATGCCAAATTAACTTAGCGCCTTGGCAAGCGAATCTTATAATCCACATCTGCACGCCCTTTGGTAATATCCGACAAACGTCCTTTGAGCATTTCGCGCTTCAATCCAGAGAGGTAATCAACAAAAAGCTTTCCTTCAATATGATCATATTCATGCTGAATAACACGCGCCAGCTTGCCATTATACACTTCTTTATGCGGTTCGAAGTTCTCATCCACATAGGATATGGTAATCTCTTCCTTGCGGTTCACATCCTCTCGAATCCCAGGAATACTAAGGCAGCCTTCGTTATATGCCCATTTATTGCCCTTTTCTTCTATGATTTGGGCATTGATAAATACTTTCTTGAATCCTTTGAGGTTTTCTTCATCCATTGGCTCAGCATCTACCACAAACATGCGAATGGTAAGGCCCACTTGAGGAGCCGCCAAGCCTACGCCACTGGCATTATACATGGTTTCAAACATATCATCTATAAGCTTCTTCAACTCAGGATATTCGGGGGTAATAGGAGTACATACTTTGCGCAATACTGGATCTCCGTATTGTGTTATGGGTAATATCATGCAGCAAAAATAATACTAATGCGCCAAGTTATACCCATAACAATGGCTTATTTATACCTAAAATTTATATCTTCGCAGCGTTATGAGTGGAAAACGTACGGATAAAATTTCGGGGTTATTGCAAGAGGAGTTGGCTACCATTTTCTTACAACAAGGAAATGGATGGTGGGGAAACCTATTTATCACCATCAGTGGCGTGAAGGTAACCCCCGATTTAGGAGAAGCTTGGGTTTACCTAAGTATGTTCCAGCACAAAAACCGCGATCAGATAATGGCCGCCGTTACCTTACATGGCAAGGAAATCCGCCATGAACTCGCCAAACGTATACGCAACCAGGTGCGTGTGATTCCCAACTTGAAATTTTTCCTCGATGAAACCCTCGACGAAGTACACCGTATGGAAGAACTTTTAAAAACGATTGATATTAAACCTGAAACAAAAATTAACGAGGACGATTACAAAAAATAATTTTACCTAAATGCATTACGACCCAATTAAAGATACCGTAGGAAAATTTTTCAATACCGCTCCCGGTTTACGCAAACTCTTTTATCGTTTACTTGATTTATTATTGCTTCGTTCATGGCATATTCACAAAGAATTTAATGCATGGCATAAGGAGCAAAAAGGAATCACCCGTATTTTAGATGCTGGTAGCGGCTTTGGCCAATACAGCTACTATATGAGTGGCAAAAGCAATAGCTACTCTATTCTTAGCGTGGATGTGAAAGAAGATTATATGGCCGATTGCAATAGCTTCTTCAAAAAAATTGGCCGCACCAATGTATTGTTTCGTACCGAAGATCTCACCACTTTTAATCACCCGCAAGGATTTGATTTTATTTTATGTGTAGATGTGATGGAACATATTTTGGAAGATGTAGAAGTATTCAAAAATTTCAATATCGACCTGAAGTCGGGTGGCATGGTGCTCATCTCTACTCCAAGCGATAAAGGTGGAAGCGATGTAGATCATAACGATGGCGAATCATTCATTGGTGAGCATGTTCGCGATGGTTACAATATCGATGAGATCAAAGAAAAACTAAACAGAGCCGGATTTAATAAGGTGGAAGCCCGCTATAGCTATGGCACTCCTGGTAAAATTGCTTGGCGCTTCAGCATGAAGTACCCCATTCAATTACTCAATGTATCGAAATTATTCTTCGTAATTATTCCTTTCTACTATCTCATCACTTACCCTTTCTGTTTTGTATTGAACTGGATGGATACCAATCAAACACATGCCGAAGGAACTGGTTTGATTGTTAAAGCCTGGAAAGATTAATTTATTTCAACAACGCGAGAAAAGCATCTACCGTCATCGCGTCTTCAATTTTATATTCTCCAATACGTGTACGACGCAAGGCAGATAGGTATCCGCCGTTATTGAGTGCTTTCCCTAAATCATTTGCTATGCTTCTAATATAGGTGCCTTTACTGCAGGCAATCCTAAAATCTACTTGTGGTAATGCTATCCTTGTAAAATCGAAAGCAGAAATAGTTACTTCTCTGGATTTTATTTCTACTGTTTTTCCTTCTCTTGCCAATTCATACATTTTCTTTCCATCTTGCTTGATGGCAGAATACATAGGTGGCACTTGCTGAATGGTTCCAACAAATTGCAAGGAGGTTTCACGAATCAATTCCTCCGTTAAAGTATCGGTCGAAAATATTTGCTCTACAGGGGTCTCCGAGTCGTAACTGGCAGTGGTAGCACCAAACTGAATGGTACCGGTATACTCCTTCTCCTGAGCCATGTATTCATCAATCTTCTTCGTGAATTTCCCGGTGCAAATAATGAGCATACCTGTTGCCAAAGGGTCGAGTGTGCCCGCATGGCCTACCTTTAGTTTCCTTGCTGCGAGGGCATTGTCGCCTCCTTGTTCTTTTAAATAATGGCGAATGGAGCCTCGTATTTTATTCACCACATCAAAGGAAGTCCAGCCCATAGGCTTATCAATAAGCAAAACTTCTCCGCTAACAAAATTGAATGGTGACATAAAATTAGAATTAAATAAGCTGCAGATTTACTCCACTTGCGAGCATGATAAGAATGGTGGCACCTACCAAAATACGGTAAACACCAAATGATTTGAAGCCATGTTTCACAATATAATTCATGGCATATTTCAAGGTTAAAATAGCAACAATAAATGCCACTATATTACCCAAACCCAATAACATCAAATCGTTGGAAGAGAGACTGAATCCGGCTTTCTTAAAATCCCACAAATCCTTGATGGTGGCGGCACACATGGTAGGCACCGCAATAAAAAATGAGAACTCGGCTGCAATCGTCTTATTAAATTTGCGATACAATCCTCCGGCAATGGTTGCTGCCGAACGTGATACTCCAGGCACCAAGGCAATACATTGAAAAACTCCAACCACAAAAGCATCGAGCCAACTCATCTGCTCTTGTGTGGTAACTTTTTCTTCTTTGAAAATTTTATCGAGAAATAAAAGGAAAACCCCACCAATCAATAAACTCCAAGCCACCACATCCACACGCTCCAGGAGCATATCTACTTTTTTCTTAAGCAAGAAACCTACAATCAAAACTGGAATAACTCCTACAATGAGCTTGAGGTAAAAATTAAAATCTTTGAGATTAATAAATCGTTTCCAATAGTAAACTACCACACCTGCAATTGCACCCAACTGAATAACTACAGTGAAAAGCTTGGTAAAATCGGCACTGCTGATTCCCATCAGCGAAGTGGTGATAATCATATGGCCAGTAGAAGATACAGGCAAAAACTCAGTAAGCCCTTCTACAATGGCAATGATAATGGCTTGAATGAAAGTCACTATTCTTGGGTAGCTGGTTTTTTAAGGATAGCGTACACTTCAAATGCAAAACCAAATACCACAACAATCGGAGCTACGGTCATTTTCATGGTACTGAAAATATCGTCAGCGCCACTCATCAATACAAATCCCAAAGCGATAATCACCAATCCGATAATCATCAATTGGTAATTTTGTTTACCAAACACATAACTGCTGGTAGAAGTATTCACTTTTTTTTCTGTTTTAACAGGGCGGATAGGTTGTGCCATAAATGCTAATTTAAAGGATGAATTAATATAATTTGTAAGCGCTTCTACCCAAATATTTACGCATCACAATCATGCTACTGCTGATGGTGATGATAATACCTGAGATTAAAAGTGCAATATAGATAATGGTTATATGTAACGGATCAAACACTTCTTTTGTTACTGGAAAAGAAGTGGTAAGGAAAAAGATAGATGCCGTAATGAGGGTGATTGCGATGAGTGCACCTAAGAAACCCTGAATAAAGGCGGTGGTGAGGTAAGGCTTCAATATAAACCCCTTCGTTGCCCCCACCAGTTGCATGCTCTTAATTAAGAAGCGTTGCGCGTAGAAGCTAAGTCGGATACTATTATCAATCAAGGTAAGAGAGATGATGAGTAACAAAACGATCAGCACCAAAAATATGAGTGATAAGTTACGCAATTGCGGACCCACATTCTGTAATACGGGCTTAGCATATTTCACTTCAAAAACCCCATCTGCTTTTTCGGCAGAGGCAATTAACTCGGTGAGTTGCTCTTCGTTGGTTCCTTCGTTATTAATAAAAACTTCTAAGGATGATTTAAGTGGATTGTATTGAAGTACCTGCGTAAAATCTTCTCCAAACTCTTGAATAAAACTTTGGGCCGCTTCATCTTTACTAATAAAATGAATCTCGCGAACCATGGCAGTATTGTTTTTGAGGTCGTTCTGCAGGTTTTTTATTTGCTCGTCGGAGGCGTTATCATCGAAGAACACCTCAAACTTCATATTGCTCTGTACCTCTTTGCTAATATTGTAAGCACTCCAAAAGAACAATCCAAAGCCACCCAGCACATAAAGCACCAAAGCGATGCTAATGATTACCGGAAGGGTATTCGAATGTTTTTTATAGATGCGTTCTGTAGCCAAGGTTTTTTTATCTTATGATGCGAAAATAAACAAATGAATCTAAAAAACGAGGTCTAGTTAATGCTTATCAACGCTTGTTTTCCACGAAACATCCACCAAGTATTATTGAACTAAATGCGTCAAACTCATTTCGAGTGCTTTCTTAGAGATTCCAGTTTGTTTATTGTTAAACTGATGAACACGGGTAAGTGCTCTGCGAATCATCTGGCTGGCGTCGGTGAAAATGGCTTCATCGGTATGCGAAATATTTTGTTGCATGCAATAAGCAAATACACGAGCCATACCGCAATTGGCAATGAAATCGGGGATCACACTCACGCGAGTATCGGTATCTAAAGCAATCGGACCCAAGAAAATTTCCTGATCGGCGAAAGGCACATTGGCACCACAGCTAATCACTTCCAATCCATTGGCAACCATCATATCAATATTTTTTTGAGAAACCAAACGAGAGGCAGCAGCAGGAATAAATATCTCTGCACCACAATTCCAAATTTGCTCGTTGATGGCTTCAAAAGGAAGCATATCAGCACTTACCAGCTTGTTACCATCGCGTGTTAAAAACAGGTGTCGCACTTCAGCCGGACTCATGCCATTAACTTTTATCAATCCACCATCGCGGTCGATGATGCCTGCAATGCCCACGCCCATTTTACTCAAATAGTACGCAGCAGCAGCACCTACATTACCCCATCCTTGGATGATGGCAGTTTTACCTTTAATCATTCCACCCCATAAATCGTAGTAGTGACGCACCGCTTCGGCTACGCCCCAGCCTGTAATCATATCAGCCACGGTATATCCGCGACTCAATTCAGGTGTATAACGCTCATCATCGAGCGTCTTCGAAACGATCGATTGTAAGTTATGAATGAATTCATGCTTCACTTCATCAGTAGCTTTGAAATGCCCATTTACCGTACCTTCCTGTGGGTGTAATAAACCCATGGCACTGGTAATTGGAATCACTTCATGAATTTCATCTACGTTTAAGTCGCCACCGGTGCCATAATAAGCTTTCAAAAGCGGCAATACTGCTTTGTACCAGCGCTCTAAAACACCGTGTTTGCGCGGGTCGGCAGGGTCGAAGTTGATTCCAGATTTAGCGCCACCAATATCGGGGCCGCAAATAGAGAATTTCACTTCCATGGTTTTGGCAAGAGATATTACCTCATGCTTATCGAGCCCTTTACGCATGCGGGTTCCACCACCTGCAGAGCCATTTCTTAAATTATTGATAACCATCCAGCCAACGGCTTCTGTTTCGTTATCATGCCATTCGAATACAATTTCGGGTGCTTTACTTTCAAAGCGTTGCAATAGATCCTTCATTTGCCGCGAATATAATATTTTCTTTAGACGTAGTGGGGTGGCGCGTGGGAGTATTTAAAATTCAGTATTTAGTATTCAGTATTTAGTATTTAGTATTTAGTATTTAGTCGGGATGCTGTATTTACTAAATACTAAGTACATTATACTAAAGACCTCTTAAGGGCTCTGTATTTTCAAGACTCCTCACCATCGTATTTACTCAATACCAACTACTTTATACTCAAGACCTCTTAAGGGCTCTGTATTTTCACGACTCCGCATCATTGTATTTACTCAATACTAAATACGTAAGACTTTGGACTTCTTCAGTCCTCCGGATTCTCACGACGACGCATCACTGTATTTACTCAATACTAAATACTTTATACTCAAGACTTCTCAAGTCCTCTCCACTCACCCAAAACCCCTGAAAAAAATACTACTTTTGCAAAAACATTATTTTATCATGGCAGAACCAAACAACCAACAACAATTAGACATTGAATTAACAGAAGAAATCGCCGAAGGAGTATATAGCAACCTGGCAATTATCACCCATAGCAATGCCGAATTCCTTATCGATTTCGTGCGAGTTATGCCTGGGGTACCAAAAGCAAAAGTTAAATCTCGAATTTTATTAACACCATTTCATACCAAAAGATTATTGATGGCATTGAGTGAAAACGTACAGAAATTTGAGGAGCAATTTGGAAATATTGAAGAAGGAGAAAATACGATGAATGGGTTTCCAATGAATTATGGAGGACCTACCGGAATGGCTTAATAGCACAAGCTTTCAGCAATAAAAAAACCCTACTGGAATCCAGAAGGGTTTTTTGTTTTTCGGGCGGATGATGGGGCTCGAACCCACGACCCTCGGTACCACAAACCGATGCTCTAACCAACTGAGCTACAACCGCCGTTTAGTGGTGCAAAAGTAAGCAAG
>CANLPK010000100.1 GCA_947492885.1 Bacteroidota bacterium
TTTATGGTGGATCAGGGAAGACATCCCGGAGAAAAAACAATTGTATGTATTGAAGACGGGCAGTACAAAGGCTTTGGTTATGTGGAGACACTTTTTGGTATCCCCGATTTCAGAGACCTTCGCGACTGTATCAAAAGCTATCATCACAATAGAGATATTCAACAAATACTTTGCGGATTTGCAAAACACGGAATTAAAAAAATTCCATTCCAAAAAAATGTTGAATCGTATTAGCGGAAAAGTAAATCTAAAATTTTACCATTTTTTGCCCGACCCTGCCACTGCTTCATGCCAGTGATGCAAGAGCTGCGCTTCATTCGTGCGGAAGCAAAAATATTTATGGGACCAGCAACGCATCCACAAATCAGTATCCTCTCCACCCCAGCTCGTGAACGATTCGTCATAGCCTTTTAATGTTGCGAATTGAGTTCGGGTACAAGCCATGAGTCCTTTGCCTTCAACATACCATGCTGTATGGGTTTCGGCGGGACTGGTAAAGGCGTTACATACAGGAAACCAAATACGATTTCGTTGCGCATACGTATTCACCAGCTTCACAATATCTTTAGGAAGCGATATATCAGCATCGGTGATAAAAAGCAATTCAGTATTTGAATTTGCCACAGCTCGGTTCAATGCCTGCCCTCGTGCAAAAGGCTGATTGGCTGATTGAAATGTTAGGCGGCTCCCCAAGACTTCACGCAAGGATTGCTCCAGCATGCTTGCATCATCGCTTCCTGCATCATAAACACTCAAATTAATTAGGTGTGATTCATCAGCTTGCAGGATGGAAGGTAATACATATTTGAGCAGGGCTTCTGTTCTGTTTTTATTTGAAACACAAATGGTAATCGGCTGCAATTCACTGGAATCAATGCTTTTCAGGCGATCTAAAAATAATTGAATACGCCCTTTGAGTTCAATACCGTAAGTAAAAAAACCCAACTTTCGCTGGGGCGCTTTAAACAGCCACCATAAAGGTTTCTTAAAAAAAACAGGGATATGTTTTTTAACTGACATGTATTAATTCCTTACGAAGATAGTTCAGGAATTTGAAATGAAAGATTGAATTAGTTTGGTGTAATGAAGTGCGCGTTGCTCTGCAAAATAATCGGCCCCCAGCATAAGCAATGCCTGAATGGTAAGCCCCGTGCCGATTCCAAACCAAAAAGGATTCCCTCGAAGAAAAACGCAAAGTAAAATTCCAATCACTGCCAGCGCAATTTCTACGTAACGGTAAATCACAAAATTTTTATTGACTACCTCCATGCGGGGCAATTCTTCCGTTTTAATTTTGGCAGGCTCCTCCTGAAGTTGTTTGCTTACCCTTTCAATATCGCGCGGTGAACGAAGGTACACGCTACCGCCAACCACCAGCTGAATCAAGGCTACCGCCAGTAACGGGTAGGCCAGTCCTTTGAAAAAATCGGTGCGCATCACTAATAATCCATAGCAGGAAACTACGATGGCGATGACGCCAATGAGAACAAAAATGAGGCTTTCATTTTTCTCGGCCTGAAAGTATTTGACGATATCGGAAATAGTCATGATGGATTTTATACGTAGTCGATAGCAGGCTTCGGATAATAGCCTTTCTCGTTATAGGGGCGTTTGCGAGGATGTTCCTTGCATGGGGTACTGCATCCACCATCATATTCAATACCGCACGATTCGCAAATCGTAGTATGAATATTACATTCGGGATTGGCGCAATTCACCATGCGAGGTGATGGGGTGCCGCAGATAAAACATTTAGAAATGATGGTTGGATTTACGGTATTAACATCCACTTTGATTCGGCCATCAAACACATATAATTCCCCATCGAAATCAACCCCGCCTGTTTCCTGAGCATATTTTACCACCCCTCCATGCAATTGGTAAACATCGCTAAAACCATTCTCGAGCAAGAGTGCTGAGGCTTTCTCACATTTGATACCACCAGTGCAATAGGTGAGAATTTTTTTATCCTTGTAAGATTCTAATTTATGAAGGTGCTGAGGCAGGTCGCGGAAATTCTCCAGGTCGAGGGTTACTGCATTTTTAAATTTGCCTAGATTGTATTCATAATCGCTGCGCATATCTACCACCACCACATCATCGCGGTCTTTCATCTCCAAAAACTCCTGAGGAGAAAGGTGTTTTCCAGTAAGTTTATTGGGGTCGAGGGCCTTCTCGCCACGCACACCCAAATGCACTATTTCGGGTTTATAGCGCACATGCATCTTATGAAATACATGGGCATCACAATCGTTAATTTTAAACTCCAAAGAGGCAAAGCGTGGATCCTCCTTCACATGGCTCATATATAAGGCACAAGCCTCCGGACTGCCACTCACCGTGCCATTCAATCCTTCTTCGGCAACGATAATACGGCCCTTCAATCCAATTTTTTTGCAAAATTCTAAGTGCGATACGGCATACTCCGGCGCATTCTCAATGCGGGTATAGCAGTAGTACAATAAAACCTGATAGGCGCTCATAATAACCGCGAAGATAAGGATTTTTGAACTTTTTAATTTAAGGCTGAAAAGCTCAGATTATTTCGCTTTTTTTGTGTTTTCAAATTATGGAAAGTGTCATTTTAAATGCTCGTCAGATAACCCAAAAAATTCATCGCATCGCGTATCAGCTTTACGAGGAACATCAGGACGAAAAAACGCTGGTGATTGCTGGCGTCAAAGGCAATGGGTTTATTTTCGCCAAAGAGATTAACGACTTCTTCAAAACCATTTGTAATATTCAAACGCAGTTGCTGGAGGTAGATGTTGACAAAGCCAGTCCATTTAAAAATCCCATACAATGCAACGATACCGGTATTGAAAATCAGGCTTTGATTTTGGTTGATGATGTATTGAATAGTGGCAGTACTTTGATTGCCTCAGTACATTATTTCATTAAGAAGCCCATGAAAAAAATCAATACCGTGGTGCTCATCGATCGCAATCATCGCTCCTTCCCTATTGCCGCCGATTTTGTAGGAATGAGTCTGGCCACTACCTTGCAAGAGCATATTGAAGTGAGAAGCGAAAATGGCAGCCTTCATGAAGTCATTCTCAAATAATTAAGATCCCTCGTTTTATTCTAAATCATACAATTTGCACGCACCCGTAATTATCATTGGCGCCGGACCGGCAGGATGCAGCACCTCTCTGTTTCTATCCCAGCAAAAAATTAAGCATGTAATACTTGAGCAGAGCGAGTTTCCACGCGATAAAATTTGTGGAGATGCCTTGAGTGGCAAGGTGGTAGAGGTTTTGAAGAAATACGATGAAGGAATCATCCATCGCATGGCCAGCGACCCCACTCATTTTTTAGGGAGCTGGGGCGTGAAATTTGTAGCCCCCAACGGGAAAGCACTGGATATCCCCTTCAAACAAAATATCAGTGCCGAGCCACATGCCCCCGGATTTATTAGTCGCCGTATGCATTTCGATCAGTTCCTTGTGAATCAGCTCGATTTGGAATATGCGCAACTCATCACCAAAGCATCGGTAGTTTCTATTGAGCGTAATGAAAATATTAATCAGGTGGTCTATGAAAAAGATGGAAGCACCAGCTCCATGACCTGCGATATCATTGTGGGTTGTGATGGTGATCGAAGTGTGGTAGAAAAACATTTTGTAAACCGTCCTGTTGCCCCGCTGCATTATTGTGCAGGCATTAGAGCCTATTATAAAAATGTGAGCGACTTACATCCTCAAAATTTTATTGAACTACATTTTTTAGATGAGCTTTTGCCTGGTTATTTCTGGATATTTCCTTTGGGAGATGGCACTTGTAATGTAGGCGCAGGAATGCTTTCCGCCTCTGTAAGTGCACGAAAAGTAAATTTAAGGGAGCAGATGCTGAAAGCCATTGCACAAAATCCGAATATCAAACATCGATTTGCCAATGCCTCGCTCGAAGGAAAGATACAAGGCTGGGGCCTCCCTTTGGGAAGCAAGAAACGAAGTATTAGTGGACAAGGTTATTTATTGTGTGGAGATGCCGCCTCCTTAATTGACCCGTTCACAGGAGAAGGTATCGGCAATGCTTTATACAGCGGTTATTTTGCGGCCCAGGCCATCAAGAAAGCCATAGATGCCAACGATTATAGTGCGGATTATTTTGCCCTTCATTATGATCGCCCAGTGTATGAGCGCCTTTGGGGCGAACTAAAACTGAGTCATACCCTGCAGAAATTAAGCAAGTATGAAAACCTGTTTAATTTTGTTGTGAACCGTGCGCATAAAAGCGAAACACTAAGAAACACCATCAGTTGTATGTTTGAGGATTTAGATTTGCGTGCGCAGTTTCGCAATCCTGTTTTTTGGTGGAAGATGTTGATAGGAAAATAATTCGATTTAGATAACCCCCATAGGTACTTTCGTTCCTCGGTTACCATTGCATTTTTTAGGATGATCCTTATTGCTGCATGAACTTAAAATGAGTGTAATAGCCAGCAATGCTACGATTGAAATTCGATTGCGTTTCATGATGTTTGTTGATTTAGAATTTCGTATTGCTAGACTCATATATTCTGATAAAAATTATTCTTTATTCGCTAATTGACCGCAAGCGGCATCAATATCTTTTCCTCTGCTTCTTCGTACGGTAACAATGAGCCCTTTGCTTGCCAGGTATCTTTGAAAACGGTCGATTTTATCGATTGACGCATTCTCAAAATTTCCATCTCCAATGGAATTGTATTCAATCAGGTTTATTTTACACGGTACATTTCTGCTAAACTGATATAAATCCTCTGCATCTTCCAGGGTATCATTGAAATTATCGAAGACGATATATTCAAAGGTGATTCTATTTCCTGTCTTATTATAAAAATAACGAAGCGACTCCCCCAGCACATCCAGCTTATTCGTTTCGTTGATATTCATTATTTTGTCGCGTTTTTCGTCAGAGGCTGCATGTAAACTTAGCGCTAAATTAAATCTTACCCCATCGTCGCCCAGTTTCTTTATCATTTTCGCCACCCCTGCCGTCGATACGGTGATACGCGAAGCCGCCATTCCTAATCCTTCTGGTGAGGTGATCTTCTCTATCCCGGCCATCACATTCTTATAATTCAGGAGCGGCTCTCCCATTCCCATAAATACAATATTCGAAAGCGCCTTACCATGATGGTTGTTCGCCTGGTTACGAATATGAACTACCTGGTCATAAATCTCATCCGCATTCAAATTACGCATCCTTTCCATTTTGCCGGTGGCACAAAAGGTGCATGCCAAACTGCATCCTACCTGACTACTCACACAGGCTGTCATTCGCTCTCCATCGGGTATGAGTACTCCTTCAACAAAGTAGCGATCGTATAATTGAAATCGCGATTTGATGGTGCCATCATTACTCACCTGCTTCTTTTCTACAGTAACGTTATTAATCGTAAAATTATTGTGTAAGGTTTCGCGTAATTCTTTGGAGAGGTTGGTCATCTCCTCAAAATTATGAGCGCTCTTCTTCCACAACCATTCGTACACTTGCTTGGCGCGAAATTTTTGCTGCCCCAAGCCAATAAACAATGGCGTAAGTTCTTCTAATGAAAATGAGCGAATATCTTGTTTAACTAACTCCATAACGTGATGCAAAGATAGTGAATTAGAGGGAGGGAGCTGGGAGACTGAGTAGAGAAGACTTTGGAATGCTTGTGAATGAGCGAAATAAGGTAAATGTGAGTAGATGGAGTTTAATACAAACCTGATTGCCTAAGGAATTGGTGATGTTTTTTTTGGAAATTCACTAAAAATAAATGACACGTTAGGTAATAAGGTTTTGGTTAATTTGAATATAACCAGTTATCTTTGGTTTTCTTAAAAAAAACTCCGTATGAAATTTGGCACATTATTCTTCTTATTAATTTTTAGTAAGATGCTTCTTTGCCAAAATTTTTTGAACTATAATTCCACACCTTATGTTGGTTCAGATAAACCCTCCTTTTGTGATTCACTATCGAATAAATACACTTTTAGTCAGATTATTGGGAATTACTCTTCCTCGAAATTTTCTTTCAATGTACCTAGTTCAACAAATCAAGGATTTGCTTATTTACTTATTAAATATGACTCCCTAAATAATATAGTCTTCTACAAAACAATTGTTACAGATTCAGGGCAGATAAAAGCAGCATACTACGATGGGAATATATATCTAACATTTATTTCTAAAAGTCAGTTTTCTTATAATTATATTAGTTACACTACTTCAAACAATTTAGTAATTCTAAAAGTCAACGCCATTTCTGGGAATTTGATTTCAACATATAGTCCTTATTACCCCATTTCAAGTACTTATTTTCATAATGGCATTTCAAAACCTGATTTTTTTATTTTTAATGGTCAACTTCATTTATTACTCTTTGCTAGATCTAATACAAGTTACTTGACATCATCCATCGACTCGGGGCTTTTTTTTGCAGTTTATGACACTAATGGTGTATTTCAATATGCAAAAAACCTTCCTAAGGGAGTTACTTCAGTTACAGGTATGCTACCAATGAATAACAGTATTTATATAACTGGAAAATTTGATAGCATTGTTTCAAATTACATAATGACATTGGGTTTCATATTTAAATTTGATACGTATTTGAATGTTAAAGATGGTATTTATTATGCATATGAAACTTTATCACCTAAGCAATTAAATCAAAATATTATATTTTCGGCATACCCTCTCTTTACCTCAACACCCTTTAAAAATAAGCTCATCTTAAGTATTGTTGATACTAATTTAAATATTATCAAAGAAACATCATGGGGATTAGGAAATGGCGATTTATATTCTTCTTATGGATATGGTTATTATAGAGAAAATAGTTTTTCTCATTTAAATGTAGTTGATGGTAAAGTAATATTTTGTTTCGTTTCTTCGCGTTCGCAGGATTCATTAATTGGCTGCAATATCAGGGGAAAAACCTCTACCAATGTGTTTATTAATACATTAGATTCCAATTTAAATTGCTTATTCAATATTCAAATCTCTAATGGTTTCCCCTATGCTTTTAATCCACTTTTTAATGCTAGATATGGGATTTTTAATGAAGAATTAGGATTTACTTCTGGCAAACAAATAACTGCTCGAATCAATTACCCGCGTTCAACAAATGCAACAGATACTCCATTTCAATTCTTCCTTAATAATCATAAATATCCATTAGGTAAGATGGGGCGCGGAAATTCTGACAATTTAGTATTTCAACAATCTTCTCCAAGCCCCAATATCGTTAGTTTCTATGCTGATAAATGGCTTGAAACATTTTATCCAGTTAAGACTTCTTATTGCATTGGTGATACTTTGAAACTTGCTTATAAAAAATGGGGGGATTGGCATTCTGGAACACAATTTAAATTGGAAGCCAGCACCAATCCAGACTTCCCCAATAATTCAATTCGAAATATTGGTAGTTTTACTGATACGGTCAATGCCAATGACAGCATTTTTTATACTAAACTCAAAATCCCCAATATGGGGGGTGGTCTTTTTTATTTGAGGATTCGTAGTATTGGTCCCGACCGAACTAGCAATTTAGCAGATACCACAATTTATATTTATAATTTACCTGCCGCCAATGCGGGTGCTGATATTTTACTTTGTAATGGTGATACTGCCACTCTTAATGGGAATAATTATAATAATTCATTCTATTGGACAAGTAGCATTCAAAATGCAATCAGCGATTCACTCTCCATCAATACGAAACTGTTTACTACCGATAGCGCCTACGCTGTATTACATACCCGCAACAGCCCGGGTTGCGAAAACACTGATACCATTTATATTCATGTGATTCCTAAAATCAATTTGAAATATTCCATTGATTCTCTTTATCCAAAATGCGTGAATGCAAATCTTAAAATTTCTATCAGCACTTCTTATAATGATAGCATCATCGTGAATTTTGGAGATGGAATAGATACCGTTCTTAAAGGGAATAATCAAATTCTATTTCATCACTACACATCACTTGGCGCTAAAAATATTTCCATTAAAGCGATTGCAAACAAATGCTTCGACAGCACTGGATTTACTCTCATTACTCGTGCTCCGTTTCAATTTGCTGCCTCCAACGATACCACCCTTTGCAAAGGAGCCCTGCTTTCCTTGTGGGCCCTCGCCAGTGGTGGTGATAGTGTGTTCACTTATATCTTAAAAGATAGCACCACCACCCTCATCAATGCTTCTGGTTCGTTTTTGGTATCGCCTCCGGTTACCACAGTGTACCGCATCGGTAGTATCAATGCCTGTGCTTTGGATACCATTTGGAGTTCCATTACCGTAATCGTAAGAAAACCAATTCAGGTATCTCTCAATACCACCGATACTGTGGTGTGTAATGGTGCTCCGTTTGTTATTAAAGCCAGTGCCGTGGGTGGCACGGGAGTGTTTACTTATCTCTTAAAGAAAAATGGCATCACCCTGCAATCCAATACCAGCGGTAGTTTCGTTGTGAATGTAGTGGCCGATGAAACCTATACCGTGTTCGTTACCGATTTCTGCACACCCGTGAACGATAGCAGTACCGTTCATTTGAAGCCCTTCCCCATCTTACAATTTACGCAGCCCCTCCCCGATTTATATTTCTGTGCCTCCGATACCAAGGTGCTTCACACCCTCACCAGCGCGGGTGCTCCAGCCCGAACCTACCAATGGATGGATGCCAGCGGTACGCTGCTCTCTTCTGTCGATTCCTTGGTTTTAACTCCGAGTACTTCTTTTGTTTTGATGCTTAAAATAAGTGATGCTTGCACCACCATCATCGATACCGCCAGCGTATTCGTGATGCCCGAGCCCAACGACACGCTGCTCTCCAGCGATGTGCAAAGTGGTTGCGCGCCATTAACAGTGAACTTTGAATCGGCGAATATGGTGTACTCCAATAACCAAGCCTATGAAGCCCTTTGGGACTTTGGTGATGGTAATTCTTTGGTACAAAATTTTAATTCAAGCAGCATCAGTTTAAAAGCCAAACATACCTATATCAATCCGGGGATATACCCAGTGCGGGTGCAAGTGAAATTTAAAAATGCTTCTTCGTATTGTATTTCATTTGTTACCAGTATTGAAGCTTTGAGTGTTCCGCAAATTGCATTACAAATAACTCCTGCTAAAATTACACTCCCAAAAACAGAATGCACGGCCACCATCACTTCCACTCAAGCCGATAGCATCGTCATCGAATGGGATGATGGATTTAGTGATAACTTCAATACCAATCTGACCAGCTTCACACAAACACATCAGTACTTCGATACGGGGCACTACGTAGTGAAAGCGATTGCTTATCACAAAAATAGTTGCTATACCGAAACGCTAGCCAAGGTGTTTCATGCAGATACTTTCCTGTGTTATATACCCAATATCTTCACACCCAACAGAGACAATCTGAATGAAGTATTTAAACCCGTGGTAAGCTATTGCAAAAGGTATGAGCTCACCATTTACAATCGATGGGGAGAGCTCGTTTTCGAAAACACTTATATCGCAGGACAATCAACGATAACTGGATGGGATGGTGGCAACTATCCTTCAGAAACCTATCTCTATCAAATCATCGCACGCGATGGAGATAATAACAGGCATACGTTTAGCGGGACAGTGATGCTGGTGAGGTGAGGGGCGCGGGGCGCGCTTGAATGGTGAATGGTGAATAGTGAATAGTGAATACAATTGTATTGAGTAAGGAAGATTTTTTTATAAGTCTTATATCAATGAAGCATATGCAAACTATCTGTATTGACAACAGAATTATCATAAAAAACCCATGAAAAAATTAATCTCTATTTGTCTCCTTTTAGGAATAGTGTTATTGGCCAATTCACAATGTACCCGACAGGTAATGCATACCTCTGGTACGATGAATATTGGGGGTGTTAGTACTACTGTTACCTCAAAAGGATTGGTAGATACAAATTCGATATATTGTAATAGTACTTTACCATACCTTGTTGGTGGACATTGGCCATCAGCGTCTGGTATCACAAGTGGAATCGGAAGATATCAATTTACATTTTTCCCACCTATTGATTCACTCACTTTAAATTTTAGTGGAATTAATGATGTTAATGACACCAATGAACAGGAGATAGTAAGACTATATATAAATTCAACTCACTATCAAATACCATCGCCTGGCACCCAAAACGGGTGTGATTCACTCGCTGTTTTAACCCCCGCGGGTGATATTACAGGCTGTACAAATTGTGAGGTCGCTGGTTGGAATGGGACTACAATTCGAGGTAAAATTTCAACCTTAACTGTGGTTGACACGACTGGAGACGGACTTGGTTTTGGAGGCTCCCTATTTTCACTTTTTATTTCCAGTCCTTGGGGTAATGGAATAAATACTAGTAATAAAAATTCGCCTGCCGTTTTTTATCCTAATCCAATTACAAACAATACGCAATTAACCGTTCCCGATTTTATTCCTTCACAGGTAATAATATACGACCTTCAAGGCCTTGAATGCATGCGGCAGTCTTTTAATCATTCCGTTATACTAAATATGGAATCATTGCCTAAGGGTATTTATTTTTACCAAATAATGAATGAACAAGGCGCGGTGTACACTGGCAAAATTCTGAAAGAGTAATTCAATAATATTTTGTTCAGCATCAAGACCCTGAATAAGGAGTAAATAATAATAGCTTAAGTGAAACTTACAGTAATCAGGGTAAAGATATTTATACTGAATGGCTAATTTAAAGTAGCATCAAAAGTAGGCTTTCCACATTTTCTTTTCCCAGCTATACTTTAAAGTAGATGGTAATGCCGACCAGAAATACGAATTGATTTCGGTGGCGAAGCTGGGTTGCATATAGCAATTCACGGTGCAGCCTTCACATCCTGCATGCTTACCCTCTAAAGCGATTTGTGCCTTCACTTCTTTGGAGTTACGCAATTCCAGTAAATTGTTTTCAATGGGTAGCTGTTCCAGTCCTAAGTGATAACAAGGCATAATCATTTTGTTCTCGGGAGAAATGACTACCGTGGTGCTCATGGCCTTACATACAGGATGCGCAATATGATTGCCTCCTGCTTCTCTCAATTTCATAAAACCATTATTCAGGTACACGTGTTTTTTTCGTCCCCATTTTTTCAATGTATCAATTGCCTCCTTGTTTAATTCCTTCCCCACTTCCTGGTATTCGAACATCGGATTCAAAATCAAAATCAAATTATTGGGGCGCGTTATCTCATCATACACTTGTTGAATTTGGTGCAGGTTGCCTTCGTG
>CANLPK010000101.1 GCA_947492885.1 Bacteroidota bacterium
ATTCTTTCCATTGGGTAAACTGCTCTAAATTATCGCTGCCCAGGATGATTGAAAATATATGTTCAGGAAATAATTCTGTCAGATGATTTAAGGTATCAATGGTATAGGAAGGTCGTGGCAAATGAAACTCCACATCACTAACGGTAAAATAATTATTATTTTCAATGGCTTGCTGTAATAGCTGCAGGCGCTGGTCTTCGGGCAATAGATGTTGATTTTGCTTGAAAGGATTTTGTGGACTTAATACAAACCACACTTTATCGAGGCCTGCCTGCGAAAGTAATTGCTGAGCCACAATTAAATGCCCGGAATGGATGGGGTTAAATGAACCGAAGTATAATCCTATTTTCATTTTCCTAAGAATTGACGAACCAAAGTTTCTGCTTCTTCGAGGGCATGTTCGAGGGTATCATTTACAATTACCTTATCGAAGAACGATTCATATTTCATTTCATAAACGGCCTTACCCAAACGCATTTTTAATTTCTCTTCACTCTCGGTGCTGCGTTGTAATAATCGTTGTTGCAAGATTTCTAATGAAGGAGGTTTTACAAAAATGGCCAATGCATTTTCCCCAAAATGTTTTTTTACGTTTAAGCCGCCTTTCACATCTACATCAAAAATCACACTTTTATTATCATCATGTATGCGTTGCACTTCACTTTTGAGTGTGCCATAAAAGATATCCTTATACACTTCTTCGTACTCTAAAAATTCTTTGTTTTGGAGATGTTGTTTAAACTCATCAGGAGTCATAAAATAGTAATCCTTTCCGTTCACTTCGTGTGGACGTGGCTCACGAGTGCAGGCACTTACACTAAACTCGAGTTTTAAATCGGGCTTGCTTAGTAAATGTCTTACAATAGTAGTTTTACCTGCACCACTGGGTGCCGAGAAGATGACAACTTTCATGGATACAAAGAAAGGATAAAAAAATCAATAAGTGATTAGCGAACCGACTTGGTTTGATTTATACTCCTATAAATCAAATAATTGAGGAGTATTAAAAACATGCCGTAAAAGAAATCTTCGAATGGGATGGTGAGGATTCGATACCCCATATTTTCGGAATTATTATACCAAACTACGGGCTCTTGCAATCCAGTACCTGTAAGGATTCCATTGACTATAAAAAAGGGAATAAGGAGGATGGCATAGCTAAAATAAAAATGACTCAACCAGGTTACGCGAAGCTGATAACGTATGAAGGCAAGGAGCCCAAATGCCCCAATCGTAGTGGCTACGGTATAGAGCTTATCATAAAAAATAATCCCAAATACGATAAAGAACACTAAGAATGTAATAGTAATCGCATCGGTGAATCGTTCAAAATAATCGCGCTTCAGCAATACCTGAAAGCAGTGAATTGTGAACAAGCAAGAGAAGGGTATACAAATGAAAAATAAAATTTCTTCAATGGGTAAATTATAGATATAGATCCCAAGCAGGTATTTCGGATTAAAGCCCCATACCCCTATTTTGGTATACACCATATCCCATGCAATAAATACTAATGCACTACTAAGAATGGCCATCCAGGTAGCCTTCCATTGCTTATAGAATGCCAGTCGTGGGTGAAACGAGAAGATGAATGGTACAACAAAAGCACCCAAATTTACAAGTAAATATAAACTTTTCATTTCTTTGCCGATTCATAGGCTTCCCTAAAATGCTTGAAGGGCACCCATAACATTCCAAAGGATTCACCATGTTCTTTTCCCAAATGCTTGTGGTGCACCTTATGCGCTTTACGTATGGCCCGTAAATAAATTGAATCCGTATTTTTAAATAAGTTAAATCGCTGATGAATAAAAATATCATGCACTAAAAAATATGCTGCCCCGTATAATGTGATACCTACTCCTCCCCAGAATAAGTAATTGAAGCCATTTTGCATTCCAAAATACAAACCGGTGATGCCAGGCAACGCGAAGATGAGGAAGAAGTAATCATTACGTTCGAAAAAACTCTCGATGGGTTTATTATGATGATCGGCATGTAGAAACCATCCTAATCCATGCATGATATATTTGTGAGCCAGCCAGGCAACCCCTTCCATACCTATGAACACGGCCAATATGATTCCGATATTTTGAGCAATTTGTAACATGTAATTTTAAATTATTGAATTTGATTTTCGTAATGTTGATATACTTTATTGAAACAATCCTTAAGCCATACGGTATATAATTCCGGATTGGTTCGAATGTCGGAGGCAAGCCATTCCATAGAAACATATTTCCATTTTTGAACCTCCTTTTCATTAAGCAAAGGTAATATGTCGGTGGTGCCGAAAAGCACATGGTCAAATTCATGCTCAATTAAACCTAAATCTAGATGTGCATGGTATATAAAATTAAACATCACCTTCATTTGGCATTGCATTCCCATCTCTTCTCTTAATCTTCGTTTGGCCGCTTCTATCGTAGTTTCGCCTTGACGTTGATGACTGCAACAGGTATTCGTCCAAAGCCCTCCCGAATGATATTTCGTTTTTGCACGTTGTTGCAAGAGCAATTGGCCCTGACTATTGAAAATAAACACAGAGAATGCTCGATGCAAAACCCCTTTAATATGCACCTCCATCTTACCCATGGTTCCAATAGGTTGATCAATACTATCTACTAAAATAACTTCTTCTTCCATTATTATAATTTTACGACTTTATAATTTGCAAATTTCTCCAAAATTTTCTAGAGTATATTGGCTTGATAACGCAAGTACGATTTAAACATTAAATACAACTTCCAAATATTAGGAATCCCAATTCTCGCACTCATAATTTTCTTAGGAGGTGTTTTTTTGATTCGGTGCAATAAATTTTGGTAGTAGTAATATGCCAGATACACACCCCCTCTTGCACCCGAAGGCAGGTTTCTAATGCCAGCCAGTGCCTCTCTAAAATCTTGTTCGATTTCGTGCTCTATTTTTTGCTTTTCAATTGCGGAAAGCGTTTCAAGATTAATACCCGGGAAATAACTACGACCCAAGATTTCATAATCTTGTTTCACATCGCGTAAAAAGTTCACCTTTTGAAAAGCAGAACCTAGTTTCATAGCAGCCGGCTTTAGTTGCTGATAGGTTTCATTATTGCCTTCCGCAAATACTCTCAAACACATGAGCCCAACGACTTCTGCCGAACCGAAAATATATTGCTCATAATTCCGTTTATCATAGGTGTTTTCATCCAAATCCATTTCCATGCTTTTGAAAAATGTATCTGTAAGTTCCTTGTCGATATGATACTTATTCACTACTTGCTGGTAGGCATTCAGAATCGGATTTAATGAGATACCATTTTCGATTGATTCATAAGTATCACGTTTGAAATTATCGAGAAGCATTTTCTTATCGTAATCATGAAAGCTATCTACAATTTCATCGGCGAATCGAACCAATCCGTAAATGGCATAGATGGGTGCGTGAAAGCGTTTATCAAGGAAATATATTCCTAATGAAAAGCTGGTACTGTAAGATTTTGTGGTGATTTTGCTGCATTCAGCCGACACCTCATCGAATATTGACTTCATTATTATTGAAATGTTTTAATTAGTTCGGAAGCCGCTACCTGTCCGGAAATAATGGATGGTGGCACCCCTGGACCTGGCACGGTTAACTGACCGGCGAAGAACAGATTATCCACTTTAGGGCTTCTTAATTTTGGTTTAAAAATGGCTGTTTGAAAAAGTGTATTGGCAAGTCCATATGCATTGCCTTTATAGGCATTATAATCGGCTATAAAGTTTGATACGCAATAGCTTTTCTTGTATATGATGGCACTTCGAATATCTTCTTCAACATAATTCTCCAGTCGATCCATCATGATTTCGAAATACATCTGACGCTGTTCTTCATTGTCTTGCAAGCCTGTGGCAATGGGCATTAAAATGAAAATGTTTTCAGAACCAGCGGGTGCTACTGTAGGGTCGGTTTTTGATGGGCAACACACATAAAAAAGTGGCTTAGTTGGCCATTTTTTGTCTTTGTAAATTTCATAGGCATGTGCATTAAGGTCTTCATCAAAAAACATATTGTGGTGATTCAATTTTTCGATGGTTTTATTTACGCCCAAATAAAAGATGAGCGCAGAGGGTGCAAACACTTTTTTATCCCAATACGATTCCTTGTAAGAGCGATGTGAATTAGGAAGTAATGTACTTTCCACGTGATGATAATCGGCAGCGGCAATAACTGCATCCACCCTATGCGCATTTCCACATGAATTAATATTAGTTACTGAATCTGCAACAATATCTAAGGAAGTTACATTTTCATTGGTTTTAATTTCCACGCCCATTTCGTTAGCAATGGAAGTAAAGGCGTCAACTACTTTTCCAAATCCACCCATGGGGTAGAAGGTACCTTGCTTTAAACCTGAATAGTTCATCAAGCTATATAATGCAGGCGTGTCACTGGGCATGGCACCTAAGAAGAGCACTGGGAACTCCATGATGGATAATAATCGAGGGTTCTTAAAGAAGCTGCGAATATGCTTGCTGAAAGAAGAGAACAATTGCAATCTCAGGGCATCACGCATCAAGGAAAGGCTCAAGAATTCGGTGATGGAATGTCCTGGGAGGTACACCATTTCCTTCATCCCTACTTTATACTTGTACTCGGCATCGTCAATGAATTTGCGAAGTTTATCGCCACTCCCCTTTTCAATACTTTCGAAGAGGGTGCAGAGTTCATCAAAATTTTCAGGGATATCTATTTTATCATTTTTTCCAAAGATGACGGTGAATCCAGGGTTCAGTCTTTTTAATTCATAGAAGTCGCTGGTTGTTTTACCAAAGAGGTTGAAATAATTTTCGTAGATATCGGGCATCCAGTACCAGCTGGGTCCCATATCAAATACGAATCCTTGCTCTGTGAATACCCTGGCCCTACCTCCTATATTTTCGTTCTTCTCATACACGGTAACCTTCGCACCTGCTTTTGCCATGAGGGCTGCAGCCGACAACCCCGCGAAACCCGACCCGATAACGGCAATATTCTTTTCTGTTTTGTTTAATCTTGCATTCATATCGTTAAACATTTTTTTGAGCGATTTTTATCAATGAAGAAATTTCCTTTATCCAATGAATGTTTTTAGCTTGTATTTTATTCTCCGCCAATCCGATTCGACCAGAAACACATATTTCCAGTTTCTTAAAATCATGACATAAGGCATTGATAAATAACCCAAGCTCATCTTGTAACATATTTCGAGTTATGAATGTGTAGATATGGGTTGGCTTACATTGTTTAACTACCGCCGACAAGTTGTTATAGGGCACATTGGTGCCTAAATAAATTACTCGTATGCCTTGTTGACGAAGCAAGTAGGCTGCGAACAAGAGGCCAATTTCGTGTTGTTCGTTTTCGTTAAGGAAAAGCACCCAGATTTGATTTAGCTGGCTTGCAGGTGGCAATGCATCAATGGCTGCAAAGAGTTTTTGTTTTATCAGGTTGGATAAAAAATGTTCCTGAGCAGGAATCAAATCGTTATTGGTCCACATGATACCCGTTTTCATCATTAAAGGGTAGATGATATTTAAATACGTTTGTTCCATGCCAAAACGCAGGATGGCATTAGCAAAAATCTTATCAAATAGGGGTTCATTGTATGTTGAAATGGCAATGAGCGCTTGATTTATAATCGTTTCCAGTTGGGTATCGGGGGCAGTTTGCCCCTTCATCAATTCATCAATCTCTTTTGAAATCTGGTTATTAGAGAGCTTGCTAATATGGGAAATTTTCATCCCCGCATTCAAGAGGGTACATACATTAAGCAATTTTTTCAATTGCTCATCGTCGTAGTAACGAATATTGGTACTCGTACGTTTGGGCTTCAGCAATGCATAGCGCAACTCCCAGGTGCGGATGGTATGTGCTTTCAGGTTGGTGAGCCCTTCGAGATCTTTGATTGAATAGGTAGACATTTATTTTGCTTAATCTTTTGCAAATATAGTTAAACAAAATCAAAATCAAAATTTGGGCATATTTATTCAACCAAAGACCTGAAAATCATTCCGCTATGTTTTAGTGATGGTGAACTTAAGTACAATAAGAAGGCAGGGGCTTATAAAAGAGGCTATGAATTAAAACTGCAACTTGTAAACTACATTCGGGAAAAAACCTAGCTGATAGGTTGTACTAATTGTTTGGCTTCTGTCATCATAGGTTTGTGAAAAAACATTCTTGTGATTGGTCACATTTTGCAAATCCAAAGAAATTGTTTGAGATACTTTTCGTTTACTGCTATTCAAACTAAATCCCGCTTTGAGGTCAATACGATAGTAATTATTGTAAAAGCTTGAATATGCATCAGTGGAAAGTTGTTCGCGTCCTATTGCATTTGATGCAGTTAAATCAATGGGTGTATACGCCCTTCCACCAGCATTTGTAAATTTGATATCTGCAGATAATTTGTTCCGCTTAGCGCTTCCTACTTTCCATTCTTTTCCAGCCAATAAATTAAAAACATACTTGCCATTAAAAGCGGTGTTTCTTTCTATCCCATCACTTCCAGTGTATTTAGAACTATATAATGAGGAGGTAAAAAGAGTATAGTATCCTTTGCTATAAAACTTTTCAATGGTGAGCTCCACTCCATAGTTCTTTCCTGTTCCATTATTAACCAGGCTATCCTCTAAATCCGTTTTAAATGTTGATCCGGTATTGAGCATTGAATAACTACTTGAAAAAGTATTTACTGGCACGTTATAAATGAACTGATAGTAGGTCTCCGCCTTCACTCTCCAGTCATTGAATGGCTGGATATTATAACCTAAAACAAAATGATGGCTTTTGGTGAAATCTAAATTCTTATTGTTGTATAAAGTGTTTCCATCAATATCAGTGCTTTGTAAAAAGTAAACATTGATAGGTTGCATTTGTGAATGTAAGCCATAGCCGAAATTAAAACTACTCTTGCTGCTGGCATTATAAATAAGTCCGAACCGAGGTTCTATTGATTTTGAATTGTTCAGCAGAAACATTTGAGAATGAATTCCTATATTCATTGTAAGCTTTTCGGTGATAGTGTATTTTACATGTGCAAATGCCTGCACCAAATTGGTAGTGCTATTATAATCCCATATCTGATTATACTCATCAAATATTCTGTTCTTGGTTTTATAGTATAAATCCAATCCTATAATTTCATCTTGAAAGCCTGCTTTAAAAAATAGCCTGGAATTTATTTTTGAATTGTAGGTACTGCTAATATTGTAACCAACTTTAGCAACATTGTTAACTTCTTTAATAAAATCAGTACTTGTAGGTCGGTCGGTTGAATATCCAGTTTGGTCGGTACTCGAATAATTAATGCCTATGCCTGAACTGATAAATGATTTTTTATTGATTTGCTTAAAATGATTTATACCTACAATACCAATTTTACTTGCAAAATCAACCTGATTTCCGTTGCCATATAAAGTGTTACTACTTCCACCACCGATTTCTATACTACTTGATGCTAATATCCCGAACATTGAAAATCGTCCAAACTTCGTATTTCCGCTGCTTAATTTAAATGATAAATCCTGATAGGTAGGTGTGGCTGTTGTACCAATATCGATCCCTACTTTTTGTGCCACCCCAGCCAATGCATAACGATACCCAACTAAATAAGAAGCATCACTTTTCTTACTAAAAGGTCCTTCGGTGGTGGCCTCAACACCGGTGATAACGCCAACTTGTAAAGTAGTTTCACGTTTTTGATTATTCCCATTTCTAAATCCCAAATCAAATACACCCGCGGTGGCGTTGCCATATTCAGCGGGAAAAGCAGAAGTGAAAAAATCGGAGTTCTTTAATAAATTAGTATTTAAGGCACTTACAGCACCCCCTGTGGTACCCACCGAGGCAAAATGATTTGGGTTGGTAACATTCATGCCATCGATGCGCCACAATACACCCACTGGTGAATTACCGCGTATTACAATATCGTTTCTGCTATCATCCGGTGCACTAACTCCTGCAAAGTTTGCAACCAATCGAGCGGGGTCACTTCTTCCACCGGCATAACGGTTTACTTCTTCCATCGAAAATGTTCTTGCACTCACACTTGCCAATTTATTAACGGTATTCCCTTTATTATTGGCATTTACAACCACTTCTCCTAATTGAGAAAAGGATTCTTCCAAGGCAATATCGAGAATAACTTCTTTCCCCGAACTAACCACGATATTAGATATTGTTATGCCTTTATAACCAAGGTATGAAACCTTTATTTCATAACGGTCAGGTGGAATATTTGATAAAATGTATTTACCCAGTGTATCCGTAGTAGTGCCTTTTTGAAGAGAATTTATTTGAATAGCCACACCGATTAATGGTGTTTGAGAAAGTTTATCGGTAACAACGCCACGAATATTTTGAGTATTGTTTTGTGCAAAAACCAATGAAGGTATTAATGTAATCAAGAAAAGAAATCGGAACATATAAATTTAAGATGAAGAGAAGCTTTATTGCTCAACTTTTACATTAGACGATAACTAAATCTGATTCCTACTAAACATTTGATAATATCATATAAAACCTCTCAAAGGTTCATGGGTATTGCTCCCCGCTACCTATTGGGGTCGAACCAATTTAATATGAATTAAGGCTGGTGCGTTGATGTTGCCCATCATCTTTATAGCGAAGTATTGAATAGTTCACTAAGAAGATTTTAGGGGATACAAGGTGTTCTTAAGGAAACTTAATTTCCAATGGTCTGCAGTTTGGACTTATGCTGACTGTTAGTAAAGTAAAATGTACGAATGTCCAACATGATGCCAATATTGCAGAAAATCTTGGCTCTTTGCCGAACTACCTTTATGCCGCGTCGTGAACAAATTGTTTTATTGAGTTGAGGTCTTTTTGTTTGTGCGTCTTTTCTTCTTCAATGTCAAAATCGTCTTGAAGACCAAGCCAAAATTTAGCAGAATTGCCAAAAAACTTGGAAAGTCTTAATGCAGTATCAGCAGTGATTCGTCTCCTGCCCTTAATGATTTCAGAAATGCGTGTCTGAGGAATGGAGATTTCTTTTGAAAGTCTGTATGCAGATATTTCAAGAGGAATTAAAAATTCCTCTAATAAAATTTCTCCTGGGTGAATATTTTTTAATTTTTTCATTTCTTATGGTCTTAATGATAGTCTATTAATTCAACATTGAAAGCGTTGCCGTTCGTCCATTGAAAAATCAAGCGCCATTGGTTATTTACCCGTATTGAATAGAAGTCCTTGCGATTGCCTTTGAGTTTTTCAAGCTTGTTAGAAGGCGGAATCATAAGATCTTTAATGTCAAAGGAGTTATTAAGCATTCTCAACTTTCTTCTGGCAGTTTCTTGTATGTCTGTCGAAAAACCTTTAACCCTTTCTCCATCCCAGATTTTTTGGGTTGTCTTATCGCCAAATGAAACAATCATACTGTCTTATTACGTTACTAACGCCAAAGGTAAGTAATTGTTTTATTGTCTGCAAAATTTTTTTTGAATAAAATTGTCCGATTGTCGTACAAAACAATTGGGGCTAACGTTTCGAGGGCTTGGCGAAGGTGGCGGATTTCGAAGCACAAAACTGTCTGCCAGCACTGAACTTGTTACGAAGTGCGAAACTTCCTTGAAGCACTGAAACCGCTTTTTTGCCAAACGCCTGTTACCTGTAGTTTTTTAGTCTTTCATTAAACCAACTAATTATTGTTTCATTTAATTCAGATTTATATTCTGTAAAGTAATGATCCGTTTCAAACTTCTTTAATTCAAAGTCATATTCAATTTCGGTTAATTTCCTTGCAATTTCATCTGCTTGTGCCGGATTTACATTTTTATCATTCGTTCCGCACAAAATTAATAGGCTACTATTTTTGTCTAGTTCGTCAACCCAATAAATTACAGAGCGTTTTTTTAATTCAAATTCTTTGTTATTCCAATAGTCTGGTATGCATTCGGCTATAACTTTTGTTTCCATTTCTGGGCGGTCTGAAATTATTCCAAATAAGTCTGTTGGTCCATTTCCAATTATTGCAGTTTTAATTTTGTTCGATTTTTGAAGTGCTAGATAAGTCATCATTCCGCCTCTTGACCAGCCAAACATACCAATTTGATTTGAATCTGCTTTTTCTATTTCTTTTACAGTTTCTGTTAAAATCAAGACATCATTAATTTCCTCCCCTCCAAACTCATCTTTTTTTCGATAGTCACTCCCAATAATTAGATATCCTTTTGAAGCAAGTTCTGAACAGTAATTTATTAATGTTCCTATTGTTAAACTTGAGAAATCACGATTGCCTCCACGATTAAAAATGACAACTGGATATTTGCCTTCGCTTTTAGGTTCAATAATATATCCATTGACAACAATAGAATCACTTAGATATGTTATTTTATAAAAATTTAAATGATTTAAATATTGATATTTTGATATTAATGTGTCATTCTCAGAGATTCCATTCCAAAAATTCTCTTGTTTCAAATCAATTAATTTTTTTGATAATAATTTCCCATTTTGAGAAAATCCTAAGCTTGTAATCAGTATGAAAAATATTGAAATTAAAACTCTGTTCATTGTTTCGGTTAAATTACAGGTAACGTTTTGGGGCTTTGCGATGGTGGGGCTTTATAGCACAAATGCTCAATTAAACACCGATGCCCAATATACGCACAAATGTTCAATTAAGCACTGTCGCCTCACTATTGCAAAACCCCTGTTAGCTGCTGCCCGTTTTGTCGGTTAACATCATTAAACTAAAAATGATTTACTAACAAGTCTATGTCCAGAGTTTGCATCGTGAGTTGGTAAATATACAGTCTTGCGAAGTCTTGCATAAGCCAATAAATTCTTATACGTCTCTGCTGTCTTTATATAGTCAGTGTTTGCTCCAGGCAGTTCTCCGTTTATTACTTGAGCTTGGTCGTAAGAAGAGTCACCTGCAAAAATAATATCAAAATCGTCTGTTTTAAATACCAATGAACTGTGACCAAGTGTATGTCCAGGTGTTGGAATATAAAGCAAGTCTTCTGCTTGAGTAATAGGAAAAGCTTGATTAAATACTTCAATTCTATTTGGTTTATATTCTAATTTATTTG
>CANLPK010000102.1 GCA_947492885.1 Bacteroidota bacterium
AAGAAATAAAGTTTTGATGTGAAGGGATATTTACCCTATTAATTTTTTCAGGAGTTCATTATAGAGATATGGGTTACTGGGCTTGGTTCGTATCAATTGTAAGCACAGATCCAATCGCTTAGCATCGTTAATATTCAAGTACTCGACTAAAAGTGCAATCTCCTTAAATGCAATTTTCTCTTCTTCATTAAAACGTTGCGCGGCACCCAATTTCTGTTTCAGTATTGCACTACATTCTTTCATCGCTTGCACTCTATTGGCATGAAAACGTTTTGAAATCATGGCAGTAATCTTCGGTGCAATATCGTTGATGCGTATGGGTTTGTTACCCGACAAATGCAAGGCTATATTGCTCTCCGTAAACCGATGTAATATTTGTTCGCTGCTGCGATAACCTTTCTTTGATTTTATTTTCTCTGCTTCCTTCTGTGTCAATAAATTCAATTCTTTATCTACTGGTTGAAATCCAAAGCGATGATAAAACCAAAAGGCGCCTGATTGTATTCCATCCGGATTGTCTTTGCCGTATTGATATGGTTCCACCTCAAAATAATTAACACCAAATGCCATGCGATACACCCGCAAAAGTTGGCACATGAGCATGCCCGATTCGCCCCCTCTATACGGATCGAAGATATTAATGCCAAAGAGGGCAGCTCGACCAAAAATCCAGCTACCACCATAAGCTACAGGGAAACCATTTTTATAAAGTGTATAACCAATATAAGATTGCAATGCGAGCTGACGCGATGCAGGCATGCCGTAGATGGCAATGGCCACGCCTCTTTCCAGCTCATAGTATCGTAAGGATGCTTCATGCAAGTATGTTGTAGGATCGGTTTCTCGTACGGTAAGCAGCAAGGAACGACGAATACATTTTATCAATTCTTCCTTCTTTTTATTATCAAGTTTTGTGGGGGTAGGCAAGGGTTGTGAGAGGAGCGCATGATGATCGAATTTTTTAATGATTTGTGATTGATAAAAAATAGGCGCATTTAAAAATTGATTTCCATGTTTGGTGGCTTCTACATTTTTTAAATAGATGCTTACATACACTTTCATCGCATCCCATAAATGATCTTTCAGCAAACCATGTTCGTTGAAATGACTGAATTCATCCAATAGGAATTCCAGTCTCTTGGCGGGTTTCACCCCGAGGGTCTCGAATAGTTCTTCATTGCTTTTACCAGCCATCGTTTCCTCATGTTCAATAGTTGGTAAGGTAAGTCGCAATAGTTCGTTGAGTTCTGTTCCTTTTTTATCAAACGAATCCAATACTACCTTACAATCGTTATCGGTGATGAGCCATGATAATAAATCGTGGGTGAAGCGAGTTACAATTTGCGTATGAAGAATGCCACTGTCGCGCAAATTATCGCGCACCGCTTCTGTTGAATTTTTTATCTTTTGGTTGAATGCCCTGATAGCTCCTTGTATTGCTTGTTCATGAATTTCATTCTCTGGGTGTGATGCCATGAAAAGCAAGAGGTCGTTGTATTCGAGCCATTGCTTCGCAGTTAATGGAGTTAGTTTTTTTAACGATTGTAATAACTGAATTTTATGATTGGCCTGTTGCCCGTCGTAAACGGTAGCAATCATTCGAAGCTCTTTTAACAGAGAAGAAATATTGTTTTGCATTATTACAAAGCTAGAATTCTGCATCGAAGGAATGACTGATTTTGGTCAGGTGCAGCTTATGGATTTCTCACTAATGTATTGTTGTTATCTGATACGTAACTTAAATGAATGTGCACACCAATTATCATCTTAATCCCACCATTTATAGAATTCCTGGGCATGCTATTAAACTATCCTAGTTCTTAGGAATCTACTTCTCCTAAACAACTACCTATATGAATACGTTAAATTATTATTTCATTTTATTCTTCTTATTAAGCAACTCTTTATTTGCTCAAAAAGATTGTGGTACCACGAATCATGGATTCATACCACTACCCGATTTAGTCAATCAGAATTATAGAGGGTACTCGGGAGGCTTGTATCCGAATGGCACCAACCAAAAGCCAGGCTCGCATTTCAACGATTTGCAATTACAGGTGAATTCACTCACAACACTCGATTCATCAGGCATGGTGAGCGCGCAAGGAAAGCTTGTTATGATAGGAGTGGGCGCTTCCAATCCACGCACCGAATTCAATCGATTGATAATGTATGCAGATACTTTTAAGCAAATCAATCCAAGTTTGAAATTATTAAATACTTGTATTGGTGGACAAGGAATTCAGAAGATCAATACCATCAATGATAATTACTGGAATAGTGCTTATCAATCATTAAAGGACTCCGGATTAAGTTATAAGCAAGTGCAATTGGCATGGGTTGAAATTGATAATACAGCCAATCCCGATACTTCTTTTCCTAGTGCACCCAATGGGCTAGTAAGTGAGTATCAAGCCCTGTTTGAAGTCTTATTAATTAAATTCCCAAACTTGAAAATTTGCTACTTATCTGCCAGGGCTTACTCAGGTTTTGCAATGCCTACACAAGGCGGCGTGGGTAAGGGGTTATTATACCCTCGTGATTATTTGAGTGGCTGGGCCAATAAATTCTTCATTGAGAATGAAATCAATGGGCAACCGGGCTTTATTTATAAAGGAGCCAATCGTACTATCCCTATGGTTACCTGGGGCAGCTACCACTGGAGCGATGGAGGCACACCAAGGCTTGATGGAATTGCCCTTGAATGTGATTCAGATGTAGGAGGCGATGGTTTGCATTTAACCGAAAAAGGAGAATGGAAAATAGGTTTACAGATGTTTGATTTTTTTAGAAATGATGCACTAGCAAAACAATGGTTTCTAAAATCAAATCAAAGCAATGGCATCATATCTTCACAACGCGCCGAAAACCTGTTGGTATTCCCCAACCCATTACAAGATGAAACGCTACATCTAAAAGAAAATCTTATCGAGCTTGGCACAAATTATACTTTAATAATTCGAGACATATCAGGGAAGTTAGTGTATGAAAGAACAACGATGAAGGAAGAGGAAATACAAGTTCCTATTCAATCCTTTACCAAAGGAATCTATAGTATTCAATTGTTCACCCAGGCTTTGAATTTGCAAAGCAGATTCGTGGTACAATGAAAAGTAATAAGCAAAAAAAAGGCGGTCTGTAAATAGACCGCCTTTTATATTATTGGGTTGAATTATCCTTTGATCACAACACCAGTTGCGAAGAATCTCCAAGCCATAATAGGTTTGGTAATTGCATCAATTTCTGATTGTGGTCTTCCAGCATCTTCTAAATAATGTCTTTGAGTTTTCACACTCACTTCACGATATTTAGGAGTACCATAAAAAATAAGATTGGTTCCAGCAGGCGTTGTCATTGGAATTCCAACTTCTTCTGCTTTCTCATCTTCAGTGATGATTTTCACAAATACATCTCCACCATTTCCATCATCAGCTCTAAACCAGCATCCTGCTTTTTGGCATACTGTAGTTACAGAAGCTTCGATAGCATAGTCTTTGGTGGTATCTAATTTCGCAGCATCTTTCATTAAGTCGGTAAGTTTTGCTGGCGAAGCATAGTCGAATGTTTTACCGTAAACTTTATCTTTCGATGCCATTTTATCATCCATCTTATTGGCTGTTGTATCGGCAGATTTGGCATTCTCAGAAGAGCTTTGGTTGCAAGCAGCAAATCCGAAAGCGATGGTTGCAATAAATAATAACTTTTTCATTTTTGAAATTTGATTTTAAATTTTATGGTTATTGTACAATATTTAATTCGTTGATGATATTAGAAGCACCTCCTAATTTATCGATGCAAAATAATACATAACGCACATCTACACAAATGGTGCGTTTTAATTTTGAGTCGAAATTATAGTTACCGCTCATGGCTTCCCAGTTACCGTCGAATGCCAATCCAATAAGCTCCCCGTTGCCATTCAATACAGGGCTACCGCTGTTACCACCGGTAATATCATTATTGGTTAAGAAGGCAACTGGCAAATGACCGTCATTCATGGCATAGCGACCATAATCTTTATTCTTGTAAAGGGTGATTAATTCCTTAGGCAAGTCGAATTCTTCATTTCCTGGAATGTATTTTTCCATAGCACCATCGAGGGTGGTATAATATTTATAATTCACACCATCCTTAGGATCGTAATCTTCGATGGCACCATAAGTTAATCGCAAGGTGGAGTTGGCATCTGGATAGAATGCTTTTCCCTTTTGCATTTCCATCAAACCTTTAATATACAAGCGGTTTAAGGCACTATACTGTGCATTGAAATTATCAATAGTAGATTTGTATTTTTGAAGATAGTTACTGTAAATAGCAGAGATATGCATATAAGCCATGTCCTTACGGAGCTTTTTCAAGGTAGGGTTTGCAAGGAATGCATCAAACTTTTCTTTCGAAGCGAAGAATGATTTAGAATAAACCACGGCTGCATATTTTTGGAAACTTTCGAGAGTAGTTTTTCCTTTGTATTTCGCTATGATTTGATCAACAAAAGCAAGGCGTTGCTCTTTAGGGCAATTGGTATAGTAGTAATCCAATAAGCGTGCAAAGATGCGTTGATCGGCACTTTGAATATAGGTGCTATAGATGGTAGAATCGCTTGCTTTTAATTGGTTCACCAATTTACGAACTCCAGCAGTATCATTCTTAGTCAGCATGGTATCGAGTGCCACCAATGTGAATGCTATTCCGCTAATTTTCGGAGCTAACAATCCTTCATTTAAGGTTAATGGAATTTGAATTGCAATAGGCATATAGCCGTCATACAAAGCGTTCATATCCTTTATCAAATTGGCATACTCAGGTTTGTTGGCAGCCCATTTTTCAAATTCAGCTTCTTGTGCTTTCTTTGTTTCGTAGGTATTGTTCTTCAACAAATCGCGTTTTTCACCATCCCAATTTTTCCAGTAGTTGGCAAGTTGTGCCCATGAAGCATTCAACTTTTGGTTGTTCTCTTTCGATTCGTTCATTGCTACTTTCCATTCATCCAAACGAATTTTACGTTCGGTAACAGCATGTGGATCGAAGATATCGGTGCGGTATTGAATGCCTCTTGAAAATTCATAACGGCGGGTAGATCCAGGGAAGCCCATAATCATGGTAAAGTCGCCAGGCTTATATCCTTTAATGCTTATTGGTAATGAATGTTTTGGATGATAAGGAACATTATCAGCAGCATATTTCGCTGGCTTATTTTCTTTATTTGCATAGATACGCCATACGCTGAAATCGCCAGTATGACGAGGCCACATCCAGTTGTCGGTTTCGCCACCAAATTTACCAATGCTCCATGGTGGTGTTCCTACCAATCGTATATCGGTATAACGTTCCATCAAAAAGAGGTAATAGGCATTACCGCTAAAAAATTCACGTACCAAACCTTCGTATCCATTGTCTTTGGTGGCTTCGGCGGTGATGGTTTTATAAATTGCTTGAAGCTTTGCAGCACGATCGGCCTCGCTCACTCCCTTTAGTTTTTCTAAAACGATATCGGTGATATCTCTCATCTCGCGAACAAAGGCAACAGATAAACTCGGTGCAGCAATTTCTTCCGATTTGCTTTTTGCCCAATATCCATCAACCAATAAATCATGTTCTTTGCCTTTATTGAAACGTAACTCGTTGATACTTCCATAACCGCAATGGTGGTTGGTAAATACCAATCCTTCATTACTCATCACTTCACCAGTACAACCTCCACCAAACCATACGATGGCGTCTTTCATGCTAGAATTATTGATACTGTAAATTTGTTCGGCAGTAAGCTTGCAGCCATGTGCCATCATTTCTGTTTGGTTATTGCCTAATAAAATAGGTAACCACATCCCTTCGTCGGGCGGATTGGATGCTTTAGAAAATAAAAAGGTGCAAATAAGCAACAGGGTAGTGAAAATCTTCATAATAAAATAATGGAATTAAGAGGCGCGAAAGTAGGGAATTTTCGTGCATTTATGGGTATTCGAAAGGGTGATTTTACGGGTTAGAATGGCACTCAATCGGAGTTCAGAATCATTCCACTTAAATTATCGCCTGCTATTCCTTTTCTTGGAGTAGTAAATCGATATCTTTTATCAATTTATCCACCTCAAATTGGTCGGTTCCATCTTTCATGGAGCGGATGCGTTGTTGCTTGTCTACCAGTACAAACCAGCCTTCATGCTGATACTCAGCTCCTGGTTCGGCGTTCACCGAATCTTTGTAAGCAATGGAGAAATACCCTTTGTTGGCGATGCTTAATACTTCCTCTGGCGTGCCTCGCACAAAATGCCATTTGGCTGTTTCGGCTTTATGAGCTTTCATGAATTTCTTAATTCTGGCGATGGTATCACGTTCCGGGTCGATGGTATGGGTAAGAAAAATTATATCCGGATTTGAGGCGTATTTATCATAAAGACGTTGCATTTGAACATTCATCTTCGGACAGATACTTCCGCACGATAAGAAAACAAAATCAGCAATATAGATTTTCCCCCTATAGGTTTCGTTGGTGATGATATTACTATCCTGATCCACAAAAGAGAAAGGAGGGATGGTTTGATAAATGGTATCTACGACTTCCTTTCCATCGACCATCTTTTTCGATGCTTCGCGGTTGCCATAAATGGGAAGTTTTGCTGGTTTAGAAGTACATGAAGAGAAGCCCAAAATACCCACCAGACTCAATCCTAAAAGAAACTTATACATAATGAAAATATACTTATACGAGGTTTACATGCATTCCCCGAAACAGGGAATTTTCGGCGCAAAAGTACGCTAATTTTTCAATGGATGCATCAATACTAGAGCACGGCAAGAATCAAATCGCCAAGAAATATTTTTTTAGAGTTAATTAATCAACTTTTATAAATGACTTTGTACTTATTGTTTGTTGATTATCGCTAATTTTTAAATAATAAGTGCCTGCAGGTATCGCAGCAATATCAATACTTGTTTGATTTGATTTGCTGTTACCTTGAATTAAGATCCTTCCATCGGCCGATAAAATTTGATAACCAAAGCCTTTAGTTAGAGAAGTTTGAACTTGTAAAATTCCTTTTGCAGGTTGAGGTGAAAGATTTACTGTTTCTGCTATTGGGGTATTCTTCACCAACTTGATATTGCTATACTTAAACACACCATTATAATCAATTTGTTTTAATCGGTAGTACATCATACCAGCATTTTCAAATGCATTCAAATCGGTGAATTGATAATTACGCTGTACTGCACTATTGCCATATCCCTTTACAAATGAAATTTTTGTCCAGCTACGCCCATCGTAACTACGCTCAATATCAAATCCTGAATTATTAATCTCTGAGGCGGTTTTCCAATTTAAGTTAACATTATTATTGTCCTTAACGGCATTGAATGAAATTAATTCTACCGGTAATATGGTGATATCGGCTCCACTACCAAATCCGGAAAATCCAGTAGCAAAGGTGGCGGTAATCGACGAGTCGGATGCGCCATAGCTTGCTTTGGTAGTGCCTGTTCCATACACACCATTAGCAATCGTACCACTTGCAATATTTGTTGGGCATTTTAAAATATTGGCATTGGTAAATCCATTTCCAGTAATGCTTCTCCATCCCGAGAGTTCGGTGGCATCGTAGTAAAGTGTGGCTGTATAGTTACCCGATGCGTTGTTTGTGGTAGGAACGATGGTAATTGTTTTTTGAAATAATTGTTTGGAAGCTGCAGTATTGGTGCTATAGTTTATGGCTCCAGTACCTGCATTGTCGATGGTTACCGTAGTTAATCCGTAATCGTGTGAAGAATTATTTTTTAGAATTGCAATAATTTTTCCATTGGCTGAATAAAAAGTATCCGTTTCACTCGGTCCAAAATTTTCCGATTTGGAAAGTGCGGTGGTTTCAACAAAATAATTAGCTGTTGTAGTTACGGTTGAAGTGATCTCAAAATTATCAATGGCGCCTCCAGCTGTGTTTGTATTTACATCACTCTTAAATGCAAATCGAAATGCGACACTTTTGTTACCTGCGAGTGCAGTGATTGGATATTTCACCAGCGTATAAGTAGTTCGGTTTGAATTGAAATATGCCTGATTCAGAGGATATGCAGTAGTTGCTGAACTATTGGCATAATCATACCAGTTAGCAGCTGTGGTAGTACTTAAGGGAGTCCAGGTGTTGCCATAATCGGTGGAGTACTCTACACGCACCCCATCATATCCTATTTCAAATGCGTTTTTTAAATAAAATTTTATGGAGTCGGTTGTCGTACCATATAAATTAAAATTAGGAGTATAGAGGTAGGTTTCGTTATTATCGGAATAAGTAGTTGCTGTGAGGCCCGTTACCCATGCATTGCTTCCCGATTGAACTCCGCTTTTTCCAGCGACCAATGAGTTGCCTCTCTCCCAGCTAGTACCATTGATAAGTGTTGCTCCAAAATCAGAGGCATTTGATTCAAAATCGCCTCCTTGTCCAGTAGTATACGGTACTCCTTTATTGGGCAGCACTTGAATATAATTAGTCATGGTTTTGCTATAGCTACCATTAATGGTAAGCTTCACAGTTTTGTAACCCGACATACCATATGACCATGTTGGATTCTGCGTCGTGGCATCGATACTTCCATTATTATCAAAATCCCATGCCCAGCTATTTGCTCCTAAGCTACCATCGGTAAATGTGACGACTCCATTAATATAGGTCGCTGTTTTATCGGCTGCAAAACTTGCAACAGGTGAGGTATATTTATCTGTTGTAAAAAGCCCTCTACCAAAACTAGCTGCAACAATTACACTATCCGCACTTCGCATGCGTAGCATATTTACTCGTACATTGGCAAGCCCAGTTACACTTTGCCCCCATACTGGGGTGCCTGCATAAATATTATCACAAGTATAAACTCCCATTTCGGTGGCTAGCAATACTTCTTTCGACATAGAAGTGGGTGCAAAAAGACATCCGTTGACAGGGATATTAGGCAAGGAAGCGGTATTGTCAATATTCGTCCAGGTAGGTGTTCCGGCTGTTCCATTTATCGTAACCAATACACTATTACTTAAGTTGTAACTCGATTGGGTTACCAAGATAGTATCATCAGTAGCGGCAGTACATTTACGAACATCAACACAGGAAACTCTTCCTGAGAAGCTCGACGCGTTGAGTAATGTTGGAGTAATTGGTGAAGTGGCAGTATTTGCACCAGTGATGCGATATACAGACCCTGAACTATTACCTATATAAATTGTAGTTGGGTTATTTGATGATACTTTTATATGCGTTATGGTGCCTACTCCGGAAACCGTTAAATTGGTTCTTGTAACAGCACCAAATACATTAGTCCATCTTGCCAACGTATTTGTGCCAGCGTAGGAATATAAAATATCATTGGTGCCATCAAGGTCACTTGGATTTACAAATGAACCAGTATTATTAGAACCTGTTAGGGTATTAAATGTGGTTGCATTCGTGGATACATAAAAGTTATTATAAACGTAAGATGTAATTTGATTATTACTATTGTTTTGATCGATGAAAACATAACAACCATCGCCGCCCGAAACAGCAGTTCCTGAGGCAACTCCAGGGGCGTTTATTTTTATCGATCCATTATCCTGTGCACCTCCCAGTAAATTACTTGAAGATGCGGTATTTGCAATTGCACATGAGTAAAATTCGGTAACACTAAAGTTAGTATTGATGGTAGCTACCGTAGGTTGCGTAGGCCAAGTATTGCGCATATTGGTTGATTTATATAAACCCCCATCGCAACCAAACAAAGCGTACGAACTATTGCCAGGTTTAAATACTAGGGCATGATGATCGGAATGCATTACCTGATTAGAACCTAAATTGGCCGCACCTGGCATGGCAAATAATGACCAAGCAGTTATTTGCTTATATGTTGCACCTGCATCTTTTGACTTTACATAATCGATGGCACCTAAATATACAATAGTAGCAGTATCTGGTTGCACAGTGATGGATAAATCATACCAAGCTTGATTTCGAGTAAATTCCTGATTGTTGGTAGCAGTTTGATCATAAATAAGTGGGAGGGTATTGCTAGTCCATGAAGTACCTGAATTGGTGGAAGTATAAAATCTACTAAGTGTAGACGCAGATCCTTGACATAAAATATAAACATAGTTTGAATCACTGGGAGCACAAGCAATTTCAATTCTTTGAAAGGTACCTGCAGGTGTTATATTCGACCAGGTATTTGATACCTTCCCAAATTTCCACAGTTGGGCATTACATGAATAGTAGATATCCCCATTGGCTGCAATCTTAACATCACGTCCGGTATTACTGCCACAGGCAGGGGTAGTGCTGGTGGTCAAAAATGGTGTAAAGGTAACGCCTCCATCCGCTGACTTAAATAATCCTCCTGTACCTCCAGCTAAATAGTGAGCTGCAAGCGAGGCGTAAATTACACCTGTACTACTTACTGCCAAACGTGTTACACCAAAGTATCCAGTGGTGGCCGATAATTGGGTCCAGTTCAATCCATTGTCAATACTTCTCCAAATTCCAGCACCCGCAATACCATCGGCATTACCAAAGGATTCTCCAGTGCCAAAGTACATCGTATCAGGATAGGTCGGATTTTGTGCAATGCACGTGATTGCTAAATTTGAAAAGAAGTCATTGGTCTTAGCCCAAGTTGGTGTTGTAGCATCAATATCGGTGCATTTAAAAAGTCCTCCTCCAACCGAAGCAGCCCAAACTGTTTTATTGGTTACATCTTTTTTATCAAAAATTACCGCGCGGGTTCTACCTCCAATATTATAAGGACCACGCTCCGTCCAGTTCATGCCTGTAACTGCGGCTTCTGTTTGATACACCTGCCGTCTTTGAAAATCATTGTATGCCTCAACTAAATTTTGCTTTGGTACTTCCCCAGTTTTAGGGTCTTTTACACGATTGTATTCCCAACGCATCATTGCTTCTGGCTCATCCGTTTCGGTTTCTCCATGATAATTGGATCCGTTCAGGTTTTTGTGGAGTGAACAACCCCAAAAAGTAAAAAAAGAAATTAA
>CANLPK010000103.1 GCA_947492885.1 Bacteroidota bacterium
TCAGCAATTTTAAAATTCTCCTCAAACCATCCTACAATATTATTGGTGCGCTCTGCCTTGTTCATGATGTTTGCAAAAGTATTTTAATTATTGGAATATGGGATGGAAGGGGTGTTAATGATAATTTTTATTGTATTGTTTGTTGCGGATATTTATTCAAGAAAATTCTTATTTCAACAAAATACAACATTCAAACGTACCTACGGCACGTCAATACAGGAGGGACATTTAAGCTACCCACCAGATGTCCCTATGGGGACATGAATACAACGGGAAATTATATATCGAATAATAATTTATATATCGAATTGGTTTTGTCCCGTAGGAACTTATCTTGGGTAGCAATTGAAATCCCACCCCTCTGGATTGTTCCGTAGGAACCAATCGTGTTGCAAATGAGGAAAATGGAAAAATTTAGAATTCAGAAATATCTATACGATTGGCCCCTATAGGGCTGAATGCAGGGGGCAGATATTTCCTACCCACGATAAGCCCCTACAGGGCTGAAATACAGTGTGAGTGTGGTGTTTGAGAGTGGAGATAATACAAGGGTAATTTATAATATTAGAATTGAATTATCGAGGATGCTGTATTATGTTCCTTCGGAACATTTGGTGGGTAGAAACAAAGCTCCCCACCCATTGACGTTCCGTAGGAACGTTTGAAACACCCTAATTGATTAAATGTTATAGTATTCCATAATTTGAAGTTTATATTCAAATCTATACTTTGAATTTAGTTCTCAAAATTCAACATCTCATTGCCTGAAGGAGTTCGTATATTTATCAATTTAGTTCCCAACACCACCAATCAAATTCTTGAATTATAATTAATATTGCATCGATGGATTCAACTCAAAAAATAATTTGCCCCAACTGTGGTACCGATATCGATGTAAGTGGTGCCTTAGCATCTAAAATAGAACAGGAAATAAAATCGAAATACAATAAACAATACCTCGAAATGAAGGGTAAGTTAGATACCCGTGATGCAGATTTAGAGCTGCAAAAAGCACTGCTTGCCAAACAACAGGAATCCTTCGACGAATCGATGAAAGCCAAGGTGCAAGAGCAATTGCAAGCACAAAAGAAAGCTCTCGAGATATCGCTTCGTGATGCTATACAAAAAGAAAACACAGAAGCATTATCAAACTTTCAGCAACAAATTGAGGAGAAAAATAAACAACTCGCCGAACTCTATCGTACCAAGGCCGAGAACTCACAACTAAAGCAAGATCAGGAATTTTTACAAGAGAAAATGAAGGCGGAGTTTGCTGAAAAACTGAGAGAAGAAACGACTAAAACTCGGGAGCAAGCGATGAAGGATGGGACCGAAAAAATTCAGAAACAACTCGAAGAAAAAGAGCATGTAATAAAACAACTCAACGACCAGTTACTCGATGCACAACGCAAAGCCCAGCAAGGTAGCATGCAAGTGCAAGGGGAAGTACAGGAACTCGCCATCGAAGAATTCTTGCGCAATACTTTCCCTTACGATGTAATCGACGAAATTAAGAAAGGTGCCCGTGGTGGCGATTGCCTGCAACGTATCAATACGCCCACCCGAATTAATTGTGGTACCATATACTATGAAAGTAAACGTACCAAGGATTTTCAACCCACCTGGATTGAGAAATTCAAACATGATATCAGAACCCTCAAAGCGATGTTTGGTGTGCTCGTTACCGAAGTAATGCCGAAAGATATGCCACGCATGGGTTTGCGCGATGGTATCTGGATTTGCACTTTCGAAGAATTCAAAGGCTTGAGTATGGTGCTTCGCGAATCGGCCATCATGATGAGCGACGCCTTGGCATCTCAAGAAAATAAGGGCGACAAAATGCATCTCTTGTATTCATTTCTCACAGGCAATGAATTCAAACAAAATGTAGAAGCAATTGTTGAAGGATTTACCGCCATGCAAAACGATTTGAATAGTGAGCGCCGTGCGATGGAAAGCATTTGGAAGAAGCGTGAAAAGCAAATCGAGAAAGTGCTTTTGAACACATCGCATATGTACAGTAGCATCAAAGGTATTGCAGGTGCTGCAGTGTCAGATATACCCTACTTAGAACTTGACGGTGGTGCGCCATTGCTCGAAGAATAATTTTGAAGCTCCTCCCCCATTTCAAACCAACCATTTTATTTAATTTCACCAAAAATCAATCTTACATGAAATATTTTTTTCTGATCTTATTTGTAATCGGTAGCATCTACCAAAGCGATGCACAGAAATCCTATTATACTGGAGAGTTTCGCAATGCAGAAAATCCATACTATTGGAAAAACAGATTGCCCTTTGAAGGCTACTGGCAGCAAGATGTAGATTATAAAATCAAAGCCTCCCTCGATGATAGCATGCATGTGCTCGATGGTTCACTTACGCTTACCTATTATAATAATTCGCCCGATGTATTGAATGAAGTTTATTTCCATCTTTATCAAAATGCATTTCAGCCAGGAAGCTATTACGACGACCTGCAAAAGAACAATCAGATAAAAACGGTGTATGGCAAAAATGAGAAAGATAAAAATGGGGAAGTGGTAGAAAGTGTTACAGTGAATGGTGCCAGTATTGTTCCCACTTTTGACAATACCATCATGAAAATAAAACTGCCACAACCCTTAGCTCCTAATGGTTTGGTGGTTTTTACCATAAAATTCAAAAGTTATTTTGGAGATGGTGGCAATGTGCGTCGTCGCATGAAAATGTTTCGCGATGCCTGGGGCAATAAGCAATATGATGCCGTACACTGGTACCCTCGAATTTGTGTGTATGATAGAAAATTTGGATGGGAAACCGACCAGCATTTAGGAAGAGAATTCTATGGTGATTTTGGAAGTTTTGAAGCTGAAATTACTTTGCCTTCTAACTATATCAACGAAGCTACCGGTGAACTCATCAATGAAACCGAAGTACTGCCTGCCGATTTGCGCGCCAAGATTGATGTGAAGAATTTTGCAGGAAAAGTATTTGACAGTAAACCTACTGTTGAAATTCCACGTAATGGCACCAAAACCTGGAAATACCGCGCTGTGAACGTACACGATTTTGCATTCACCTGCGATCCAACATATCGTATCTCAGAAAGCAGCTGGAATAGTATCCGATGTATTGGTCTGGTGCAAGAATCCCATGCCGGCTCATGGCAAAATAGTGGTGAGCTTGTGGCCGATATCATCAAAACATATAGCACCGATATTGGCATGTATGCTTACCCTAAAATGGTAGCCGCCGATGCGCGTGATGGTATGGAGTACCCGATGCTTACCCTCGATGGAGGAAGCAGTCCGGGCTATACCAATTTATTCAGTCATGAAATTGGCCATAACTGGTTCTTTGGTATGGTGGGTAATAACGAAACTTACAGAGCTTGCTTAGATGAAGGTTTCACACAGTTTTTAACTTCATGGTATATGACCAAACAGGAAGCCAAACGTGGAGCTCCAAGATACAAGAATCAATACATTCAGAAATATGCTACCAAACTCAGCGAACGCGATGCCGTTGCGATGAACGTTTATATTATGGATGCAGTGAATGATAATGATGAGGCCATCAACCAGCACAGTGATGGATTTAATGGAGCTGTGAATCATGGCGGAGGCTATCGTCAGGTTTACTTCAAAACCGCCACCATGCTATGGAATTTGCAATACGTATTGGGCGATGACTTGTTTCAAAAAGCATTACAGAATTATTTCAAGGAATTCAAAATCTGTCATCCTTACATTGAGGATTTCCGCAATAGTGTGATACACTATACCCATGTTGATTTGAACTGGTTTTTTGACCAATGGTTTGAAACGAATAAGCATATCGATTATGAAGTGGAAGATGTGAAACACGTGCAGGGCGATCAATATGAAATCACCTTTAGTAGAGAAGGGCGTATGCAAATGCCTTTGGATTTTACCGTTACAGGAAAAGATGGTAAGACCTACGACTACTATATTCCGAATACTTATTTTATAAAAGACACCAAAGCCACGGTACTTCCTTACTGGAAAGGCTGGGATTTATTACAACCTGAATATACCTGCCTAGTAACCATTCCAGGAGGTATTCATGATGTGGTCATCGACCCGTCGCACCGCATAGCAGATATCGACTATACTAATAACTTTTATCGTTGTCCGGTGAAATTCACCTTCGAACATCAGCTCTCAAACCCAGTAGACCGCTATCATTATTTATTGCAGTGGAGGCCCGATGTTTGGGGCAATGCAGTAGACGGACTGAAAGTAGGCATTCGATTTAGTGGAGGCTATATCAACCGCAAAGACGTGTGGGATGCTACCATTTGGGGAAATACTGGATTGCTGCATAAGTCGGGATATAATATGCAATTCCCAGTCAACTATCGTGTGAATTATGGTAGTGCTTTGGGTAAAAACCTTAATTGGAGTTTCTCTTCAAAATACTTGGATGCATTGTTTGCAAACAAAGTGGGAATTTCGAAAACGTACAATGATTATACATTTTATGCCAATTTTAATTCATTGTATCGCACACAAATTTTTTATTATAAGAAGGGCATTCAATCCGATGACCACTTACTTTATCCGGATCTTTGGCAGGAACAGATGTGGAATAATTTCATCAATATTGGTTTTCAAAAACCACATAACTATGGATGGGGTAGTGCTAATCAAACATTGAATTTAAGAAGCAGCAGCTTTGGAAGCGGCTATCAATACAGTGCCATTAGTTTCACACGCATTGATAATATTACCAAAGGAAAATTTGATTTACGTGTACGTTCCTTTATTCAAGTAGGTTCCAACACCCCTGCACCCGAGAGCCAGTTGATGCTTGCCGGAGCGAATAATGAATCGTTGATGGATAGTAAATTTACACGCAGTATTGGATTTGTTCCAACAAGCTGGCTAGGTTATGGAGCCGATATCAATCACTTTCAGCAAGGAGGTGGTTTAAATGTAAGAGGTTTTGCAGGATACAAAGCACCTGTAGGCGATACTTCCAATCAGTACCAGCTTTACAAAGGCAATAGTGGTATGGCATTGAATGCAGAACTCGACCTCGATCGACTGATTAAATTTGCGCCAAAAGCAACTCGCAACTGGCTTCATATCGATTTGTATGCTTTTGCTGATGCGGGTTTCATTGCCGACAAACCTTTAACTAATAAATGGTATTTCGCTAATGCTTTACGCACTGATGCAGGATTGGGAACAGCACTCACTATTAAACGCTGGTGGTATTTAGGAAATGTTCAACCATTTACGATTCGTGTTGATTTTCCATTACTAATTAATCCAGCACCAGCAGGAACCAACTATGCTTCGATGCGATATGTAGTGGGAATTGGAAGAAGCTTCTAAACAGATTTCTTTTTCTTTTCTAATTTGAAAACCCAGCCAAAAGTGATATTGCGCTGCGTGAACCAAAAATGTTGGGAGGCTCGGTCGTTCATATCCATGGTGGTAAAAATATCGGGCATATTGATGAAACCCACTTTGTACTCGGCTTGTACGAAGAAATGTTTCCAGAATTGAATATTGATTGCAGCCACAGCTCCTGCGCCATAACCTGCAAAATGAAATTCATGGTTAGGCATATTCGTAAGTAAGGTAGCGCGGGTACGAGGCATCAAAGCACCTATACCTAAACCTTCATTAATGGATACACTGATATCGCCTGCATGAATTTTATTGAAATTAAATACTTCATCATATCTGCGAAATTCTGCATTCAAATAATTTAATCCATCACAATGTTGTAGCATTAAAAAATCTTCGGTGAGCTTCACTGGCGACAAATTGTAATTGCCATTATATTTGGGATAATTCGTTACCGCTATATTTCCTGAGGCATTCACTGTTTGATTTTGGGTCATCAAATATTTCATGTGATCGTCGCCCAGAGAAATGCTGTAATGCTCGCTGATATTGTATCCCAGCCTTGCATTGAACTGCGGTATAGTAAGCAACAAAGGATTGAGATAGGAGTTTATAGTAAACTTTGCCTGCTTATCGGTAGCACGTACATCTAACAAGGTGAAATCATAATTCGTTCCCTTGAAATGAATATCTGAGTTGGAATAAGTACCTCGATTCCATCCCCAGTAAAAATAAAATTTACCTTTATTAGATTTTGATGGTTTGTTTGAAGGCTCTTGAGCAACTGCGGCCAAAGAGGTCAGGATTAATCCGAAAAAGAACAATTTAGAAAGGTTCATACACAGCATTTACAATGAGGCGCAAAGATATTGAAGTTCTATTGTTTATTTAATATTTTTGATTACGTTTGAAATATGAAACGATTTTCACTCCTGATGGTGTCGGTGCTCAGTGTTTGCATACTCCATGCCCAAACACAAACGAATATTATTATTCCTTTGGCAAAGACCATCGACTTCTCTACAATCCCTAATGGATACGACCCTCAGCTATTGAACCTGATGCCACAACCACACCCAGCCTCGGGCTCGGAGTTATTGAAGCAACAAATCAATAGTGAACGCATGAAGAAACAAAATTCGGTACCGCTTAATAAAACAAATAACACCAACGGAGCCACCACTCCTATCCTACTCAAAGGCTTTCAAGCCAATTTTCCCAACAGTGTTCCCAATGATAATCATATGGCGATATCCAATGGAGGCAAGGTGGTGAGTGTGGTAAATAGTAATATTCGTATTTATGATACTTCCGGAGCGCTCTTATATACCAAGGGACTCAGCGCCTTTAGCAATGCCATTGGAACCTTCACAGCCATTTCCGATCCTCGAATAATTTACGACCAAGAAGCCGATCGATTCATCATACTTTATTTCAGTGGTTACTTTGCCACTACCAGCACCATCATCGTAGGATTCAGCAAAACCAATGATCCTACAGGCTCATGGAATTTTTATACCGTACCTGGAAATCCATTCAACGACACTTCATGGAGTGATTATCCAATTTTAACCATCACCAAAGATGAATTGTTTTTCACTTTTAATTTATTGAAAGATGGGGTGGTTGACTGGCGCACTGCTTTTCGTCAAAGCATCATTTGGCAAGTCGACAAACAGAAAGGCTACCAAGGTGTGCCACTGGTAACGAAAGTATGGGGAGATATTAAAGTGAATGGAAAACCATTATGGAATATTTGTCCGGCACAAGGTGGCAAAGATTTACAAAGTGGCGGGGTGTATTTTGTATCTGTGCGACCGAGTGATCTGCGAAACGATAGCATCTTCGTAACCCATGTAAGTAATACCATTCAAAGTGGAAATGCACAACTCACCACCAAAGCTTATCGCCAGAATAAAACGTATGGCTTACCTCCTAATGTACCCATGCCCAATGGCAATTACCTACAAACCAATGATGCCCGGGTTTTGAGTGCCGTCATCGAAAATAATGTTTTGCATTATGTACAAAATACCATCGATACTACATTCAATACTGGCGCGGTGTATTACGGACGAATTATCAATCCTCAAAGTGCCGCTCCTATTATAACAGGCACCATCATACACAATGATACAATGGACTACGGTTATCCTTGCATTGCTTATATGGGAGGAGGTGCCACCGATAATAGCGTGATGATTACTTGTTCGCATTCATCACAAAAAGTGAAGCCTGGCACTTCGGTATTTTATGCCGATCGTACTGGACAAATTTCTCCTCAATTACGATGCAAAGATGGTGAAGGATGGATTAATGTCTTAGCCGATACCAATGAGCGTTGGGGCGATTACACTGGCATTCAGCGCAAGTACAATGAATCGGGCATTGCGTGGTTATGCGGCTCCTATGGCGACCCAAGCACTGGCAACTATCGCACCTGGATTTCGAAGGTGAGAACTTCCGATATTTCGTTTGGAATTACATCAACACCTTCATCAAATGCAAGTGTAATATTGTATCCGAATCCTGCAATAAATTTGGTGACCGTGGAGTTTGAAACCAGTCGCAAAGCCGCCATCAGCGCCGATGTGTACGACATGCAAGGGAAACTGGTGGCTCATGTATTTGATGATGCTGCCAAAGATGGATTGAATCGATTTAGTTTCAATACTCAAAATTTATCGAGTGGAAATTATTTATTGAGAATCACTGCGTCGGGTACGGCGATTGTATCGAAGAAATTTGTAGTAGAATAGTGAAGTGCTATTCACTATAATACATACTGAGATAGCTCTCGTAGCGTTGAATTGAAATCTCCTCATTGGAAACCGCTTGTTTTACAGCGCATTCGGGCTCGTTGATATGCAAGCAATCATTGAATTTGCATTTACCAGCGATGGCCGTAAACTCTAACATGAAATCTTTTATTTCATTTTTTTCGAGATGCACCACACCAAAATCTTTAATACCTGGCGTATCAATTAAGAAGGCATCTTTAAAAAGTTCATGCATCTCGGCGAAGGTGGTGGTATGTTTTCCCTTATTACTAAAATCGGAAATGATACCCGTACGCAAATTGAAATCGGGATTTAATTTATTGATGAGTGTTGATTTCCCAGTGCCCGAATGACCTGCTACCAAGGTGGTTTTATGTTCTAAAAGTGCTCCGGCCTTATCCATGTTTTTCCCAGTAAGGGCCGACACTTCAAGGCATTGATATCCAATTTTCTCGTAAAGGTTTATTACTTGCTGTTGGTACTCTTTTGCATCCTCATCAAGCAAATCATATTTATTAAATACTAATACTGTAGGAATATGAAATGATGCCGCAGCCACTAAGAATCGATCGATAAAACCTAAGGATGTTAATGGCGACGTGGTGGTTACAAATAAAATCGCCTGATCGATATTGCTTGCGATGATATGGGTTTGCTTGGAAAGATTATTTGATTTACGAATGATATAATTCGAACGTTCGTAAATTTCGGTGATGGTATAATCTTCGTTATCGTGCAATAAATCTACCTTATCACCTACCGCAATGGGATTGGTGCTTTTGATGCCATGCAAACGAAATTTCCCTTTAATTCGGGCTTCCACAATGGTCCCATCTTCAAGCCGCACAATATACCAGCTCCCTGTTGATTTAAATACGATTCCTTTCATTCGAAATCGGTGTACAATAAATATTTCTTACGCATCTGACGATATTTCTTGAGGTCGTCGTCCCACGATTTTAAAATTTCATCCACCGATTTGCCTGCTATCAATTGCTTGCGCAAGGTATCAGTCCCAGCAAGCTTATCGAAATAGTCGTTGAAGAATTTTGTTTTGTTGGTGCTCTTCTCATAAAAGCCCTGAAGCCAGTATAGATATAAACGTTTGGACGAAATGATATACGAATTGCAAAAACTGGTGAGCTCAAAACCATTACATACCTGGTTTTTATACATCGGATTATCCGAAACACCTGGAATTACCTTAGGTGTAAATGTAATTCTTCCATCGGTAAAATTGGGTTTGCCAATTTGCTGAAACGGTTTGCTGGTGCCTCTTCCAACACTCACATCAGTACCTTCAAACAAACAAAGGCTTGGATATAAATAAATACTTTCGGCAGTGGGCAAATTAGGAGAAGGCTTCACTGGAAGTTTATATAATGTATTATGATCGTATCCCGTAACTTTTATGATGATAAGTGGACACCAAAGTGTATCGCCAAGCCAGTGTTCCCCATTAATCATTTGAGCGTATTCGGCAATGGTCATTCCATGTACAATTGGAACTGGATGCATTCCAACAAACGAACGAAAAGCAGTATCGAGCACAGGACCGTCGATATAGTATCCATTGGGGTTGGGACGATCGAGAATCATGACTGTCTTATGATTTTCGGCGCAGGCTTGCATCACATAATGCAAGGTGCTGATGAAGGTATAAAATCGGGCGCCCACATCTTGTATATCAAAAATTACAATATCTACATCGCTTAAATCCTGAACGCTGGGCTTGAAATTTTTGCCATATAATGAGACTACTTTCAGTCCGGTTTTTTTATCGGTGGTGGTTGAGATGTTCGCTCCCGCTTCGTTATTGCCTCTAAAACCGTGTTCGGGTGCAAATATTTTTTTGATATTCACCTTTAATTTCAACAAGGTATCCACGAGATGGGTCTTGCTTACCATGGCTGTTTGGTTTACCACGATCGCCACCCGCTTGTCTTTGAGCAGGGGCACATAATATTTCATTTGCTCGGCTCCAGTAATAATTTTCTGAGCAGCGAGCGCATGACTAAGAAATACTAATAAAATAAATATACTTTTACGCATGAATTTTTAAGGAATTAAACCATATTCCTTGTTTTCGTTGCAATAATACTTGTTAAATTTTGAACCTGCCGTTTTTTTTATCTCGAAAGATTAAGTTTGGTGGCACTACCATCAATGCCCGGGTGATGCAGCGCATTGCTGTGGGCACCGTTTTGCTGAGTGTTTTGGTGATGCAATTATCCTTTGCTGTGATGCATGGATTTAGGAATGAGGTGACTTCCATTGTGAAGAATTTCAATGCCGACCTGGTGGTACAACGCCTCTCGTTTAACTCCACCACCGAAAATTTACCCATCGATAATTATCCCAAGGCTGGCGATTTGATTCAGAGTGTTGCCACTGTCAACCGCAATTTCGCATTGAT
>CANLPK010000104.1 GCA_947492885.1 Bacteroidota bacterium
TCTATCAAAGATGCCAAAGGCTGTATATTCGATACTTTCGCCCTTGTAACGGAGCCGGCACTGGTCACATTTAATATCGGAATCAAAAATGTTTACTGCTTTGGCGATTCGAGTGGGGAAATTACCATGGGCGCCAATGGAGGTACCAAGCCCTACAAATATGCATTCGAGAATGATACTTTCTCCTTTAATAATTTCTTCAAGAAAAGAATTATTGGAACTTATTCGGTTCATTTAAAAGATGCCAATGGTTGTATTTATGATACCACCGTTACCATTACCCAACCACCAATTTTGAAAGTGAATGTGGGCGTATCGCATGTCTCCTGTTTTAATGGTAATAACGGATCGATTAATACCATTGGAGTTGGAGGGAAGTCACCATATACTTACCGTATCAATGTAGGTGCATTTTTATCTGCAACATCTCACCCAAATCTCACTGCAGGAAATTATAATATCACAGTTCTCGATTCCAATGGTTGTACCTTCGATACCACCGTTACCATCACACAACCACCACGAATTGGCTCTCAGTTATTTATCAGCAATGTAAATTGCTTCAAAGGGAATGATGGATTCTTTAAAATAAGGCCTTTTGGCGGTACCCCTCCATACGAATTTGCCCTTGATACCGCTGGGTTTTCAAGCGATTCTGTATTTGCAAATTTAAAAGCAGGTACCTATATCGTTCATACCCGCGATGGGAATAATTGTGTGGTGGATACTTCTTTAGTCATTACGCAACCAACAAAAATTATCACGAATTCACAGGTTAAAAATATCACTTGCTATAATGGCAATGATGGTATGGTAACCATCACCCCTGGCGGTGGTACAGGCCCATATCAATGCTCAACAGATAGTATTAATTATAGCAATGTATTTGTGTTTAATAACCTCATTGCTGGCAAATACAAATACTTTATTAAGGATAGTAAGAACTGTGCCTACGATACCACAGTTACCGTATTCCAGTCAACCTTCATCACCAACGGACTCATTGTAAAAAATGTTTCTTGCTTTAATTCCAACGATGGAACCATCAGGGTTGTTGCTACTGGAGGAAGTAAGCCATATCAATATTCTTTCCGAGGTGGAGCCTTCGATACGATTAGTTTGTTTACGAATTTGCCAATCGGCACCTATAATATTCAAACAAAAGATACTTTCAATTGTATAAAAGATACTACAGTAACACTTACCCAGCCACCACAGGTATTTGTGAAAGCAACCTCCATCAATGTTCAATGTTATAACTCAGGCAATGGCTATATCGAAATGTCGGCAACAGGTGGAGTGCCACCATTTACCTATGCCTTAGGAAACGGGATCTTTAGTTCCAATGCCAAATATTATAACCTGGTTCCCAATACCTATATAGTATATGCCCGCGATAGCTTGGGCTGTATTCGCGATACTACCATCATCATCACGCAACCCGACTCCATTACATTTACCTACGGCGTTACCGATGCCACGTGCTTTGAAGGTAGTGATGGCAGTTTGCATTTTCATGTGATAGGTGGCACGCCACCGTATGTGTATTCATTCGATGGAGGAAGCTATACTACCGATACAGTTCAATATGGACTTAAATCGCGCACGTTCACAGTTCGAATAAAGGATAGTAATAATTGTATCCAGCAGCGAAAAATATTCGTAGGACAACCTCCAAAACCAACCTTATTGCCCGCCGAAATTATAAGAGCAACCTGGGATAATGATAGCACCGTTTTGTTGCAATGGCATGCCTACCCTAAGGCGCTATGGTATAAGGTGGAATCGAAATTTCAGGTGAATCAGCTTCTTACCGATACATTTTATTATCAAAAATTAGCTCAGTCGGATATTTATGAATACCGAATCTCAGTGATCGATTCATGTAATTTCATTAATCAACCGAGTTTAGTTCACAATACCCTCTTGCTCTCTGGCAAAATGGTTGATTCGAAAGTGGTCAATTTAAAATGGAACAGCTATATCAATTGGCAAAATGGGGTTGACTACTATAATATCTATCGATACAATAACCTCACCAATGCATGGCAAATTATTTCAACTACTATAGATACCAATTTTACGCTTTTGGTGAAGCCGGAAGATTCTGTTTCTGAATATATTTTCTATGTTGAAGCCATTGAGTTGAATGGCAATTTGGCCGCTTCGGCGAGTAATAAAGTGTACCTCTATACCGTACCTCAAGTATGGATGCCCAATGCCTTCTCTCCCAATAACGACGGCATCAACGAATTGCTCTTCCCTAAGGGTTTGGGTGTGAAAAGTTACACGATGAGTATTTATAATAGATGGGGTGAAAAGCTTTTCCAAACAGATGATACACACCCTGGCTGGGACGGTAAATTCGAAGGGGTGGAAGTACCATTAGGAACCTATATTTATGAAGTTCAGGCCACCTGCTACCTTGATAAAACCGTAGAGAAAATCATTTCACTCAAAGGGGCATTCCAACTCATCCGGTAAGGTTTTTTCTTCAGAAAATTATTTTCATTTCTTGGGCTCTTATTCTCGGTAATTTAAATTTTTATAAGCCTTCTTTTTCTTACTTTTGCCATTCACAATGAATTTAATTGATCAATTTACAGGCACAGGGGTAGCAATTGTAACCCCCCTTAAGAAAAGCGGAGCTATTGATTTTGATGCGCTCACTGCTATTGTCAATCATATTATTGAAGGTGGATGCGAATACTTGGTAGTTCTTGGAACAACTGGGGAAAGTGTAACGCTTTCATTAGAAGAAAAAAAGCAAGTGATGGCTTGTGTTGTTAAAGCCAATAACCAACGCGTTCCTCTGATGCTTGGCGCAGGTGGGAATAATACTACTTCCCTGGTTGCCGACCTTAAACAGCTTGATGTTACTGGCTTTCAAGCGATATTATCGGTGAGCCCTTATTATAATAAACCCAATCAAGAGGGTATCTATAAGCATTACCTGAAGATTGCTGATGCATCTGCATTGCCCGTATTACTATACAATGTACCTGGAAGAACGGGTGCTAACATGACAGCCGATACCACACTTCGATTGGCTCAGCATCCCAATATTTTTGGAATCAAGGAAGCCTCTGGAAATATGGATCAATGCATGGATATCATCAAAGGCAAGCCCAATGATTTCATGGTGATTAGTGGCGATGATCCACTTACGCTTCCTTTTATTGCCTTGGGCATGAGTGGGGTAATTTCGGTGGTTGCTAATGCCTATCCTAAAACCTATTCTAATATGGTTCGTTATTGCTTAAAAGGCGACTTTACTGCTGCGCGCCCATTGCATTATGAATTACTAAATACCATTAAAAATATGTTTGCCGATGGTAGTCCAGGTGGTGTGAAAGCATATCTAAACCTGATGGGATTATGTGAAGAGGAGGTGCGCGAACCTTTGGAAATAGTGGGAGATGCCACGCGCGCGAAAATTAAATCTGATTACGAACGGTTGAGTAAATAAAAAATGATTGAGATAAAAGACATATCGAAAACCTTCGGAGATAAGCACGTATTAACCGATATCAATATGACTTTCCTTCCTGGAAAATGTAATATGGTTATTGGTGCAAGCGGTAGCGGCAAGAGTGTGTTGATGAAGATTATGGTGGGCCTAGAAGAGCCTGATCAAGGAAATATTTTTTTCAATGGGAAAGATTTTACCAATATGGATTATGATGGCAAAATTGATATCCGTCGCCAAATTGGAATGCTCTTTCAAAGTTCGGCACTCTTCGATTCATTAACTGTGGAAGAGAATGTTGGATTCCCTTTGAAGATGTTTAGCAAGATGTCGAAAGCAGAACAGTTGGATCGAATTAATTTCTGCTTACAACATGTGAAGTTGGAAAATCAAAATCATAAATACCCAAGTGAGCTGAGTGGGGGAATGAAGAAGCGAGTTGGTATAGCACGCGCAATAGCACTCAATCCACGTTATTTATTTTGCGATGAACCCAACTCCGGACTCGACCCTTTAACATCTCGTGTCATTGATAATTTGATTCAAGATATCACAGAGGAGTTTAATACAACGACGATTATAAACACCCACGATATGAAGAGTGTGTACGATATGGGTGATAATGTTTTTTATATAAATAATGGATATAAATGGTGGGAAGGAACTCGCGCCGAAATTAAAATTAATACGAACCCTCAGTTGCGTGAATTTGTAGCTGCCTCACTTTAAATATTTAAATCATCATGAAACAAATTAGATTAAATTCTTTACTGATACTGCTTTTTTTATCCATCACTTTTAGTGCATGTAGTATCTTTAAAAAAGGTGATAAAAAAGAAAGAGATACCTCAGCAACTTCTAACAAGCCAATTGATTTTAAAAGCATGACCGAAATGGTTTTTGGATGGGGTGGTGGATTCACAGGAATGGTGGATGAATACCGATTAGCCAAGGATGGTAAGTTGATGCAAGGTGATGAAATGAAAAAGAAGGTTGATCCCAAAACCATGAAGATGATTCTTGGTCTTTTTAAGAAAATAAATTTTGCCAAAACCAAACTGAACGACCCCGGAAATCTATATTATTTCATCGCTGCAAAAGCGGGGAACAACGAACAGAAACTCATATGGAACGATCAAACACAATTGCCTCCTGAAGTAAAAGCAGCTTATGATGAGCTAATCAAGCTCACTAAATAGTGAAGTTTGTAGCAATTTGACTTCGCTTCCTTTTGAACCAACAATCTCCCCGATAGAAATTGCATTCTGTCATTCTTGCTAATCTCTACAACATATCAATTAACGCTTACCCTTTACCCTTTACTCAGCACATATAACCCCGAAGAACGTCTATTGTTGCCCTCAACTAACGCCTTCCCCACATAATTCTGTTGACAGATAATTGCCTGTAACGATTTGATTCGTTAAGTTTGCATATACTCTTCAAAAAATGAAATCAAACTGGCTACTACTGATTATTATAATTGTTACCGCTTCCTGCAAATCGGAAATCGATACCAAGCCTCGCCAAACCGGCCCCGAATATTTTAATAATAAATTAGGAAGCTGGATTGTTTACAAAGTTGATTCTATTGTATTTAACGACTTTCATGCTCCCCAGCAAGGGATTGATACTTTTAGATATCAAATAAAAGAGGTCATTAGTGAAAAGTTTGTCAATGCCTCAGGCAATGAAACCAATCGAATTGAAAGATTTAAACGAAATAATGATACCCTGCCTTGGGTTATAACTAATGTATGGACAAGCAATTTGCTTGCTTCTAGCGTTGAAAAGGTGGAAGAGAATATCCGTTATGTGAAATTATCATTTCCAGTTTCATCTTCTAAATTTTGGGCAGGCAATCAATTCAATTCATTTGAGCCTTGGGAATATTCTTATCGTTATGTCAAAACCCCAATAACACTTAATGGCTTTACATTCTCCAATACCATCACCGTACTTCAAAAAGATAGCGCCGATGATAATTTCATTGAGAAGCGATTTGCTAAAGAAGTTTATGCAGAAAATATTGGAATGGTTTACAAGCAACTTGACACCCTGGAAATTCAAAACTTTATAAAGAAAGGTTTATACTATCGTCAAACCGCAATTGATTGGAGCAAATAATGAAAAAATTAATTACCTATTGTATCATCTTATTGGCTATTGCTGCTAAGGCGCAAAAGCACACCTACATCTACTTTGTAGCATTTAAAGATAAAAATAATTCTACATTTAGTATTAAGAAACCACAGGAATTTCTATCCGAAAAGGCTTTGCAACGTCGTGCTAAGTATCAAATAATAATTGAAGAATCGGACTTGCCCGTGAACCAAAATTATATCAATACCATCTGCAATAAGCGTGTTAAATTTAAAAGTGCAAGCAAGTGGTTGAATGGTATCCTTATCGAAATTACCGATACAGATGTAATACGCGAAATTGCCAAACGCGAGTTTGTAGCAGCAACTGTTCAGGTGGCCTACTACGATTTTTTGAAGAAACCAGGAAATGAAGTAACGGAAGAAGCCCCAACCTATTCGAACCCAGTGCCGAGTGGAGATATTCAAAATATTTATGGGGAAGGATTTGATCAGATAAAAATGCTTCAAGGTATTATGCTGCATCAATTGAATTATAACGGTGAAGGAGTTACGATTGGAGTATTGGATGCAGGATTTTTGAATGCCAATAAATTACCCTGGTTCGCACGCCTTCGTCAGAATAATCAAATAGTGGTTTGCAAGGATTTCGTTGATAACGACTCGTATGTGTTTGATGGCAACCCACACGGACTCCAAGTGCTGAGCTGTATGGCAACAGGCGATACCGGTACTTTTATTGGTACAGCCCCTCGTGCAAAATATTTATTATTAAGAAGTGAAGATGCGGAAACAGAACAACTTGTTGAAGAAATTAATTGGGCGGTGGCTGCCGAATATGCCGACAGTGCTGGGGTTGATTTAATCACTTCTTCTTTGGGTTACAATTTATTCGACGACACCAAAACGAGCCATACCTATGCTCATTTAGATGGCAATACTGCATATGTAACGCGCGCTGCCGAGATGGCTTTTAGTAAAGGAATTGTTGTGGTATGTAGCGCCGGCAACGAAGGTGGAAATCAATGGCGACATATTGGTTTCCCTGCCGATGCCAAGCACGCAATTACCGTAGGTGCTGTAGATAAGAACCGTCATATAGCATACTTCAGTTCTCAAGGCCCTACCACCGATGGTCATATTAAACCAGATGTTAGCGCATTGGGTGTTTCGGCAACTGTAGAATCACCTTTCGATGATGTGAGTCATTCTGATGGGACTTCCTTCTCTGCTCCCATCACGGCTGGAATGGTGGCTTGCCTCATGCAGGCGCATCCTCAAAGTACCCCACAACAAATTGCCGATGCGGTAAGAGCCAGTGGAGATCGGGCAGAGATTGCTGATACTATTTATGGAATGGGTATCCCTGATTTTTATTTAGCACATTTGATGCTTGGTGATAGTACTTTTAATTTCAAGAACGATCTGCTCATCAATGTATCGTATAGCGGCGATGATAAATTACTTAGCTTTACTATCTATAGCGCTACCACGCAAATCATGGGTTTTAAGATCATTGATGAAAATGGGAATATATTAAAAACGGGTACCCAACAATGTATTGGTAAGAAGTTTCGTCATTTCTATATCGACGAATTGGAACTCCCAAAATCGGCTAAGGGGTATGGATTTGTTTTAGAGAACGATGCACACCGAACATTTATTCGATTATTCTAAACAAAGCCTTACTGATTCTCTTTACTAGCATTTCGTTTGGCAAATAAGAGTGGAATCACGAAAATGAGTAGGGTAAGTAATGAGAAAGCAAAATCAGCTTCTTTATTGTGTTCTAATTCGCAAATCCATTCAATATTGAGTGCTCCACAGCAGAACGACAAGAACAGTTTCATTCCTAATAAGCCAATCACAAGAAAGGCTGCTTGATGCAGGAGTGGAAATTTCTCCATGAGCTTTACAAATAAAACTGCGACCAATCGCATGGTGATAATGCCAATGAACACCCCAATCCAGATTAGGTAGATATTGTCCTTTGCATATACAACGGCTGCAAATACATTATCAATTGAGAATACCAAATCCATGAGCTCTACCATCACAACAGTGCTCCAAAACGCACCAAGTATGGGTTTCAGATATCTAAACAATCGATTGTCGTTTATATTTACATCGTGATTTTCTACATCCTTTTTGGATAAGAAAAAACTCAAACTCATATAAATTAAATAGAGAGCTCCAATTAATTTCAACCAGGTAATCTTAATGAGTATCGAAGCAAAGAGTAAAGCAAGTCCTCTAAATATATAGGCGAAAATGATCCCAATTCGTAATGCTTTGGAGCGTTGTGCTGGGGGCAAATCCATTACCATGGTGGCAAGAACAGCCGCATTATCAATGCTTAGCAGGCTTTCAATTAAAATCAGATTTAAAATAATGATCCCTGCTGCATGCAAGTCATTCCCCAATATATTTTGCAATAACTCCTGAAACATCTTATCTTTTTGTATTGTTTTTTTGCTTGATGATTAATCGTAAACTTTGATCGTAGGTTATATAATTCCAAAACCAATTAATGAAAATCAGAATCTTATTTTTTACGCCCACCAGCGACATGAGGTGTACAAACATCCATATAAACCATGCAGCGATGCCATACAATTTAAACGAACGAATTTCTACCACCGCCTTATTTCTACCTATTGTAGCCATACTTCCTAAGTCAACATAGGTAACAGGTTCCATAGGTTTCTTATCGATTAAATTTTTGAGGTTTTTGGCCAGGTTCCTTCCTTGTTGCATGGCCACTTGCGCTACTTGTGGGTGCCCATCAGGAAACTCTTTATCTACCTGATAACAGATATCGCCTACCGCAAAAATATTATTATAACCTTCCACGATATTAAATTCATTCACTCGGTAGCGGTTGCCTCGTACGATAGAGTTATTAGAAATCCCTGGGATGCTATTCCCGGTAATTCCTGCAGCCCAAATAACAGTATTGGATATAATGGTTGATCCATCACCCAAAGAGGCTGTATTCCCATCAAAATCCTTTACCAGCGTTTTTAATCGAATGATCACACCAATTTCTTCTAGATACTGTTGTGCCTTCTCTGATGAATGAGGAGCGAAAGTACTCAGCAGTCGATCGCCATTATCGAGTATTGAAATTTTCAACTTAGTGAAATCTATTTCCGGGTAGTCTTTGGGCAGGATATGATTACGCATTTCGGCCAAAGTGCCAGCAATCTCAACACCGGTAGGTCCTCCACCTACTATAACGATATTCAAATATTTCTCATTGTCTTCATCGTCGTTGGTTCGATTTTCGAAGTTCTGGAGTATATGATTTCTTAAGGCCAGGGCTTCTCCCACACTTTTCATTCCTAAGGCATGCTCAATAACATTCTTATTCCCAAAAAAGTTGGTATCACAGCCCGTGGCAATAATCAAATAATCGTAGGTGATGGCTCCAATACTGGTGCTTACTGTATTACGTTCGGAGTGAATGGCTTGTACCTCGGCAACACGAATATATGTTTGTGATGCATTTTGAAATATTTTCCTCAGTGGGAAACAAATGGAACTAGGTTCTAATCCAGAGGTAGCTACCTGATAAAATAAGGGCTGAAACTGATGGTAGTTGTTCTTGTCGATGAGCACCACCTGATAATCGCTGCCCTTGAGTTTCTGAGCTATTTTCAAGCCTCCAAATCCAGCACCAATAACTACTACTCTCTTATTTTTGGCAGGCGGGATATGTGCTATGAATTCCATGAGATGCAAAGATACACAATCGCTTTAGGCTAATTAAACTTAGGGTGCTTTTAAAAAGTTGATTCATAAAAAAAGCCGCTCAGTGTATGAACGGCTTTTATATTTGAATTACAAATTACTCTGCTGCTGGAGTTTCCTCTGCTGGAGTTTCTTCGATTGTTGTAGTTTCTTCTGCTGTTTCTGTTTCTGCTGTTGCTGTTAAAGCTTCTAATTCAGCTTTACGTTTCGCAGCAAATTTCTCAGTACGAGCAATATTTACTTTTGTTTCTGCTTCGATAGCCGATTTACGTGAAGCTACTTTAGATTCAACGAGATTGGTTTTCTTGGCTTCAACTTTTGATTCTTTAGCTTCTACCCAAGTCTTGAATTTTTCTTCAGCTTGTTCTAGCGTCAAAGCATTTTTCTTTACACCTTTTAATAAGTGGTTTTTATATAAAACTCCTTTATAAGAAAGTATTGCGTTTGCAGTATCAGAAGGAATAGCTCCATTACCAATCCAATACATTGCGCGATCGAAGTTTAATTCGATAATTGCAGGGTTTGTGTTAGGATTGTAGTTGCCAATACGCTCAATGAATTTTCCATCACGAGGTGAATGAGAGTCAGCAATAACTACATGGTAGTATGCTTTGTTTTTACGTCCGAAACGTTGAAGTCTGATTTTGGTTGCCATGGGTAATTAATGAATAATTGTTATGGGTGAATAATTTTAAAAGAGCGCGAAGGTAATTATTTCGTTTGAGATAAAAAAGGAATAATTGAAATTATAAACCCTTTTTGGATAATCCATACTATAAATTTAGGCAATCCATAGAATAAATCGAGTATTGATTCTTAGAATGTATTTCACAACTGCAACGCAGTTGAATAATAATAGCCATAGGTGAAACCTATGGTTCAAAGATGCCCAGTATTACAACCCTTCCGGCAATTAAAGGTTGTGTACTGAATTAACACTGCCCTCCGGAAGGGTTGAACTGAAAATGTTGAACCCTTTCAGGGTT
>CANLPK010000105.1 GCA_947492885.1 Bacteroidota bacterium
AAAATTTGGGCGATACCACTACCTTGCTCGACCCAGGTGTTGTAGAATAAATATTGCAAGGCAAAGGGAAATAAATTCTCCTACTCTTGAGGAAGCCTAAAATAATTAGGTTATCGTTTCTATCATCTCTTTGCTATTTTCGCATGTGAGCTTTCTAATTCTCGAGAATAAAAAAATCGACTATGCATCGCTGGTCGACTACGAACCAGCAGTTGGTTTTAGTTCGTATAGCATAGGTATCCTTGCGTTTGCCAAGGCCTGGTTCACCCATCAAGAATTATTTAGCATTCAAACTTCCGGGAGTACGGGAGCACCCAAAACAATAACTTGGACTCGGGAATTGATGTTATGGAGTATTGGGAATACTGCGCAGGCATTGCAATTAAAAAAGGGAATGCATGTATTGCATTGTATTGATGCTAACAAAACGGGCGGAAAAATGATGCTGGCACGCGCCTTCAAATTGGGCATGAGTATGGAAGTGGTGATGCCATCATCGAATCCATTTGAAAATGCGCAAGCAACACATTACGATTTTGCATCGATGGTACCCATGCAAATACATTATCTGCAGCAGCAGCATCAACTCAATGCACTTAACAAAATTGATACCCTCTTGCTTGGAGGTGCAGCCATCAACCCATCGTTAACACAGGCTTTGCAGCCCCTCACTACCAAGATTTATTTTGGTTATGGTATGACGGAAACAGCTTCTCATATTGCATTACAACGAATCAATGGAGCACATGCAACATCATATTTTACTTGTTTACCAGGCGTGGCAATTACCCTAAACGATGAAGCTTGTGCGGTGATACATACCCCCTTTCATGAGGCACTCATCACCCACGATCGTATTGCAATGCAAGGAGAAAATCGGTTTGTAGTTATAGGGCGTACAGATAATATCGTGAATAGCGGGGGCATTAAAATTGAATTGGAGAAAGTGGAGGCCGCCATAGATAAAGCACTCACCAATTTAAAAATGAATTTCTACTCGTATTGCGCTTATCACCAGCCCGACGACCGACTGGGAGAGGCTTTGATGGTGATTGTCGAAAGCGAACCATGGGACGCAAGTACGATAGATGAGTTCAAGTATGAATTAAAAAATCATTTGGAAAAAGTATCCATCCCACAACATATTTATTTCACCACCCAACTCGAATTCACCACTTCAGGAAAGATTGATCGTAAGGGAAGTGCGGAGAAAGTCTTGAAGAAGTAAGAATACTTTATTGCTCCTTCACCCCATACTTCTCTGCATATTTTTTATTCAATTGTTTTTGAGAATTGTCTAAACTAATTTCTCGGCCTTGAATAAATGCGAATACCAATACATTGCCTTGCATATCCAATGCATCGCCATTACTGATGAATAGATTTGCATCTTTTCCCACTTCGAGGGTGCCGGTGGTTTTATCGATACCTAAAATCTCTGCGGTATTTTTAGTGATACTTTGTAATGCTTCTTCCTTGGTAATGCCATAACCTGCTGTGGTTCCAGCCATGAATGGTAAATTGCGAACCTGCCATCCTCCATTGGTACATAAGCAATATTTGATGCCTGCCTTTTGCAAGAGGGCCGCAGTTTTATATGGCATATCGATGGCTTCCTGACTCCGATTGGGAAGGCGGTGCGTATTGTTTAGAATGATGGAAATTTTATTTTCTTTGATCAGGTCGAGGGCCTGATAACAGTCGGCAGCCCCCACCAATACAATGTTTACAGGATATTTTTTAAAGTACTGTATGGCATGAATAATTCCTTTGATATAATCTACATGCACATACAATGTTTTGCTCTTATTGAACAATCCTTTCATGCTTTCCAATTTTGCATTGGTCGCAGTATGGGTTGTTTCTAATGAATAGGCGTAGGCATCCGACATTAATTTCTCGATGAGTTCCAATTGTTTTTTATCATAATCCTGATAGCGTTTTATTTCATCGGAAGTGGCTCCATACGGCGCAAACTCAGGATAATTCATATGTATCCCCTCATCTGTTTTATAGGCTGCATCTTGCCAGTTCCATGCATCCAATTGCACGAGGCTGCTGCTTCCACTTACAATGCCACCCTGTGGGGTACATTGAGAAAGCAATACACCATTGACACGTATGGTAGGAATAATTTTCGAATCGGTATTGTACGCAATCAGGCTGCGCACATTCGGGTTGATATCACCTACCTCCGAATAATCGAGGGTGGAACGCACCATTTCTATTTCGTTTAAACCGATATAATTATTGGGTGCAATAAACCCAGGATACACGTGCTTTCCAGTGGCATCAACGACTTTGGCATTGGCAATATTTTTATCTTCCACTCCAACGTAAGTAATTTTTCCATTTTCAAAAACGAGGGTGCCTTTTTCAATGACTTGCCCAGTACCTGTATGTATGGTAGCATTTTTAATGATAACGGGAACCGATTGTGCTGGCGCCGGACTTGGATTTTGTGCAAACCCAAACGTTATTCCAAAGGCCAAAATGAAAAATAAAATGCGATGCATGTAGAATATATTTTTTGGAAAGATAATAATTTTAAGGAGTAAACAAGCGATTCTTTAAGCGATTAGAGTACCATCGTTTCTCCAATATCGAGCACGCGTAATTTGCCTTGCACCGCGCTTTCTGCTTCATATTTTTTCAATAAACGAAAGGGCTCACTCAAGGGTTCATCGCTTAAGTCGAAAGTGCCAATATGCATGGGAATGAACGTATGTGCCTTGGTATCATGAAATGCCTGAACGGCTTCAATCGGGCTCTTGTGACTCGTGCTCATAAACCATTCGGGCTTGTAAGTGCCACATCCTAAAATGCAGATATCAATTTTCTCGAACAGGTTGGGAAGCTCCGTAAAATGGGCATCATAGCCACTGTCGGCACCAAAGAAAATGGTATTCTTCGTTCCTTCAATCATGAAGCTTCCCCAGAGCATCGTATTCAAGTCCCACAGAAAACGGCGATTCCAGTGCTTTGCAGGCAAGTAGCTGATGCGAATTCCAGGAGTATGGTATTGCTGATACCAACCCGCCCCTTGAATAGGGTTTTGAATACCCCAGCTTCTCAATAGGTTTCCAATTTGCAAACCCGTGAGGATGGTGGCTTTGGAATTCTGCTGGCATACAAGTTTCATGCTTCGCTCATCAGCATGGTCGCGATGATTATGTGAGAGAAGGATGATATCGATATCGACTAATTCTGTTGGCAGGCAGGGCATGGCAGTGAGTCGCTTCAGGCCTGGCATAGCCCAAAATATGGGGTCGGTGAGGATGCGCAAGCCATTGCAATGAATGAGAAAGCTCGCATGTCCCAGCCAAATGATGCCCTCATTTTTATTCGATAAGAAGGGATTGTTAGAGATGACAGTATGCGCGAAGGATTCCGTTTTCTTCTCCGCTTTATGGGGCTTTTCACCAAACTGCCATTTGAATAAATCCTTGAAATCACGCTCCGATCGCTCATACAGATTGCGGTATAAGCCCGCATTGTCCATTGGGTTTTGGGTCCAGCCGGTTTTGATGATGGGTAAGTCGGGATTGGAGGTGATATGTTTTTTTTTCGCACACATGTGTTTTGATGTGGTATAGTTGAAATGATTTATTAGGTTTGCCCGCAAAAGTAACAAACAAATCAGAGGTGATGTGGGTACATTTTAATGCTTGCAAACCCTGAAATAAAATAGTATTATTGAACTAAATTTAAATGCATAAGCCCATACGAAACGCTTTAGAGAGCATATTTGCCGGTGAACGACAATTGAATGTCAGGGCCGAGGTGATGAATATATATTCTTCAGAGCATCCATTTGCCGACAAGCTGAAACGTCTCGACGATACCGTAGAGCACTATAAAATCAAATCGATTAGTGAAATATTGGTCGATTTGCTCATCATGAACTCTATTGCACAGAGCGCAGATCGGGAAGCTTTTTTTGATAGCGAAGAATGGGAAACCATTGAAGAGAGTACCCTCGACCGAGGTAGTGAATTATTGAATATGTTTTTGTTCTTGCAAGAATGTAAAGATGATGATATGACCGCCAACCTCAATACTTTCTTAGAAGATTTCTTATTAGTACACGAAGATGAGTTTCAAGATGAGCACCGCATCTATGAAGATATCATCAAGCATCAGGAAGCCGTGGAGAGTGATGAAGAAACCATCTTGAAAATTTCCGAGAGCCTATCGGCCGACTCCGACATGAAGGAATTATTCTTGCCTCTGATGTTGTATTTTTACGGAGTAGAAAATAAAACCAAAATCGATTTGAGTCATTTCACCCATTTTCAATTGGCAGCATACGCCGCTTTGAATGGATTCACTACCATCAATTAAAAATCACACCTAAACCAACACATACACTATCATGGAAAATCAACCTGTATCCCCTGTATCTACCGCCATGCGCTGGGGCGCAATCTTAGGAGTAGTAGGTATTGCAACCTCTCTCATCAATTATATGGTGGGTGGTTTCAATCCTGAAAACTCGGAATCGATGTTTGCAAAACTCATTCAATATGGAATGTATGCATTAATCATTTTTGTGTTGGTGATGGCTTTGCAACAACACCGTGATAAAGAACTTGGAGGTTATATGAAATATGGAAGAGGCCTGGGGTTAGGCACTTTGATTGGTGTATTCTATGGAATCATCTCAGCGCTTACCGCATTCATTATTTTTCAGTTTTTGATGCCTGCCGATTTTGTTGATAAGGCGATGTCTATTGCTCGCGATAAAATGTTGGAACGCAATTCCGAAATGAGTGAAGACCAAATAGAAATGAGTTTGAGTATGGCACGCAAGTTTATGTCGCCACCCATGATGGCGCTCATCGTATTTGTTGGAAGTGTTTTTATTTGTTTCCTTTTCTCTTTGCTTATCTCTGCATTTGTAAAGAAAAACGATCCCAATTCGTTTGAATAATAAATTAGCTACTTGAATATATCTGTTGTTATACCGCTGTTGAATGAAAGTGAATCGCTACCCGAGTTACACGAGTGGCTGGCGCGCGTTTGTACTCAAAATAATTTAACATATGAAATCATTTTCATAGATGACGGCAGTACCGACGATAGCTGGAAAGTAATTAGCAGCTTGCGCGATAAAGACCCGAATACCAAAGGAATTCGTTTTAGGAGGAACTATGGTAAATCGGCGGCCCTCAATGTGGGATTTGCTGCTGCCGAAGGCGATGTGGTCATCACCATGGATGCCGATTTGCAGGATAGTCCGGATGAAATTCCAGCACTCTATAAAAAGATAATGGATGAGCGTTATGATTTGGTGAGTGGATGGAAGAAGAAACGATATGATAATGCACTAACAAAAAACATCCCTTCAAAATTATTCAATTTCGCAACCCAGTCGATGAGTGGCATCAAGCTACACGATTTTAATTGCGGACTCAAAGCCTATCGCAAAGAGGTAGTAAAGAGTATTGAAGTATATGGAGAGATGCATCGTTATATACCCGTGATTGCCAAGTGGGCTGGATTTAAAAAGATAGGAGAGCAGGTTGTTGAACATCGTGCACGTAAATACGGCACTACGAAATTTGGACTGGAGCGCTTTGTGAATGGATTCCTCGATTTGCTTACCATTTTCTTCATGGGTAAATTTGGTAAACGCCCCATGCACTTTTTTGGGGTGATGGGAACCTTATCGTTCTTACTAGGTTTTTTTGCTACCCTTTGGTTGATTTATGAGAAAGTGTTTTTATATACTGAGTTCTCTCGTACCCTCGTGCAAAAACCATCGTTCTATATTGCACTTACCATGTTAATCATTGGAGTGATTTTATTTATCGCAGGATTTCTTGGCGAGTTGGTATCACGCAATGGGGGCGATCGCAATGCATACAATATCGCACAGCGCGTAGGCTGGGAGTAATAATAAAACTCTAAATTTTCTTTTTAATTCTTCGCCCTGTCCAATTCAATTTTCAGGAATTCGGCAGTGAAGCTCTTTTTGTTCTTGGCCACTTGCTCTGGTGTGCCTTCGCAAAGGATGGTGCCACCCCCTTTACCGCCTTCAGGGCCCAGGTCGATAATCCAGTCGGCTACTTTCACCACATCCAAATTATGCTCGATAACCAATACGGTATTTCCCTTTTCTACCAAGCGTTGTAGTACATCGAGTAAGACACGGATATCCTCAAAATGAAGTCCGGTAGTGGGTTCATCTAAAATATAAAATGTTTTCCCAGTATCTTTTTTACTCAGCTCCGTTGCTAGTTTCACACGTTGTGCCTCGCCTCCACTCAAGGTGGTGCTTTGCTGGCCCAAAGTGATATAATCTAAACCAACATCATGTAGCGTTTGAATTTTACGAAGGATATGAGGCATGTTCTCGAAGAAATTAACGGCTTCTTCAATACTCATATCGAGCACATCACTGATGGTTTTGCCTCTATATTTTACTTCCAGCGTTTCGCGATTATAGCGCTTGCCATTACATGTTTCGCAGGTAACATATACATCAGGTAAGAAGTTCATCTCAATCTTGCGTAAGCCGCCACCCTCGCAGGTTTCACAGCGTCCGCCTTTTACATTGAATGAAAATCTACCAGGCTTGTACCCTCTGATTTTTGATTCGGGCAACTCCGCAAACAAATTGCGCACATCCGTAAATACCCCAACATACGTCGCCGGGTTGCTTCTTGGGGTGCGTCCAATTGGGCTCTGATCAATTTCAATTACTTTATCGAGATGCTTTAATCCTTCAATTTTTTTGAAGGGTAAAGGTTTCTTTCTTGAATTATAAAAGTATTCGTTCAGTATTGGATAGAGTGTTTCGTTGATGAGTGACGATTTACCACTACCACTCACGCCCGTTACACAAATGAATTTTCCAAGCGGGAACGATACATCTACATTCTTTAAATTATTGCCAGTACAACCTTTCAAAGTAAGCATATCGCCATTGCCAGCGCGGCGTTGCGCAGGTATTACAATTTGCTTCTTACCATTGATGAACTGTGCGGTGAGGGTATCACTCTTTAAAAATTGTGCTGCTGGAAGGTTGGCAATGATATGCCCTCCATGCACTCCTGCACCCGGTCCCATGTCGATGATATGGTCGGCGTGTTCCATCATATCACGATCATGTTCCACCACCAAAATACTATTTCCTAAATCGCGTAATGCTTTGAGTGAGTTAATCAAGCGCACATTATCACGCTGATGTAAACCAATGCTGGGCTCATCTAAAATATACATCACACCTACCAGTTGCGAACCAATTTGTGTAGCCAGTCGGATACGCTGTGCCTCCCCACCACTCAGCGTTTTGGCGGGTGCATTGAGGGTGATATAGTGTAACCCCACATCAGTTAAAAACTGAATTCGGGTTTTAATTTCTTTTAATATTTCGAGTGCGATAATTTTTCTTTTCGCATCAAATAAATTGTCGAGTGTTGCTACCCATTGTTGTAATACCGAAATTTCCATCTGCGCTACTTCAGCAATATTCTTCTCATCAATCTTAAAAAACAGACTCTCTTTTTTCAATCGGGCACCATGGCATTCGGAGCAGGGTTCAATGCTGGCAAACTCTTCAGCCCATTGTGCGAGGCTATCGCTGGTGGCTTCTGATAACTGTTTTTTAAGCAGTGGCAATACCCCTTCGAAAGGCGAATTGTATAATTGTTTGTATCCCGAATTGTATTCGTAATTTATTTCAAAGGTCTCTCCATTGCTACCATGCAAAATGATATCGAGGGCATGTTTAGGAATTTTTGCAATGGGGTCGGCCAAAGAGAATTTATATTTTTTAGCAATGGCACGAAGTTGCTGGAAGGTCCAGTTTTCGCGCACTTCACCGAGTGGTGCAATTCCTCCGCGGTTAATACTAATTTTAGGATCAGGAATCACTTGATGCTCATCGATGGCAGCCATTTCACCGAGTCCGCCGCACGTAGGGCAGCTTCCATAAGGAGAGTTAAATGAAAAGGTATTGGGTTGTGGTTCATCATAGGCCACCCCATTCTCGGCATCCATGAGGTTCTTGCTAAAGAAACGCACAGCCTGCGATTTAGAGTCCATCACACTAAAAGTGCCGTTGCCCGATTTCAGAGCCTTTCGCGCCGATTCGGTGAGACGCAGGCGCATAGAATCGTCGATGTCGATGCGGTCGATAACGATATCGATATCATGAATTTTATAACGATCCACTTGCATCTTCGGTGTGATATCGAGCACTTCACCATCAACACGAACCTTGCTGTAACCTTGTTTGCGAATTTGTTCGAAGAGCTCACGATAATGCCCTTTACGCCCTTTGATAACGGGGGCGAGGAGCATGATTTTTTTATCTGAGTAGTCATTGAAAATGGTATCGATGATTTGCTCTTCCGAGAGTCGCTCCATTTTTTTACCACTCACAAAGCTGTATGCATCGGCGCAACGAGCGTAGAGTAATCGCAGGAAATCGTATACTTCGGTAATGGTTCCTACTGTTGAGCGAGGGTTCTTGCTCACCGTCTTTTGTTCGATAGAAATAACGGGGCTCAGGCCTTCTATTTTATCTACATCGGGGCGCTCCATATTACCAATGAACTGGCGTGCATAGGCATTGAAGCTTTCCATATAACGGCGTTGTCCCTCGGCATAAATGGTATCGAAAGCCAGTGATGACTTGCCACTGCCACTCAATCCGGTGATTACCACCAGTTGATTTCGTGGGATGATGACAGAGACATTTTTTAAATTATGTTCGCGCGCACCAATCACTTCCAAAACGCCTTCTTCGATAAAATTCGCTGTTTGATTTGCGTTATTAGTTGCTTTTTTAGCCACGATATGATTTGAGATAAATAGATTTTAAAATGGGGCTGCAAAAATAAGGCTTTATGCCCATATCCTCAGCCCCTGATGAAAGATTTCCGAGGGAGTTAAATTGGGAAGGTTTGCTGGGTTTTGGAGGGGGATTTGAATTTTTTTCTTCAACACCTTACATTCAAACGTACCTACGGCACGTCAATTCAGGGAGGCCTGTGTGCTACCCACCAAATGTCCCTAAGGGACATGAATACAAGTGGAAATGATAGTTTGAGAATTGTTAATCAATTCGAATTATCAATTTATTTTTCCATAATATTTCTTCGGGAACAAATACCCTAGCCGCCGTTGTTGCGTGTTGTGCGTTTGGTAGTGCGGAAGGGCACCAACGACTGGGCGTAATGAGAAGTTAATTGATTGGCCGTTGGTGAAGCTGGTGCAATGTCAAGCACGCAGCACCAACTGCGGCGAACATAGAATGAGATTTTTTGAATACAAGATGCTATAATCATTTCACGATTTCGTATTCTTCAACTCATTACATTCAAACGTACCTACGGCACGTCAATTCAGGGGGACATCGATGCTACCCACCAAATGTCCTTACAGGACATGAATGCAATGGGAAATTCTAATTCGAATAATAATTTTAAAATTGAATTATGAAGGATGCGGTTTTATGTCCCTAAAATTAATTATACCAAATTTTATGAGATGGGTTTTTGTGTATTTTCCAAGCTCGATATGCAAAATAGAAGGCGAGAATTATACCGAATATGGCCAGAACTATCGCAACCATGCGAATCCAGGAGGCATCAACAGAATCAGGAATAATACAACGAAGGCTTTTGCATTCATTATTGATAGATTGATAAATTGCAACAAAAGATAAAATTAAAAAACTCGACATGTATAACAATTGCCAAACGGCCATTTCAAAAGTATCTAAGGGTTCTTTCTTTGAACTAAAATTTTGGATGGTAGCAATGTATTGAACATATAGTTTTAAATTTCCGGAGTCCGCAAATTTTAATTTTACAATCCGATTATTGGATAGCGCATTCACTACTTCCAACTCTGATTCAAGATAAGTTAAACCAGTAATATCCGACATTTCCCAAGTCTGTATTGACTCTCCGGGCTGAGCAGTTTCAAGTGACTTTTCAAAGTCATTAATTTCAGGATGATAGAGTGTACTTAAATGAATCTTTGATTCAGTAACCAATATACTCTCTTGACCTGCTGCTGAAGCATGGAATAGAATAGACATCGATAAGTAATTTGTTCCCGCAAGTTAAGATAATTCTTGAACTTCCTAAAATTTCTTACGTTTGTTCATGAATTTTTCTAAGAATCAAGCCATCAGAATGGTAAGAAATAAAGTTTTGATGTGAAGGGATATTTACCCTATTAATTTTTTCAGGAGTTCATTATAGAGATATGGGTTACTGGGCTTGGTTCGTATCAATTGTAAGCACAGATCCAATCGCTTAGCATCGTTAATATTCAAGTACTCGACTA
>CANLPK010000106.1 GCA_947492885.1 Bacteroidota bacterium
CCACAAACGCAAATATTTTATTTGCCAATGAAGTACGATACTGCAGGGAGTAAATTTACCTTTGGAGAAATGACTCGTATCAGCAAGAAGAAGGGCTATAACAACCAACCCTCTTTTTCACCCGATGGGAAGAGCATCTACTTTGTAACCTTTGTTGATTCAACGAATACAGACATTGTGAATTATAATTTAAAGAAGAAAGTTATTACACAATTCACTCACACAGCACAAAACGAGTATTCGCCCATGGTAACGCCCGATGGTAAATATGTAAGTTGTGTAAGGGGGAAAGCCCAACAGGTATGGAAGTATAAAATATCTGACCCTAGTAAAAGTACCCGAGTAATTCAAAATTTTGATAGTGTTGGATACTATACTTGGCTTAATAACAATACAATTATTTCGAATGTGTTGCCCGATCCCTTTGCCTTGTATGCCAATGTATTGGTGAACGATACGAACATTCGCTTGTATATGGGAATTGGGCGATGCTTACAAACTATTAAAGATGAGAATACTGTTTTGTATGTGCAGAAAAGAGATTCTACAGATTGGTATATCAATGCGTTGGAACTCAACGATAACGAACAACCGCATTTGTATTTTATTACGAAATGCATTCCTGAAGAGGAAGATTTTGTTTTACTTAAAGACGGAACCTTATTAATGTTCAGTAAGAAAAATCTATATAAAATGAATATGATAAAAGACTTCCGTTGGAGTTTGGTGGCCAGTTTTGAAGATGCCCCTGTTGACGGATTTTATCGAATGGCGGTGGCTCCCGATCAGAGTGCTATAGCCATTGTAGGTTATAAAGGCAAGAAGCCATAAGTATTCAATTCATCAAATATTTAAACCACTAAAATCCATTATCCGTTTTGAGTCGTAAGAAATTAAGAAGATTTGAGGAGATGAAATCATTCTCCAATACTTTCGAGTATCCGGTGGAGATGAAGGGGAAGTGGCATTCACAGGTGTTTAAGAATGAAGCACCCATTGTATTAGAATTAGGATGCGGGCGCGGTGAATATACTGTTGGCCTCTCTGAAATGTTTCCTAAAAAGAATTTTATTGGGGTTGATTTAAAGGGCTCACGATTATGGAAGGGCGCTAAGATATGTGCCTTGGCCAATAGAATGAATGCGGCATTTATACGATCAAGAATAGAGCTTATTGAGAACTATTTTGAAGCAGGGGAGGTATCTGAAATTTGGATAACATTTCCTGACCCACAGCCCAAGGATAAGTGGGAGAAGAAAAGACTTACTTCGGGCGATTATTTAGCCTTATATAAACGGTTACTCCGACAAGGTGGATTGATGCATTTAAAGACCGATAATACCTTTTTGTATCAGTATACTTTTGAGTTGCTCACGACGATGAAGACACCCATTGAATTTCATCACGATGATATCTATACCATTCCAGATATTGAAAAAGCACTCACTATTGAAACCACCTATGAGCGCAAGTTTAAGGCTTTGGGTGAAACGATTAAATACATCCGTTTTAGATTAGCTTAGTTTTTAAATTTAATTTATTTATAGGGTTTGATGATTGCCATTCAAACTTATAATCAATTGTATATTTAAAAGTATCATGCATAAAAAAGCCGCTTCAAATTGAAGCGGCTTTTTTAGTGAATTTATATTTTATAAATTATTTAGCAACAGTAAATTTAACTGTTTGAACTGCTCCGTCAACATAGATGTTAGCGAAGTAAATTCCGTTAGCCAATTCAGAAACATTGATAGCTTGTGATTGATTTCCAATATCAGTTTTTCCAACATTTACATTAGAAATTTTCTTTCCTAAGATATTAACGATTTCGATTGAAACGTTAGCCGATTTAGTTAATTTGTATTCAACTGTTACTGTAGAAGCACCGTTTGAAGGATTAGGATAAACTTGAACATCAGCTAGGTATTGTTTTGCAGCAGCATTGATACCAACGTTAGTTGATGTAATTCTCATGTTAACATCAGGAACGTAGTGAGTATTGTAAGCATTACCACTGATAAAAGTTCCAGCCCATGATCCAGCTGCTGCAGTATTGTAACGCAAGTCAGTGAATACAATCAAGCCATTATTATAAACACGGTTGTAAGTTGGATCAGCAGTAGTTGATTGATCGTAACCAGAGGTTTCAGTAGCCATAAACATACGGCACTCATTCAATTTGTTTTTTACAGGGAACAAAGTAGGATCGAAATCAGCATTCATGGTGTCACCGAAAGCATAAGTTTGCCCTGATTTGTATTTGTAAGAAACCATTCCTTGTCCACCAGCAGGGATGCTCAATGGTGGGTTAAGAACTGCGAATTTAATTTTTGAACCTGTAGCAGTATCTGCAGCAGTTAAAGGAACTTTAATTGTTTTGTATGGAGTTTTACCTAAGTTAGTTAGGTAGTCATAGTCTAAAGTAACCAATACTACCTTATTAGTAACCAAAGAGTAATATTTAGCAGCAGCTTGAGCATACACTTGAATAACCAAGGTATCAACAATGTTTGCATCTGGATTGTGACGACGGTATCCATAAGCCACTGCGATTGAGTCCATAGTATATTTTGTGAAACGTCCGCTTTGGAAAGGTGCTCCGTTGAAGCAATCTCCACGAGGGTCGGTTACCATACCAAACATATGATTACCAATGAAGTCTCCAGAAACAACACCAGTAGTAGTGTTTTTTCTCAATGTTTGAACTGTTGAATCGTTAAACATGTTCCAGTAGTAAGTAGTAGTAGTTCCTAATCCTGATGATTGTAATGCATCTAGGTAATTGTACCATCCACCGTCGGTAGCATTGGTTTTATTATAAGCGTGTTGTGTGAAGTAGCTTTTAGATTGAATTAATGATTGTTTTTCTGCATCAGACAATGTGTTTCCTGTAGGTCCAGTAAGGTTTTGGGCAAACGATTGAATGCTGATTGCAGCTAGAATAAATGTAAAAATACGTTTCATGATAAATGGTAGTTTGAAATTTGTATGCAATAATAATTAAAAAATATAATAAACGCTTGTTATTAGCTCTTAAACGAAAAAAAAGGATGGAGGGTTGCTTGGTGACACAATTTTGACAATTGGGCACGCAAATGCTTTATTTTCCATGCTTCCCACCTCCTTTGGGGGGTATTTATGCGAGCGCTTTTTCGGCCCAGTTCCCATCTTCGGAGATCAATTTAATCAACTCATCCACGGCGGTTTCTTTATTGATTCCTTTTTTCATCACTTCCTTGCCCTTATAGAGGGTGATTTTCCCTACTCCGCTTCCAACGTAGCCATAATCGGCGTCGGCCATTTCACCTGGTCCATTGACGATGCAACCCATGATTGCGATCTTGATACCTTTCAAATGGTCGGTACGAGAGCGAATGAGTGCCGTGGTTTCCTGTAAATCGAAGAGCGTCCGACCGCAACTAGGGCAACTGATATACTCTGTTTTGCTGATGCGGGTACGTGTAGCTTGTAAAATGCCAAATGCGATGCTATTGATTTTATTAAGCGATAAGTTTGAAGAATAAAGCATGAGACCTTCTCCAAAGCCATCGATAAATAAGCCACCACAATCGATTCCAGCATGCACAGTGAATTGCTCCTCGTTGGAGTTTTCATAATTACGCATCATGATTACAGGGAGCTTACATCCAATTTTATTCATCACCACAAACATAAATTTCATGGGCATCATGCAGAGCTCGCTTTCAACATAAAGAACAATCACAACATTATTGAATTGCTTCAACATATCGATGGCTTCTACATCACCGACATTCACACCTACGAAGTTTAATTCTGGGTGGCGTGGATTTTCCAAGAATGCTTTCACACCTGAATAGAGCGGATATCCTGATTTATTGGCCTGCTCGCTGAGCAGCCATGCTTCAATATTATAGATGGCTTTGAGGCCATTAGGAAGCATAAATGGGATGATAGTATTTCCTGCATAAACATAATCGGCACCCATATCACTCATATGCCATTTATCAAGCGATGCATCATAGGTATGCCCCACTTGTTGCAAATCAAACTCAGTAATCGCTTTTAAATGTGCTAAGTGTGCAATAACGCGTGGTACATTATCGCCTCCGAAATTTTGAATTTCAATGGCTTTGCGTCTTACATATTCGTATGGACTATACTCTTCGAAAGGCTTAAGGTCAATCAAATATTGATCGGGAGCTTGGGCATATCTATCGGCTATGATGCGAGCCACGGGCACTTCAAATTCAGGGTCTTCGGTGAGCGATACACGAATGGTATCGCCGATGCCTTCTTCCATCAATGTTCCAATACCGATAGCACTTTTGATACGGCCATCTTCACCATCACCCGCTTCGGTTACGCCCAAATGCAGAGGGTAATGCATGTCTTCGGCATCCATCTTTTTTACCAACAACCGGTAGGCGTGAATCATCACCTGAGGGTTACTGCTTTTCATGCTCACTACGATTTGATGGAAGTTTTGTTCACGGCAGATGCGAATAAATTCCAACGCACTCTCCACCATGCCAATGGCTGTATCGCCATAGCGACTCATGATGCGATCGCTTAGGCTACCGTGGTTGGTGCCAATACGTATGGCAGTATTATTTTGCTTGCATAATTCGATGAGTGGAGTGAAGCGAGCACGGATGCGTTCGAGTTCTTCATTATATTCTTCGTCGGTGTATTCAATCGTTTCAAATTTCTTTTTATCGACGTAGTTACCAGGATTCACCCGCACCTTTTCCACGATATTTGCCGCTGCCTCCGCAGCATTTGGCGTAAAATGGATATCGGCAACCAAAGGGGTTTGATATCCTTTTTCGCGTAATAAATTTTTGATGTTCAATAAATTTTTCGCTTCATTGATACTCGGCGCGGTGAGTCGAACCAGTTCGCAACCAGCATCAATCATACGAATTGACTGTGCCACACTACCTTCGGTATCCATGGTGTCGGTGGTGGTCATGCTTTGAATTCGCACGGGGAAATTACTTCCCATTTTTAAGTTACCAATGGTAACATCAACGGTTTCTCTACGTTTCATAAAGGATGCAAATTTAGAGAATTAGTAGCAGTAAAATTCTACGAAGGGAAGCTTTATTTGATAAGATAATGATTTGATTAAATCGCATTTGTTATTCGTTTGACTTCTCTTTTACCAATGCCACAAAGCGGTTAATCTCTTCAATGGAATTGTAAATATGTGTGGAGATGCGTATGCAGTTGACGCCATTCTCTGGAACTACACGCACCCTAAATCCAGCATTTCCGGCTGCAGTCTGGAATTTTGAATATTCCATATTTTTAAGCTTGAAGGCAATCACTGCCCCACGAGAACGATCTTCTTCGCTGGTGAGCATTTGCAAATTGGGATTATTTAATTTTAGTAATTCCTTTTGAAGGTAGCTTGCCAAATATTTTACACGTGCCTCAACCACAGGCATGGTAAGTGTTTCGAAGAATTTAATAGCAGCGTTTACACCAATCCATAATGCACCATTCTGCGTGCCATAATCATAACGATGGGCAGTATTTGCATATCCTTTGATGGAAGGAGCAGGTGGTTCAACGATATTCCAGCCACTATCACTGCCGGCGCCTACAAAGTAGGGCTGCACTTTATCGAGGGCTTCTTTTTTAATATAGAGGAAGGCGGTGCCTTTGGGGCCACATAGCCATTTGTGGCAGCAGCTCGCGTAAAAATCGCATCCAAGATCATGCAAATCTAAATCGAGCATTCCGGTGCCATGTGCACCATCAACAAACACTTGGATATTGTGCTCTTTGGCGAGAGCAATGATTTCTTTAATCGGTTGAATTTGCCCGATGGTACATACAATATGGGGTACAGCAATCACCTTCGTTTTTGAATTAATTTTCTTTTTTAAATTAGAAAGTGTGGATTCTGCATTGTTTCCCAGTTCGAAAAAATTCACGGTAAGTCCATCTACTTTAGCGCGATTAAGCCAAGGCAGGGCGCCTCCTACATGCTCATGATTGGTAACTAAAATTTCATCACCCTTCTTTAAATTCAATCCCCAACAAATGATATTGATGCCTTCGGTTACATTATGTGTTAAGCAAATTTCATCTTCAGTAGCATGTACAAAATTAGCAAGTAATTTCCGACTCTCTTCCCATCCACCATAATCGGCCGTGGTATCAACTTGCAACATCTTTTGATATACCGCATCGATAACAGGGAAGGGTGAAGGTCCCATTGTTCCATTATTAAAATATACCTTACTCGATTGCAACGGAAATTGTTGCCGAAGCATTTTCCAGAACGCTTCATCGTCAACAGCAATATTTGTAGGGTTGCTAATTTTTAATGGGGGTGCACTTGGAGCGGCATTGCCAAAGGAAGTTAAAGGTACTAGACTTAGTGCGCCGAGTTGTGCTGCATCTTTTAGGAATTTTCTTCTATTAGTGCCCATTTTATTTTGGTTTTTTGATTGATGAAATTATAATGATTCGGCGTTAAAAGTTTATTTCCTTTGCAGTAGATTTTAAACTTCAACATCACAAACATAATAAATTATGCAACATTTTAATGCAATCGGATTGATGAGTGGATCTTCTTTGGATGGAGTGGATTTGTGTTATGTTGAGTTTAGGTTTGATGAAGGTCGATGGAAGTACTTCAATATCCTTGGCGAAACCATTGCCTATAGCGAATCGTGGAAGCATAGATTGCTTCATGCATCCAAAGATAATGCAGAAGTTTTTTGTAAGGCGGATGTTGATTATGGTCATTATTTGGGGAATATTGTAAAGGGATTTATTTCAAAGAATTTATTGAAAGTTGATTTTATTGCTTCACATGGACATACCATTTTTCATCAACCCAATAATAGATTCACCACACAAATAGGTGATGGAGCAAGTATCTATGCCATCACAGGAATAAAAACCATTAGCGATTTCAGGAATGTGGATATTGCTTTGGGTGGTCAAGGGGCACCCTTGGTGCCAATTGGTGATCGTGATTTATTTGATGGATATTCGGTGTTTTTAAATTTAGGAGGCATTGCCAATATGAGTGTTCAAGACGCTTCTGGGGTAGTGAGTGCATTCGATATCTCGCCATGTAATATGCCATTGAACATGTTATGTGAGAAGTATTTTGGAGAGAGTTATGATAAAGATGGACATCATGCCATGCAAGGAAAACTTGATGCCCCATTATTAAATACGTTACAGCAATTGAATTACTTTGGCTTGCAACCACCGAAATCATTGGGGCGTGAATTTATGCTACGTGAATATTATCCAATAGTTGATAGTGCCTTATGTTCGCCGGAAGATAAATTGTTTACCGTGGTAACGCATCTGTCGGTTGAAATAAGTAAAGCCATAAATAAATTTGCATCAACACTGGAAACGAAAAATATTTTAACCACCGGCGGCGGCGTATATAATTCATTCTTGTTGGCCTCTATTCAAACCCTGTGCAATTATCCAATCATCGTTCCATCCCCCGAAATCATTGAGTTTAAAGAAGCTTTAATATTTGCCTATTTGGGGTTATTACGTATCAATGGAAAGGCGAATGCATTATCAAGTGTAACAGCAGCTTCACGGGATAATATCGGCGGCGCAATATGGGGTTAGGTTTCTACTACCCAATAATAAAATTTAAATATTTTTCGAGAACGTGCGGTAAGCAAGTATCAAACTGGTAGCAGTTAATATTGCACCTGCAATATAAGGTGCTCCTGGAAATTCAATGGGAGCATTGGGTCCGGAGAAGAACGTAAAAAGATTGGTCATCATCACAGGGCCAATGATAGCGGTGATACTCATGATACTTGTAAGTGCACCTTGCATTTCTCCTTGTTCAGTTGGTTTCACTTGTCCTGAGATGATGCCTTGAATAGCTGGCCCTGCTATACCTCCAAGGCAATAGGGGATGAGGAATGCGAACATCATCCAGCTTTTAACAGCAAAGGCAAATAAGATGAATCCGATCATGTATAATGCCATGCCAACGTATACCGATTTATGTGGGCCAAGCTTTGGATTGATAACACGAATGAGTCCGCCTTGCACAATTGAAACCAGGATGCCTACTGCACCGAGTGAATAACCTACCATCTTCGAATCCCAATTAAACTTATACATGGTGTAGAAAGTCCAGGTGCTTTGCACTGCATGTGATGCAAGATAAATACATAATACAGAACCTACCAAACCAAGGATGATTGGGTAGGTTCTTAATCGCATCAAAGTGCCTACAGGGTTGGCTCTGCGCCAGTTGAACTCCCTGCGATTTTCAAGCTTTAGTGATTCGGGAAGGATGAAGTATCCATATAAAAAATTTAGGAAAGCAACGATTGCTGAGATAATGAATGGAACACGCACACCCCACTGACTTGTGATACCTCCGATGACAGGACCGATGATAAAACCTACACCAAATGCAGCGCCAATCATTCCAAAATTTTGTGCTCTTTTTTCAGGTTCGCTAATATCGGCGATATAAGCTGATGCAGTGGTATAGCTGGCTCCAAGGATCCCAGCCAAAATTCGCCCAATAAAAAGCCATGCTATTGTAGGTGCCCATACTTGCAAAACACAGTCGATACTTAATCCTAGCAAAGCAAGTAGCAGTATTGGTCGGCGCCCATACTGATCGCTCAATCCACCAAGAATAGGAGAGAAGATAAATTGCATGATTGAATAGCAGAACATGATCCAGCCTCCGTATTGCGCAGCTTTGCTGATGCCTTCACCAGTGAGTTGTTCAATAAGGGAAGGGATAACAGGAATGATGATACCGAAGCCGATAACATCGATAAGTACCGTAATGAAAATAAAGCTGATTGCAGCATCTTTTTTGCTAGCCATAGAATAGATTAGAGGGAGCGCAAAAGAACGAATTTATTTTGTCTCCTCCGTGAAGCCATGATGTTTCTTTGCTTTTTTACCGAAGATAAAAACACTTCCATTAATTAAAGGCATCGTGTCGCCAAGTAGATAACCAAAAGGTTCCAGTGATTTTATTTTATCAAAAATTACTTTAATGATGGCCGTAACAGGCAAGGAAAGGAACATCCCCGATACCCCCCAGAGTGCGCCACCAATAAGCACCACAATAATTGATACTAAGGCATTGATTTGCACTTTCGCAGCCACCACCATGGGGTTAATGATATTATTATCGATGAGTTGAACGATAGTGTATCCACCTAATACATATATCGCGTATATAGGTTCCTTAGTTGCTATGGCGAGTAGCATTGGGATAGAGATGGCTACTATACCACCGATATATGGAATGATATTGAGCAATCCTCCCACTACACCGATGAGTAATGCATACTCGATTCCAAGAAGCAAAAGAACGATGGTATTGAGTGCAGAGACCATTAGAAACTCCAGCATCAAACCCACGAGGTAATGTTGTATAAGTTGTTTCGTTTCATTGAGCACATCTACCACTGCTTCGTGTTTTCCTGGAGTGAATAGTTTGGCGATGAAATTAAGTAGCAAAGGCTTGTATAAGAGAAAAAGAAATATATAAACTGGAATCAAAAAAATAACTACAAAGATGCCGCCAAGAGTACTCAGTGTTTGACCAATGACGCTAGTGGAATTACTCAGCCCTTCGGCTTTACTGGTAGCAATCCACGCATTGATTTGAGCCGTGGAGATATTAAAATTGCTTGAAAACCATTGAATAGATTGGGCAATGATTTCGGTGAATCTGATTTTCAACTGTGGCCATGAATCGCTAAACATCGTTGCTTGTGAGCCAATGAAGAAGAGGAGTCCAAAGGTGAGTATGGTTGCAAGTGTAACTGCGATGGTGATGGATACGATACGATTTATTTTGCGATTTAGCAGATTCACCAAGGGGTTGAGAAGTATGGCAATGATGAGCGCAAAGAGGATAGGGATGATAATTTCTTGTCCGATGTATAAGACATAGAACAAGGCAACAATTCCAAGGAAGAGTTGAGATAGCCGGATATAAAGTGGGAGTTCGTTTTCGTGTGACATGGTAAATAAAAAGGGAAGATAGAAATTATTGTTGAAGTGGGGAGAAGGGGGGATTTTAGGGGGAGTTTTTTTTGGTAGGGGTAAGGTGATATTTTTAGTAGGTGGAGGTTGACTAGAGGTTCTTTTGTTTGCCCCATAGGTAACTTTGATGTTCCATCAAAGCAACCTATTGTTACTCATAGTTGAACTGCGATGCAGTTCTTTATTGGGGGCACTTGATACGGGGTTGGTAGGGGAGATTTTTTTTTACTTGATAATGATTTTTTTTCGAGATAAATTTTATTTTTGAA
>CANLPK010000107.1 GCA_947492885.1 Bacteroidota bacterium
TTTAGCTCAATATAAAACGATTGATGTATTAGTAAATAACGCGGGAATTAGTCAGCGTGGCATGGCCTATGAAACCGATTTTAGTGTGGATGAGCGCATCATGAAAGTAAATTATTTTGCTACGGTGTATCTAACTAAGAAAGTGATGCCTGTAATGATAGCGCAACAATCGGGTAATATTATCGTGATTTCGAGTGTGTCGGGCAAATTTGGTTTTTGGCAAAGGAGTTCTTATGCTGCCTCCAAACATGCACTTCAAGGTTATTTTGAGACACTTCAAATCGAACTCAAGCAATTTCATATTCATTCCCTCTTGGTTTGTCCTGGGGGTGTGAAAACAAATATCTCTAAGAATGCTTTAGGCAAGGATGGCAAACCTCATGGGCAGATGGATGACCTACAAAAGAAGGGAATTACCCCAGAGTCATTGGCTGTCAAGGTAGTTAGGGCAAGTGCTCGTGGGAAACGACAGCTACTGGTTGGTAAAGGGGAAGTGATATTGTATTATGTGAAGAAATGGATTCCAGCCCTCTTTTTTAAGATTGTTGAAAAAGTGAAGGATCGTTAGTTCTCGCGTGTTTCATTAAGTTTAAGTTTTACTGATTATTAATCAGAAGCCCTTCCAATTCTGAAATTAACTTTATCTTTGCGCCCTCTAAAAAACGATACAATTTCTTTAATCATGCAAAAAATAAAAGTAGCAAACCCCGTTGTAGAAATGGATGGCGACGAAATGACTCGAATCATTTGGAAAGCCATCAAGGACAAATTAATACTTCCATATCTTGATTTGGATCTTAAATACTTCGATTTAGGTATGGAACATCGCGATGCCACCAATGATCAAGTTACCATTGATGCAGCCGAAGCCATCAAACAATATAATGTTGGTATTAAATGCGCTACCATTACACCTGATGAGGCTCGTGTAGTTGAATTTAAGCTAAAGCAAATGTGGAAGAGTCCGAATGGAACCATTCGTAATATACTTGATGGAACGGTATTTCGCGAACCCATCGTTTGTAAAAATGTTCCCCGTTTAGTGCCTAATTGGACTGCTCCAATTTGTATTGGTCGTCATGCATTTGGTGATCAATATCGTGCTACCGATTTTGTAACGAAAGGAAAAGGTAAATTAACCATAAGCTTCACTCCAGAGGATGGAAGCGCTCCACAATCGTTTGAAGTGTATAATTTCAAGAGTGATGGGGTTGCTATGGCAATGTATAATACAGATGAGAGTATCAAAGGATTTGCACATTCATGTTTCAATACAGCATTGCAAAAGAAATGGCCTTTATACTTATCTACTAAAAACACCATCTTGAAAAAATATGATGGTAGATTCAAAGACATATTCGAAGAAATTTATCAAGCTGAATACAAAACAAAATTTGAAGCAGCAGGAATCACCTATGAGCACCGTCTTATCGATGATATGGTTGCTTCTGCTTTAAAATGGAACGGTAATTTTGTATGGGCTTGTAAAAATTATGATGGTGATGTGCAATCAGATACTGTAGCACAAGGATTTGGATCATTAGGATTAATGACTTCTACTTTGGTTACTCCTGATGGAAAAACAATGGAGGCTGAAGCCGCACATGGTACTGTTACGCGCCACTATCGCGATCATCAAGCTGGAAAGCCTACATCAACGAATCCTATTGCATCAATTTTTGCCTGGACTCGTGGTTTGGAATTCCGTGGAAAATTGGATGGAAACCAAGAATTGGTAAACTTCTGTAATGCTTTGGAACAAGTATGTGTGGAAGTGGTAGAGAGTGGAAAGATGACCAAGGATTTAGCTGTATGTATTCATGGTAATAAAGTTTCTCATGGAGAACATTATTTATATACTGAAGAATTCTTAGATGCTTTGGATGCTGGATTGAAAGCGAAAATGGGAATGTAATTTAAGAATCATCTATTTATATAAAACCTGCATTCTTTCATAGGATGCAGGTTTTTTTGTGAGCAATATTTTTTATTTATTACGATACCCAGCAGCTTTTGCAATCAACCAAAATAATATAGAGATACTAATTGCAGCACCTAGCCAGCCTAAAAAATCGCCGTATTCCGAATAAAATGTTTTGGAATTATTGGGATGGAAATTAACTAGGAGCGCTTGTTGTGTCCACCAATCAGCCTTTTCAGTCAATATGCCATCGGTGTTTATCAAGCCACTGATTCCAGTATTGGCACATTGCAATAGCTCTTTGCGAAATTCGATGCTTCGCAGTTTTCCATAAAGCAGATGTTGTTTATAGCCATCGGTATTGCCCCACCAGCCATCATTGGTAATCACAAAAAACACACTGGCATCTTTCTTTACAAAATGTTCTACGTAGCCACCAAATACACTCTCATAGCAGATGAGCGGTGCTACTTTAATGCCTCGATGCGTGAAAACAGAAGCTTCTGATTGTGTTCCTAATCCACCCGCTTCTGCATCAAGTTTCAACAAATGAACAAGTCCTCCAAAAATAAATGGGTATGGCAATTTCTCAACGCCTGGAACGAGGCGCGATTTATGATACACTTCAATACTTGAAGAGGTATCAATCTTAAAAGCGGCATTATAAAAATCAATGAATCGATTGGATTCACGCATTTGACGTGCCGTTTCTGATTCCTTTACCGTGAAAATCTTGTAGCTATCCGCACCCGTAACTACGCATGTTCCAGGATGTTTTATTACAAACAAACGAATAAGATGAATGAGTTCTTCGTTTTCTAAATCCGATTCCTTCATGCCTCCCTGCAAGGCTGTTTCTGGTAGAATTACAAATTGTGTTTTATCAGTAATTTTTTCTTCAGCCATCTGCAACATACGCTCTAGTTGCTGGTTGGTACTTAATGCATTTCCAGCATCGCTAAACTTTTCGGAATATGGATCCAGATTGGGTTGAATGATGAGTGCTTCAACAGCAGGTCCTTCATGCGATTTGTTATTATTAAAAACTGGAATGAGAACACTGATAATAATTGGAACCACAATAAGTAATGAAGTTGAGATTATATTTTTAGTAATAGATTCTTTTTCAATAAACTTTTTCAAAAGTTTATACAAACTAATATTCACAAGTAATACCCATACACTTCCACCCAGATGCCCGGTGTATTCATACCATTGAATTAGTAAAGTATTATTGGCAAAAACATTTCCTATAACGAGCCAGGGCCAGGTAATTTCCCAATTGAGATGCAGCCATTCATAGCCTAGCCAAAAGCTTATTAAAAACAGGTAACGCAGAAAATGACCCGAGTTGCGTGCAGCATAAGCGAAGAGCCACCAAACGATACTCATCATGAGGGTATTGAGCACAATGGCCGCCACAGCACCACCAGGAGAAGCATTCCAAATCCACCAAGTGGTGAAAATATTCCAGAGGAGTAAGGAGAGATAGATGAGTCCACGAAATTTTGCTTTCCCAATTTGTGCTTGCTGATACATCTCATTTAAAAAAAGCAATGGCACAAAAGCAATAAAGCTTAACCACCCCAGCTGATGTGGTGGCCATGCAATCCAAAGCAGTACACTACTCAAAATAGCTAGCAGTAAGGCTTTTGTTGTATGATTCATGGTTAGTTTAAGAAATGTTTGTATATAAAAATTGCGTGATGGTTGATGCTACACGTTGCACATCATTCGAAGTTAAATCATAGTAGAGTGGTAATCGCAGCAAACAATCGGTGTATTTATCGCTATTGGGTAAATTACGCCCATCGTGTTTATCTTTAAAATAGGTGGATTGATGTAATGCGTTATAATGAAATACAGCATTGATATTCGCTGCCTTTAAAGCATTGATGAGTGCGGTGCGTTGACTTTTATCCTGACAAAAAATATAAAAAATATGAGCATTATGTTTTATGCTGTCACTCATTTCAGGTAGTTGAATCAAGCCTTGATTATGTAATGGTTTCAATAAAGTTTTATATTGATTCCAATGTATCATTCGCTGTGATTGGATTTTTGTAAGGCACTCCAATTGTGCAAAGAGGAAGGCGGCCAAAAGCTCACTAGGCATGTTCGAAGAGCCTTTATCCATCCAGCCATATTGTGCAATTTCGCCTCTTAAAAATTGACTTCTATTGGTTCCATACTCACGTATAATTTCCGCTCTGGGTATCAATCGTTCGTCATTTACAACAAGCATTCCACCTTCGCCACACGTAATATTTTTTGTTTCGTGAAAAGAAAAGGCAGCCAAATGACCGATGCTACCAAGTGCTTTTCCTTTATAGAATGAATCGATTGCCTGAGCAGCATCTTCAATTAAATACAATTGATGTTTATTGCAAAGATTCAAGAGTGCATCCATATCACAAGCCATGCCCGCATAATGTACACATACAATGGCTTTGGTTTTTGGAGTAATCAATGACTCAATGGTTGCCACATCTATATTTGGTGAATTTGATTCACTATCGGCAAAAATAATTTTTGCACCTTGAAGTATAAACGCGTTGGCGGTAGATACAAAAGTATAAGAGGGTACAATAATTTCGTCGCCTTCCTTGGTATTAATTAGCAGGGCACACATCTCCAATGCGTCGGTGCAGCTCGGAGTAAGAAACACTTTCCGGAATCCGTATTTTGTTTCAAAAAATTGATGACATTTTTGAGTGAAAGCGCCATTGGAACCAATCTTCGAATTGGAGATTGCTTCTTGAATATATTTTATTTCGGAGCCAGTGAAATGGGGCTTATTGAACCCTAGAGGCGACGCCTGAGTTTTGGGGTTCTGATTGCTTATATTTGGGTGGCTCATTAACAAAGGAAATAAACGAATACTATGGCAAATGTATTGTTAATAATTCATGAATTATCACTACAAAGTCGATTCTTGAGGGATAGTTTTCATATTCATAATTTGCAATAAAGTTTGTTGTTCTTTGGGTGGGTTCAGAGCATGCCAAGCCCTTACCTCATCGATATAACGACCCAGGATAATAAGTAAGACTACTGTAAATAAATTTCCTGGAACCAAGGCGGGGTTAAATGCGGTAAAAATGAAAATGGATAGACTTAGAATTTTACTACTATAGGAAGCTTTGAATAGAACTTTTAAAAACAGAATAATATAAATCGACAAGCACAAAAACCCTTCTTCGGCTAATACCTGGAGGTAAAGGTTATGGGTATGAATATATTCGCCCCCTACAATCAAAGCTCGCCCAATGCCGAACCAGAAATGATGATTGATAAATGAGAAGGCAATATCGTATAATTCTTCCCTGTCCTTTGACTCTACCCCCCGTGTATTCAAGGGGGAATTTAAATAAATGAAAACGATTACAAATAGAACGATAGATGCCAAAAGGGCTACTGATAATTTCTTACTAATTGAATATTCCGGCTTAATAATTAAGCTGAAAACCAAGGTAAAGCATAAAGTTAATAATCCGCTTCGGTTACCTGAAAGCACTACAAATACAAAAGTAAAAACGAGGATTAACTTCTTGTATTTAAAATCAGGGAGGAGAAAACTCATTAAAAAAAGCAACATCATTGTAAACCCAAAAGTATTTTTATCACTAAATAACCCCCATATTTGAACGGGGATGCCACTAACTTTTACAGCCATATACATTCCTGTGAAAGGTTGTGTATTTATCCCTATCGCAATTAAAAAAACACTTAGTACAAGGATAAAGCCATACAAAAAATAAAATAATTTGAAGAATACTTTCATGTTCTGAAAGGTAGTTGATACTATGGCCAATTCGACCGCACTAAAGCTCAGGAAATTAATAAAGATCCCCATTCTTAAGCCAACAAACCCATTATAGTAGGAGGAGAGGAAAGTGAAAATCAGGATTAGGAAGGCAACTTTCATTTGCATCAAATAGCGAACCTGAACCAAGAAACTAAGAAGCATTATAAAATATATAGTGATATTAAATGCATCACCAATATTAAATGCTTTAGAAAAGCTAGTTGAAAAAATTACATTAAAGAAAAGCTGAGTGCAAAAGAGAAAGCGTATAAATTTTTGAAAGAAACTCATTGATATAGCTTGGTGTAGTTTTGAGCGATGATATCAAAACGAAACGCATCTTCTGATTTTTTACGTGCGAAGGTACTCATTTTCCCAGTATCGGTGAGGCATTTTGAGATGCCAAGCATGAGTTGATGTACGTTTTTGGCCTCTGCTAAAAAGCCGTTTTCAAGGTGTGTTATCATGTCGGGCATACCTCCAATATTAAAAGCTACTACTGGCGTTCCACAAGTAATTGATTCGAGCACGGTATTGGGGAAATTATCCTCTAGGCTGGGTGCTACAAAGATATCGGCAGCACTGTATGCTTTCGCTAAGAGTGCTTCATCGTGAAGAAGTCCGAGTGCGTGAATTTTTTTTGAGATATTCAGATCACCATTCGGTAGATTCCCGAAAATGACAATTTCCGATTCATCCTCTTCGGGTAATTCGTTGATTGCTGAGCGGAAATAGCTAAATCCTTTATTTGGATCGTTGAGGTCGACAGAACCAAAAAGTATTAATTTTTTATCGAGTGGCAAGCCCAAGGCAGTGCGCGCTTCCACCTTATTTACTGGATGGTATTTCTCCAAGTCGATGGCATAAGGGATTCGTGCAATTTTAAAACCACTAAACATTGGGGCGGTGCTTGCACGTTCGTACATCCAAGTGCTAGCACAAATAATTGTAGGGTTGAGTTTTTTGAGAATTGCTCGTTTTGTAGAGAAAAGTTTACTGCTTAAATCATTGTTGATAGTGCTATTTAGTTGAGGGCAACGGCCACATCCATTTTGCCATTGATTGCAACCATGAGTTACATTGCAGCCACCTGAGATCCACCAACTATCATGCATATTGATGTAAATCTTTTTGTTTAGGCTTGCAATAAATTCCATTTCTTTAAAACCGATATATCCTTGATGAACCCAATGCAAATGGATAAGATCTGCATGTTCTAAGGCTTTTAGCGCATCCGTTCCCATTCCAATATTGGCAGTACTAAAGGCTGTTTTCGGGTTTCTTGGATATCGTTGCAGCGGCAGTTTATCATAATACGCCCTGAAAGTATTCATGCCCCGTTGCCAAAAAGTGTTGTTAGGAATATCGAGTCGACTACTATCCATGCCCGCTTTTTGCAGGGCTTCATTTATTGTCCGGGCGGCTTTGCCGGCGCCTCCAGGAATTAAATTATTGGATAGGTGAACAATTTTCATTATTGATAGGGTTGCGAATCACGGCAATTATATTCTTTAAAAAAAACAAAAATCCCGATACTTTAAGTATCGGGATTCGGGTTCTAAAAAATACCGGATTATGGCTAAAGCGGTATAGGGTAAGGCACTATGCCAAGTAGGCTTGTAAACGGCTACTACGGCTTGTTCCCTTCAGTCGTTTGATGGCTTTTTCTTTCAATTGCCGAACGCGTTCACGTGTTAAGGTAAGGCTCTCAGCGATTTCTTCTAACGATAATGGAGTACAACCCCCAATACCATAAAAATGTCGCAATACATCACGCTCACGAGGAGGAAGATGAGAGAGTGCTCTTCCAATCTCTTCGCATAACGATTCACTTATTAAGGCGGAATCGGGTCCGGGCTGATCGCAATCTTCGAGCACTGCAAGCAAGGTATTCTCTTCTCCACTAACCATGGGAGCATCCATACTTACATGGCGGTTATTGCTTTTAAGCATATCACGTATACTTTCAATATCTAAGTCGAGAACTTCCGAAAGTTCTTCTACCGTGGGCTCCCTTTCGTATTTCTGTTCTAAATCGGCCATGGCTTTGCTAATTCTACTTAGTGCACCCACACGATTCAAAGGCAATCGTACGATTCGAGCTTGCTCTGCAATGGCTTGCAAAATGCTTTGACGAATCCACCACACTGCATAGCTGATAAATTTAAAGCCCCGCGTTTCATCGAAGCGCTGGGCGGCTTTTATCAGCCCGAGGTTGCCTTCATTAATTAAATCGCCAAGAGTCAATCCTTGATTTTGATACTGCTTCGATACCGACACCACGAAACGTAAATTGGCATTAACCAAACGTTCCAATGCTTGACGGTCGCCCTGACGGATGCGCACGGCCAACTCTACTTCTTCGTCGGCGGTGATGAGCGAGACGGCTCCTATTTCCTGCAAGTATTTTTCTAAAGATCGATTTTCCCGATTTGTAATTTGTTTAGTAATTTTCAGCTGACGCATAGGCAATTTAAGTTAGAGGTTTTAAAATACTTGTTGGTTATTCGAATATATAATTGAAAAAAGGCGGTTCGGCTTTTACACTGAAAATAAATATAAACCGCCTGATAATCATGTAGTTTAAAATTGTTTATACCCCTTTGGCGCAATGTTTGTGTAGGCGCTTTTTTTAAAAAACAGACCAGGAAAATGACCTAAATTTTACATAAAAATGACCTTCTATTTTATGCTTTAAATGTCATTTTTTGACATCAAAAAAGTTGGAAAAATCGAATTTTTGAAGTTTTAAAAATCACTATCATTTTTCTTTTCCGAGAATATCTGCATGGTATCAATTGAATTGGGTTAATTTGCCGACGTAATTATGGCCTTTATTAATTTCTCTTCCCTGCTTTTGTTTGAAAATGAAAATTATCTTATCATCAATAAGCCTTCTCATATTGCTACCCTTGACGATCGTGGCGATGGAACCAATATTTTATTATTAGCCAAGGGGTATTGTCCTGATGCCCAGGTATGCCATCGGCTTGATAAAGAAACCAGCGGGGCTTTACTTATTGCTAAGAATGCAGAGGCCTATCGTCATGCCGCCATGCAATTTGAGGCCAGGGAAGTGCGAAAAATTTACCATGCAATCATCGGTGCACCCCGTAAATTCGATAAGCTCATCGTTGATTTACCGATTAAACAAACCAGTACCGGCACTGTGAAAATTGATAAACAAGATGGAAAAAAAGCATTGTCAATTTTCACCACCATGAAATTGTATAAGCATTATGCCCTGATGCATTGTGAAATTTATACGGGTAGAATGCATCAAATACGAATTCATCTGGCATCGCAAAATGCAAGTATTGCTGCCGATACAACGTATAAGGGCCGATTGCCAATGCTTTCGGAAATAAAGAAGAAATTTAAAAATTCGGATGAAGTAGAAAGGCCCATGATTCAACGTGTAGCCTTACATGCCTTCTCTCTAAAATTTAAAGATTTGGACGAGAAAGAGATAAGTATTGAAGCACCCTATCCGAAAGACTTTGATGTGTTTCTGAAGGTGCTCGATAAATACGATTTATAGTAGGGAACTATTTAAGAATACTGCGACCAATTACGATACGTTGTACCTCACTGGTTCCCTCATATATTTGAGTGATCTTAGCATCACGCATTAAGCGCTCAACATGGTATTCTTTTACGTATCCGTAACCACCATGAATTTGAACTGCTTCAGTCGTAGTCTTCATTGCTACTTCACTTGCAAATACTTTAGCCATACTGCTTGCGATAGCATAATCTTCGTGTTTATCTTTTAAATAAGCCGCTTTCATAATGAGTAAGCGTGCTGCTTCAATTTCGGTAGCCATATCAGCCAATTTAAATTGAATGGCTTGGTGGTTCATGATTTCGGTGCCAAATGCTTTACGTTCTTTGGCATATTTCAATGATAATTCATAAGCACCACTAGCAATTCCTAAGGCTTGTGCGGCAATACCAATACGGCCTCCAGCAAGCACCTTCATAGCGAATTTAAATCCAAATCCATCTTCACCAATGCGGTTTTCTTTTGGAACTTTTACATCTTGAAACATGACGCTATGGGTATCGCTACCTCTAATTCCCATTTTGTTTTCTTTGTTACCAATGGTAATACCAGCCGATGCCTTTTCTACGATGAAGGCATTGATTCCTTTATGGCCTTTCTCAACATCTGTTTGTGCAATTACTAAATAATAGGTAGCACTATTTCCATTGGTAATCCAGTTCTTGGTACCATTCATCAAATAATAATCACCTTTATCGATGGCGGTAGTACGCTGAGAAGTAGCATCACTGCCAGCTTCAGGCTCGCTTAATAAAAAGGCACCATGTACTTGGCCAGAAGCCAATGGCACTAAATATTTTTGCTTTTGAGCTTCATTTCCAAATTCTTCTAATCCCCAACAAACAAGTGAATTATTAACGGATATAACCACCGAGGCTGAGGCATCTACTTTACTTAATTCCTCCATCGCTAGAACATAGCTCAC
>CANLPK010000108.1 GCA_947492885.1 Bacteroidota bacterium
ACAACCAGAAAAATTAACCTTTAATATTTAATTAATGGCAGTTACCAATACTTCAGGACGTAGAAAGACCGCAGTTGCACGTGTTTACTTGCAAGCTGGAACAGGTAAATTTACCATCAACGGTAAAGATTATAAAACGTATTTCCCTACCTCATTATTACAATATGTAATTGAGCAGCCGTTTTTAGTAATCGGCTCAAATATCGATCAGTATGATGGAAACATCAATGTTGATGGTGGTGGATTCAAAGGCCAATCGGAGGCAGTTCGCCTGGGTATCTCGAAAGCATTAGTTAAAGACAATGCAGAGGTGAAACCTAAGTTACGTGCTAAAGGATTAATGACCCGCGATAACCGTATGGTAGAGCGTAAAAAACCAGGTCAGAAAAAAGCTCGTAAGAAATTCCAATTCGTTAAACGTTAATATCACAGTACAAAGAATAGCACTATGCCTAAAGTATCATTGCAGGAAATGTTGGATGCCGGTTGCCATTTTGGTCACCTTAAATCTAAATGGGACCCAAAAATGTCTCCGTATATTTTGATGGAAAAAAACGGTATCCATCTTATTGACCTTAATAAAACAGCCGCTAAATTAGAAGAAGCGACTTTAGCTATTAAGAATATCGTTAAAAGCGGACGTAAAATTATGTTCGTTGCAACCAAGAAACAAGCGAAAGAATTTATCGCTACCGAAGCTAGACGTGTAGGAATGCCTTACGTAGCTGAACGTTGGTTGGGTGGTATGCTTACTAACTTTGCTACCGTTCGTAAATCTATTAAGAAGATGGGTAATTTCGAACGCATGGTTACTGATGGTACTTTCCAAAACATCAACAAACGTGAGCGTTTAATGATTACTCGCGAGAAAGAAAAAATGGGACGTGTATTGAACGGTATCGCCGATCAAAATCGCTTACCTGCAGCTCTTTTCATCGTGGATATTAAGAAAGAACATATTGCTGTTTCTGAAGCAAAACGTTTAAACATCCCTACTTTCGCTATCGTAGATACCAACTCTGATCCAAATTTAGTAGATTTTGCAATCCCTGCAAATGATGATAGCATCAAGTCAATTGAGCTAATCACCAGAGCAATCACTGCAGCTATCGAAGAAGGATACAGCGAACGCAAACGCGACAAAGAAGAAGCAGAAGCTAAATCAGCAGAAGTGAAAGTGGCCGCTGAATAATAAAGAATCTCATTTGAGAAACCAATAAAATCAAAAAGGGATTTATCTGAAAGGGTAAGTCCCCTTTTTTTGAATACCAAACCCAATCAAAATTAAAAAGTAAATTAAATAAATATGAGCACTGTATCAATATCAGCAGCAGATGTAAATAAATTGCGCCAACAAACCGGTTCAGGTATGATGGATTGCAAAAAAGCTTTAACAGAAGCCAATGGCGACTTCGAAAAAGCTATCGAAATATTGCGCCTTAAAGGTGCTAAAATTAGCGCAAGCCGTGCCGATCGCGAAACTAAAGAAGGTGCAGTAGTTACCAAAATTAGTGCCGACGGAAAAACTGGTGTGATCTTAGGATTGAGTTGCGAAACAGATTTCGTTGCTCGTGGTGAAGGTTTCATCGCTTTCGCTGAATCTTGCGCAGAGATTGGATTAAGCAATAATATCGCCAACGTGGATGCTTTGAAAGAAGCTAAAACTGGTAACCAAACTATCGGTGAAGCAATCATCGAACAAGTTGGTAAAATTGGTGAGAAAATTGATATCGCACAATACACTTTACTTAGCGGAGAAGCAGTTGTAGCCTATATCCATAGCAACAAGAAAAATGGTGCTTTGATTGCCTTAAACCAAGCATCTACCGATGCAATTTTGGCTGCTGGTAAACAAGTTGGTATGCAAATCGTATCCATGAATCCAGTATCATTAGACAAGTCGGATGTATCGGAAGATATCGTTCGTCGCGAATTGGATTTGGCTAAAGAAAAAGCAAAACAAGATGGTAAACCAGAAAATATGTTAGAGAAAATTGCAATGGGTGCCCTTGAGAAATTCTACAAAGAAGCAACTTTATTAAACCAAGAATTCATCATGGACGGTACTAAGAAAGTATCACAAATGCTGGACGGCGTTAGCAAAGGTCTTACTGTTACTGCATTTAAGAAGGTAACTTTAGGATAAGCAATAAATAAATTGAAAAGCGAAACCTTTAGTTTCGCTTTTTTTTTGCCCTTACTTTAATATTTCAAATTCCTACGATTAAATAATTAATAATTCCTGCGGCTTCCTATCTTTGTCGCAGTATAAAATACAATCTACTTCCCCTACCCATGAAATACAAACGAATATTATTGAAGCTTAGCGGCGAAAGCCTAATGGGCGATCAACAATTTGGAATCGACCCAAAAGTTTTAGAACAATATGCAGCCGAAATCAAAAACATTGTTGATATGGGAGCTGAAGTAGCCATCGTAATTGGTGGTGGTAATATTTTCCGCGGTATTCAAGGAGTTCAAGGGGGTGTCGTAGATCGTGCTCAAGGCGATTATATGGGAATGCTTGCTACCGTAATTAACTCTATGGCATTGCAAGGTGCCCTGGAAAAACATCAAATAAAAACACGCTTACTGAGTGCCATCAAAATGGAACAAATATGTGAGCCCTTCATTCGTCGCCGCGCTATACGTCACTTAGAAAAAGGACGTGTGGTAATTTTTGGTGGAGGAACAGGTAACCCTTACTTCACTACCGATACCGCAGCCGCACTAAGAGGTGTGGAGATTGAAGCCGACCTCATCTTGAAAGGTACCCGCGTAGATGGCATCTATACCGCCGATCCAGAGAAAGACAAAACAGCCACTCGTTACGATAACCTCACCTTTGCAGAAGCCATCAGCAAAAACTTGAATATTATGGATATGACGGCGTTTACGCTATGCCAGGAAAACAAACGTCCGATCTTAGTATTCGATATGAACAAGATTGGAAACCTCGAAAAGGTATTGCAAGGAGAGAAAATAGGAACTCTAGTAACTGTTTAGTTAACGACGCTCTACCGTGCCAGTATTGGCCTTCTGAAAGCCAATGAGCTCATCAAAATTATAGGTGTAATTCTTCTGATAGAAGAAGATATAATAATCATTCTCCGTTTCATAATGATTTCCTTCGGTCACCGAATTTTCGAGCTGACCCGATTTGAAATCATAATATCCGTAATTATAATATCCTTGTTTAAGCAATACCGTGCATTGATAAATCTTGCGCGATTCATTGTATACCATCTTGTATTCATCGGATGGTACCCAGTTATTGAAACCTCCCAGCACATACAATTCTTCATCATGTGACGATGATATTGAATTTAAAGTAAATGTCACATAGGCATAATCCAACTGATTGGGATCGCTCGCGGTGCTATTGGCAATTAGGCATTTGCCATTATAATCGGGTAATGCCAAGTGCGTAAATGAGCCTCGTGCATCATCGGCTTTTAAATTGATATGGATGGCGGTGTCGATGGTTTTATTCGAAACATTAATACCTACTGAACGGATATTGCGAATATCGAATGCCCTGAATTCATTACCACCAAAGAAAAGATTTCCATCTTCATAATCGTAATTGTACAAATTACCATTGATATACTTGGGTGTTAGCTTGGTGACTGCAATATCGAATCTTCCATTTTGTAAGATGGTGAGTTTGGCATCGGTATAGGGCGAGGGGATGGTAGCACTTGATGCATCTACTTCTATATCCACTTCCTGGTTGGTATAACGTGCATCGATATTGGTAGCTTGGTGCACGCGACTACTGATATTGGTTTTAGTGTTTAAGATATAACATCTTTGGGTAAGCACCACATCTTCAGTATTGAAATTGCGATATACTTTGATAATATAATTTCCAGCATATTTCACCGTCATGTTCTCTGTAGGAAAACTCAAGGAGTAATGCACGAATTTTTGATAGGTAGCCAATGCAAATGTGAAATTGAAAATTTGCTCAAACGAATTTCCTTGTAAGTACTCGTTGGGTTGTAAAGCCACAGGCACCCATGCCGAATTACATAAGATAAGCGTATAACAAAAATTTTCGTTGGTAGGTTTTAGGTCGTCGAAGCTCAAATTCAATTTCTCTTGAGCATTTAAACTTATAATTGGAAACGCATAATCGGCCACGCTGCTAAACATCAAAACCGATTTGATGGTAGGCGAATATACTTTGGTAGTAATGGGTTCCGACTGGGCAGAAATAACGAAATGACTAAGTAGAATTAAAACAACAAGAATTAGTTTTGATGACTTAATCATGGGGTATTTTTTTTCGTTGAATCTTTTATGAAAATTTTAATGCCTAATGCTTTTAAGGAGAGCTTCTTACGATTCTTATTATTTTGAATGATACGGTCTAATTCCTGATCCGTCAATGGAACCTCCTCCGTAGTTTCAACTTTTGATTTGTTCTTCCTTTTAAACATTCTTTTTTAATTAACTCTCCAGCTCCATGATACGCTCAAAAAGCTTTTCGTATTCCTTTTGTTTATTAGCTAACTGTTCCTTAACCTTCTCGTAATCCTGGGTTAGTTTTACAAACTTAACTTTATCTTTGATATTCTCCTCAAGGGCAAGCAAATTTTCTTGGTCATTTTTTGCTTGCTCTAGCTTGGCTACCTCCTGCTCACATTGCTCAAATTGCTGTTTTGTTTTGCGCAATTCAATCGCATTATCATTCTTGGGCTGTTCCTTGGCTACTACCTTCTCGGGTGTTGGCGAAGGTTTGGCGTCTTTCTCCAAGGCCTTTTCCTTGATCCTTCTGTTGGTCATCCACTCTTGCCACTCATCGTAAGTACCAGGGTATTCCTTCAACTGATGCTCCTCAATCCACCATATTTTATTGGCTGTTTCGCGAATAAACTGGCGATCATGGGATACAACGATATAAGAGCCTTCATAATTTTGCAAGGCCTGTGTTAAGATATTCACACTTTGATAATCCAAGTGATTCGTAGGCTCATCGAGCATCAGATAGTTGGTATCACTTAGAATTGTTTTTGCAAGTGCAATACGAGCCTTCTCTCCCCCACTTAATACCCTGATCTTTTTAAACACTTCATCACCGGTAAAAAGGAAACAACCCAATACCGAACGGATTTCATTTTCAGTACGTTTCGGCGCATGGTATTGTAATTCTTCCACCATGGTATGGGTTAGGTTTAAACTTTCCAACTGGTGTTGCGCATAGAAGGATGGAATCACATTATAGCCAATTTGTATCTTACCTTCGTATGGCTCGGAGTTGGCAATCATGCGCAGTACGGTAGATTTACCCAATCCATTGGCACCAATAAGTGCAATTTTATCCCCGTTTAAAATTTCTGCGTTAGAGTTTTCCAGGATCACTTTGTCGCCATAGCGTTTACTGATATTCTCCAGGCTAGAGATTAATCGGCCCGGCTTCGTACCAATTCTGAATTCAAAATTAACCATGGCAGCCGCGGCAGTGGGTGCTTCCACTTTTTCCATCTTCTCCAGCATTTTTTCTTTACTCTTCGCCATGGAAGCTTTACTAGCTTTCGCTTTAAAACGATCGATGGTGCGCTGTGTTTGCCTTATTTGCTGCTGCTGATTAACGAACTGGTTCAGTTGTATTTCATCACGCTGCTCTTTTTCCTCCATATAGAAGGTGTAGTTGCCCGAGTAGATCGTGATCTTTTCACTCGCTACTTCAACAATTTTATTCACGAGGCGATCGAGGAAATAACGGTCGTGAGAAACAACGATGATAGTACCGTCGTAAGTTTTCAAATATTCTTCGAGCCAGATGATGGAAGGTAAGTCCAAGTGATTCGTAGGCTCATCCAGCATGAGTAAGTCGGGGTGTTGCAAGATGAGTTTGGCAAGCATCACACGCATACGCCATCCCCCGCTGAACTGCTTGAAAGGTTTATCGAGTTCGGCGGTACTGAAACCAAGACCTTCAAGAAGTTCTTCCGTTTTATGTTCCATCTCGTATCCACCCAATACCTCAAACTCATGCTGCATCTCGCTTAGCTTATGCAGGTTTTCATCGCTATAATCTGTTTCTACAATTTTTAAAAGTTTTTCAATCTCATCGCGGTAGTGCAATGCTTTATCAAAAGCACTCAAGGCCACATTTTTAATGCTATCCTCTGTTTCAAAACTAAGTAAGTCCTGATTAAAGAATCCGAGTTTTATTCCGTTCTGACGTGAGATATTTCCTTCAGCGATAGTGTACTCACCCATTATCACACGAAGTAAGGTTGATTTTCCAGTGCCATTAAGGCCAATGAGTCCAATTCGTTCGTTGGGATGAATATGCCAGGAAGCGTTTTTATACAGTACTCTTCCTCCAAATTCAAAGGTTATATTATTTAATGCAATCACGGCGCAAAGATACGCCACAATAGGCTAATGAGCCAATTAAAGATTTGTTATTTTGATGGTTAAACGGTCAAATTTGAAAATAAACTTAAATCAGGAAGAAAATATCTTTCAATAATATTTGTGCATGGTAAAACTTTAGTGTTACATTTGTTTTAATCAAAAAATATCGAATGAAAAAAGCTTTACCATTATTCACCTATTCCCCGAATAGCAGCATATTCAGCACGTCTTTAAGGGATTTTATATCTATAAATACATCAACTGACCCAGCCTGCTTTAACACCTTACTCATTTCACATCCTACTCATACCATTCAAGAGTATTCTAAAAAACCAGTAGTTCAATACCAAGAGAAACAGAATGAAATGATTATTAAAACGGTTAATACGACCGAGTTGCCTAACACAATTCAATGTTATGATGCATTAGGGCGTTCTTATTCATTAACTTTAATTTCATTTGAAAATGGAATTTATAAATTCGATACTAAATTTCTCTCCTCTGGTATCTATTATATTTCTATTAATAATATTAGTTTGAAATTCTATAAAACGAATTAATGAAAAGATTTATTCTTTTAATTATATTTATAAGTTTCTTTACGGCCACTTATAGCCAAATAGCCAACAATTGGGTATTTGGCTATAATATTGGCCTTAATTTTGGCAGCCCAACTCCTACTTTTTTTCCAACAACAATTACCGATAGGTATTGTGGATATGCATCATCCTCAGATTCGCTACCAGCATTTGAATCAAATAGTATTTCTGATTGTTATGGAAATTTACTCTTTTATTGTAATGGAAAAACTATCTGGAATCGGTTTCATAATAAAATGCCAAATTGTTCTGTGAGGGATTCCTTCGCTGGTGCTTATGTTTCTAAATATGTAAAGATTTTAAAATTCCTGAATAATGATAGTCTATATTATTTATTCTATACTACAGAAGCTTATGGAATACGCTATGACATCGTAAACATGAATGCTGATAGTGGGAGAGGAAATATTATTAGTAGTCATAATTTTATAAATGGAAATTTCTATATAGGATCTCCCGAACTTATTAAACACGCCAATGATACCGATTATTGGTTGGTAAGTAAAGCCAATGTAAATGAAATCTATGCTTATTTAATTACTTCAGGCGGAATATCATTGACTCCAGTAATTAGCACTGCAGGTGGTTTTATAAGTAACAGATCTCCCCTTAAGGCATCACTTAGTGGAAACTATTTAATTTTTAGTGATTATAAACCGAATGCAAATTTCAATTCTGCTAAATGCTGCAATTTTAATAGAGCAACTGGTCTTGCTTCGAATCTAAAAACCGTTTTTACTTCTAACGATTTCCCAGTGGCAAACGTCTTTCTTCTTGGTGTTGAATTCTCTCCTAATGATTCTTTTATCTATGCATCAACGGGGGAACCTGGAGGAGTAGGTAGAGTTACACAATTCAAAAGATACCTAGCCAACCCTGGAGCTTTCCCAATAGAACTTAATAGTGTAAAACCTGTTATGTTTGGAATTCAAATTGCCCCCGATGGGAAAATATATATAGCGAACGGCAATCAAACATTTCTATCCTGCATTACCCGTCCTGATGAGGTTAGCTATGGATGTAATTATATTTATAATTATATTGACTTTGCACCAAGGATTATTAATGGTGGATTCCCGAGTGTTAATTTTAAACTTAACCGTTTGAAATTTGCAACCAATGCCTATAACAAAAACAGTTGCATTGTTGATAGTGCTCATTTATACGTGCAAGGCGATACCACCTTTTTAAATTACCGATGGTATATTTTCAATTCAGCAAATATATTGGTTGATAGTACCGATATAAAAAACCCAGTATTGTGGTTAGATGATGGTATCTATAAGGTGAAATTACGAGCCCAGAACCCGCAATGTTATAGCTACACCTGGTGGACTGATGATATTTATGTGAACCATATTCCTCGACTTAATGTAACCATTGACAGCACACATATTTCATGTTCACGACAATTTCTAAAACTTAAATATCAAGCCCAATTTGCTGATAGTGTTTCGGTAGATTGGAAGGATGGTTCACCTATTTTATGGTTGCCATCGGATAGTATAGGATATCTAACCCATGATTATTTCGACTCTTCACATATTTATAATATTGTAGTAAATATCAAAAACACGTATTGCAATTCTGGAAAAACAATTAATGATACGGTGGTACTTCAATTATACCCTCAGGCAAAATTTGTATCCAATAATTCTTCAAAAACCTTCCCATTTAAAGGCTGTACACCGCTCTTGGTAAGCATTTCAGACAGCAGTAAAAATGCGAATCTAGTTTGGTATGTATCTCGAAGTAGCAATATCAAGGTCGATTCATTTACGAAAACCAACCACGTTCTCATCGATACAGGATGGTTCGATATCACCCAATTCGCTACCAATATCGATGGATGCATTGATAGTTTCGTAGTGAAAAATGCAGTATTTATAGCATCCAAGCCAACCCTAATTATTGCTCAGGATTCAATTTATAACCTTTGTTTGCAAAACAATATTCGATTAAAAATCACAAGTGCTTTCAATGATTCAACAAGCATTGAATGGGGGGATGGTAAGTTCAATCTTTTCAATGGCAATCTCAATGGATTGAAGAGCGACACTATCACACATTACTACTCAGGTGCGGGGAATTATACCATACACGTAAAAAGTAAAAATGCATATTGTGATACCTCCACTTCAATCAATCATTTGGTGCGCCCTGCCTTTCAACTTATTACAAATAATGATACAAGTATCTGCAGAGGAAATCTAATTAGTATCTGGGCCAGTGCCACAGGAGGTGATAGCCTCTTCAGTTATATTCTCATAGATAGCATCTCTACCTTACAAAATTCTTCTGGTTTATTTTTGGTTGCTCCATTATCAACCATCAAATATAAATTGGGAGCAATCAATGCTTGTGCTAAGGATACCCTCTGGAAAATCGTCACCATAACTGTAAAACCCGCATTAAAACTTACGTTAAACACCATCGATACCACACTTTGCAAAGGCAATACATTTACAATTAAGGCAGTAGCCAAGGGCGGAAATGCAAATTATCTATTTACCTTAAAGCACAATGGAATAACGCTACAAAGCAATGCCAGCGGCAATTTTAATATCACAGTAACAGGCAATGAATCATATCTTGTGCATGTCACCGATCATTGTACCTTGCCCGATGATAGTATGGCAGTAGCAATAAAAATCTTTCCTGATTTGCAATTTACGCAAACTTTAGCCGATATTTATTTGTGCGATGCGGAAAGCACTACCTTAAAAGCATTCTCTAATAAAGGCAGTGGAATAGTTTCCTATCAATGGATGGATGATACTGGTGCGCCCCTTTCTAATATCGATTCACTGGTGCTTTCGCCCCTTACTTCAAAAAAAATAATCTTAAAAATTACAGATGCATGCACCAGCATATA
>CANLPK010000109.1 GCA_947492885.1 Bacteroidota bacterium
AATATGATGGGATTGAATACTGACTTAAATGATGATATTTACTTCTTAGGCTATACAAATAGTTTAAATTATTCAGTAACTGGCAGCCCATTACAATCAACAAATTATGGTGGAATTGATGCTGTTTTTACAAAGATAAATTCAACTGGTACAACAAAAATATATAGTACATATTATGGTGGTACAAGTGATGATGATGACCCATTAGGTCAAAGAGGAATATTATTTAATGATTGTAGAATTTACCTCTCTGTGACTTCGAGTTCGAATAACATTCCATTAACTTCTGGAGCAATCACAACAACTAAAACTTCTGCTACAAGCATTTTTGAGCCTGTCTTAGTATCAATGGCCAATCCGCCCGATATCTTAAATTTAGCAATTAGCTCAAATCAAACGCTTTCATGCGGTGGGACTCCGTCTACACTTACTTCAGGTATAGCATCTTATAATATTGCAGGTGTAGTTAGAAATGGCACAGCACAAACGATAGCAACTCCTGGAGCATACCCAAGTGGAACTCCTACACCAACTGGATACCAATGGCAAAAGAGTATTGATTATACCTATACCTGGACCAATATTGCTGGAGCAACAAGTCAGAATTATAGCCCGCCCGCCTTATATCAAACCACCTATTTCCGCAGAATTATCAGTGGTGACTATTGCAGTAATAATGATTCGAATGCAGTAATCTCGGTTTCAGGAACACCAAAATTATCACCCACACTTACTTGTGCTGGAACTACCGCTTCCTTCTTCTCAAATCCTACAGGAGGAACCGGATCAAACACCTATGCTTGGACTGGTCCATTATCATTTAGTTCAACACTTCAAAACCCTCAAATATTAACTGCTAGCAATGCCAATAATGGTTATTATACCGTAACAGTAACAGATGCAGGAGCGTGTAAGGATACTAAAGTGATATACTTGGATTTTGCTTCGTGCACCTATACAGTAGTTCTAAGTGTTTCATTAGTAACTTTTGATGCTGTAAAAACAGACGAAACTTCAACACTTACATGGCAAACAGCCAACGAACAAAATAGTGAATCATTCATTATTGAAAGAAGCAGTAATGGTCGTGTATGGGAGTCGATTGGAAACGTAGCGGCAGCCGGAAATAGCCGCACTATGCTTGCCTATAAATTTATTGACCATAGCCCACTTAGTGGATTAAATTTCTATCGTCTTAGAGTGATGGAAATCGGTGGAAAATACAATTATTCAAATATAAAAGATCTAATGTTTGATTTACGTACCCTACCAACGATAACAAATATTTTACCAAATCCATTTACCAATGAAATTAAGGTTGATATTAATTTACCAGCTGAAGACCAGGTGAGTATTTATATTCTAGATGCGTTAGGTAAAGTTGTTGGAAGCACCGTATTTCAAGCAAATAAAGGTCAAAACACGGTAACCTTCAATACCGAAAATTATGCAAAAGGAATCTACTTCGTGAATTTTTATGCCGAAGGATCAAATATAAGTAGTAAAAAAATTGTCAAGTAGATACAGGATTTTACAAAGTCAACTAGTTATTGAAACTAGTAGATTATATTTTTAAACTTATTAAAAGGGATTGAGATTATGTGCTATCATACAAAATTATCTAAAGATATTCGTTCAATAGAAGAACGATTCAATGTAACGCTTGATCAAAGCGAACATGCTGATTCTAAAAAATATTACCACGGGTTCACCTATCCGAAAACCCCGGTAATTTCAAATGCGGACGACCATCATATTCATTTTTACAACTGGGGATTGGTCCCCTTTTGGGCAAGTGATGATAGTATAAAAAAATTTAATCTGAACACGAAGATTGAAACCATCAACGAAAGAGCGGGCTTTAAAGGCCTTGTAAACAAGCGTTGCCTTATCATCGCTGATGGTTATTATGAATGGCATTGGCTTGATGCAAAAGGAAAAAACCGCCAGAAATATTTGCTTACACTACCTAATGATGAGGTATTTGTATTCGGTGGTTTGTGGAGTAAATGGACAAATAAGAACACTGGCGAGATCCAGAACACCTATACCATAATGACCACAGAGGCAAACGAACTTGTTAGTGAAATACACAATTCACAAAAACGCATGCCTGTCATTTTATCAAAGGAAAACGAAAAGCAATGGCTCAATAACGAGCCCATGGAAAATTTCCGACATCTTCAAGTTGATTTAAAAGCAGTTGAAGTGCAACACTAAAAGAGCATTTAACTCAAATAATTATTCTGATAATACTTTTTCTATCAGCGCTGAAAGTTTTTCTGAATTTGGAAGCATGGCTTTTTCAAGTCCTATATTAAGTGCTACTGCTGGGGCATTTAATGCCCCCATAGTTTCTACGGCTGCATCCATAAATTTGAAACATTCTTTTTGAATTCTTCCTGCCAAAGCCTCAGCGAAACTATTAAGCAATTGTTCTTCGGTAAGTACGATTACTTTACCATGTAATTTTACTCTCTCAAACACCAATTCTTCATCACAAGGATACAGGGATCGTAAATCAACAATTTCTATTTTCCCAGGGAAGCTCTTTTCGGCAGATAAGGCCCAATACACTCCCATGCCATAAGTTATGATAACGCAAGTTTCACCTTGTGCTAAATATTTTTCATCGGCATTTTTAACAATCCTTCCTTTGCCAATGGGTACTATATAATCTTCATCAGGCTCAATGGTTTTGGCCATTTCAGTTCCTGGCACTTTACTCCAGTATAATCCTTTGTGTTCAAATACCACTACTGGATTTGGGTCATAAAAAGCAGCTTTTAACAAGCCCTTCATATCAGCTGCATTAGATGGGTAAACAACTTTTATCCCTCTCACGCTCAGAATGGCACTCTCAATACAGCCACTATGATAAGGCCCACCTCCAATATAAGCACCGCATGGCACTCTAATTACAGAAGCAATAGGATATTTACCATTGGTTAAATAACAGCTCTTGCTTAATTCAACAACCAATTGATTTACACCCGACCAAATATAATCGGCGAATTGAATTTCTACAATAGGTTTTAATCCAACAGCACTCATTCCAGCGGTCGACCCAACGATATAAGCCTCTTGGATTGGAGTATTAAACACTCGTTCATCGCCAAAAGTTTTGGCTAAGGTTGCCGCTTCTCTAAATACGCCACCAAGGGTACCACCAACATCCTGTCCATACAATAATGCTTCCGGGTGTTTTTGCAATATTTCTTTACAGGCGAATAAGGCAGCATCAACCATTAAAACGGCCTCTCTACCTTCCGGGCTGCGATTCCCCTTTTCTTCGGTTATTAATGTCGGGGCGAACTCGTGCAATAAAACTGTCGACGGGTCGGGTTCGGGAGCTGCTACGGCTCTCTGAAAGTCAATTTCAGCCAATTTCCTGGCGTCAATATTTATATTCTCAAGTTCTTCCTCTGTTGTAAAATAAAAATCACAAAGTATTTGTCGAAGTTTTGGATAAGGATCACGTGAGGTGTGAAGTGCCATATCGTCATCGGTACGATAAAACTCTTTTCTTACCCCACTTGTATGATGTCCCAATAAAGGGCATTTTACATGAAGTAATAAAGGGCGACGTTCTGTTCTAACATATCCAATGGCTTTTTCAACTGCATCCCAACATTCGATAAAATTTGTACCATCGCAGCGCATCCTTTCCATGCCTTTGAATCCTGCAGCAAATTCATAAGCATCCATGGCCCTCATTTCACTCGCCGTTGCACTAATAGCCCATTCATTATCCTGCACCAAATAAAGTATTGGCATTTGTTTCAGAACAGCCATTTGAAGTGCTTCACTCACCTCCCCTTCGGTAACACACCCATCTCCAAAAGAACACAAGACGATTGGTAAAGATCCATCTTCCCCTTTTTGCTCTTCGCTTAATAACCCCTGATGTTCCAAATATTGAATTCCATGAGCCATGCCGGTAGCAGGAATTGCTTGCATTCCAGTGGCGCTGCTTTGATGCGGCATTTTGGGTTTATCGGCAACCTTACTGCTTGGATGCGCGTAATATGTACGGCCTCCGCTAAATGGGTCATCCGCCTTGGTCAATAATTGCAGCATTAATTCATAGGGGCTAAATCCCATTCCCAATAACATACTTTCGTCGCGATAATAGGGTGCCGCATAATCATAGTTCTTTAGCTGTAATCCTACTGAAAGCTGTATCGCTTCGTGTCCTTTACTCGTGCTGTGTACATATTTGGTAATTGCGCGATTCTCATCATATAGTTCAGCCATGCGGCGCGAAGTACACATCAACTGCCAGGCTTGAAGTAAAATTTCTTTGGTTAACACTCAGATATATTTTTGTGCAAATAAACCCAATTTTTCGCTTTCTTTTGGAATAATATCAATACTAGACCTGATTTCAAGAGTCTTCTTTAAACTCGGATTAACGATTTATATATTTCTCACTAGAAATTGAATCTTCTTCTTGTAAACACGCTATTCGATACTTAGCTTTGCTATAAATTACACATCATATGTCATATCTCACGAGTATAAAAAGGCAGTTTGAATATTATAAAAGTTTAGGCGAAAAGGCCATGGCACAGGTTGGCGACGAATCTCTTTTCTGGCAACCCAATGGAGAAAGCAATAGCATTGCCATCATTGTTAAGCACCTCCATGGAAATATGAAATCAAGGTGGACTGACTTTCTTACAACTGATGGCGAAAAAGAAACTCGAAATCGGGATGGTGAATTTATTGATGATATAAATTCAAGAGATCTAGTATTACGCCTTTGGAATGAAGGCTGGAAAATACTATTCAATACTTTAGAAACACTTACAGAGGCTGATTTGGAGAAAATAATTTATATCCGCAATGAAGGCCATACAGTTGCTGAGGCAATCAATCGTCAACTTGCACATTACCCTTATCATATTGGTCAAATTGTTTTCATTGCAAAAATATGTGCCGAGAATTTCATTTCACTTTCAATTCCAAGAAATTCATCATCAGAATATAATTCTGAAAAATTTAAGGAAGATAAAGCAACAAGGCATTTTACACAAGACTGGCTAAAGAAGTAGCAACTTCTTGATTCAATTAATTTAAAAAGTCACTCAAATTAATCTTCTATCTATTCGTATTTTCGCGGCATGAAAGTATCAGGCTTCACCTTTGTTCGCAATGCCATTAAATTTGATTACCCCGTTGTTGAGTCAATCAATTCAATTCTTCCACTTTGCGATGAAGTTGTGGTAGCTATTGGCAATAGCGATGACGATACCTTAGGGCTAATTCAAGGGATGAATAACCCCAAAATAAAGATTATTGAAACGATTTGGGATGATACCTTGCGCGAAGGAGGAAGAGTTTTAGCAGAGGAAACGAATAAAGCTTTATCAGCCGTTTCTCCAGATAGCGATTGGTGTATCTATGTTCAGGCCGATGAGGTATTTCACGAACGCGATATGCCGATTATTAAAGAAGCAATGATAAAGTATGAGTGCAATATAAAAGTAGAAGGTTTGGTATTTGAGCATCTCAACTTTTATGGGACCTACGATTATATTGCGGCAGCTAGAAATTGGCAGAAAAGGGAGGTTCGGGTAATTAGAAATGATAAGAAAATCCTTTCATGGAAAGATGCCATGAGTTTCAGAATAAATGGAGAGAAGTTAAATTGCATTTATGTCCGGGCTACAATATACCATTATGGCTGGGTTAAAAACCCTGCCACACAACAGCAAAAGCGGGAAGCATTTGAAAAGCTTTGGCACGATGACCAATATGTTAAAGAAAATATTGCCACCGATGAAGTCTTTGATTACAACAAAATTGATAGCCTAGAAATGTTTAATGGGTTACATCCTATTGTTATGAAGGAAAGAATTGCGTCGGTAAATTGGAAATTAGATATCGACCCACTTACCATGGTGCATGCTATACCTTTCAGATATAAAATAGTAAATTTCTTAGAACGGTTAACGGGTTTAGAAATAGCTCGATTTAAGAATTATAAACTGATAGAGTAACCAATAGAAATTTAAAGTTTCGAATGCACTTCTTTAAGGATTTCTTGCATCTTTATTTTGGTTGAATCACTAATTTCTAGGGCTTGCTTTAAAAACCCAGCAGCCTTCGTCTTATCCTTTAAACCTTTCGCATTAATCTTTACATTCATAAATGCACCTTCCACCGCAGTTTGCAAACAAAGACCACCCACCCCTGCATCACTTACGCTATTTGGATTTCCAAGCGTTGCCATGGCCAAGATTAAGGTTAGTCCTTGATGGGCTGTTTCCATTACTTGTAATGGTATTTGAGTAGCGTAAATATTTGCTGTTTCAATTGCGGCACTTCTTACCACCTTTTCTTCTTCGGTGTTTTTAGGTAATCCAAAGGCAGCCATCACTTTATTAAAGGAAGCGGTATCTTCATCTACTAAAAACAATAATCTATCTTTTATTTGCTGACCACTACTGGCCCAATCACTAAATTCAGAAGTCTTATCCTCCCACCCTCTTTTGCCTGCGCTTAAATTGGCTACCATAGCACCCAATGCTGCACCAAATGCACCTACTGCGGCACTAATACTTCCTCCACCAGGAGCTGCCGACTCGGATGCTGTTTCATCTGCAAATTCGTTTAATCGCATTTGTACAAGTGGTGCATGACTTTCACCTTTCATAACGTACTCAATCACCTTTTTACTTGCATCAAATGGTGCTAGATCGTCGAGTCCTAATGACTTTACTGCAATATGTATTTTTTCCTTTTCACTTACACCTATACTTCTCCCTTGCTTTTTAAGATAGAACTCTCCAGCATCTGTAAGTGCTTTTAATGGAATTAATCCAACCAATTCACTTCCTGTAACTCTTAACCCTCTTTTGGTTGCACTTGTGCAGCAGGCATCAAAACATTGATGAACACTTGTAATATTATAATTGGTAAGATTTATACTTACTTGTGCAATATCATATTCATCGATAAACCAACCTATTGCTTTACATTGCTTTAAAAGCCCAGGGATTCTTACCTGTTCTCCGTTGGCATCCAGTTCAATTTCTCCGGTAATTGGATTGCCAATTCGTTTCACTCTTCCATTCTCGCGAATATCAAAAGCAATACTATTGGCAAGTCGTGTTGATTTTGTATTTAGATTAACATTATATGCTATTAAGAAATCGCGGGCCCCGATAACTGTTGCACCTGCCTTTTCATTCATTATAGCCGGCCCAAAATCTGGCTTCCATTCAGGTAATTTAATTTTCTCAAAAAAGCCTTCATATTCTCCACCACGAATAATACTCAAATTCTTTCTGTTATGATTTGGTTGTGCTGCTTCATAAAGATATACAGGAATACCCAATTCGGCTCCAACTCGCTTTGCAAGACGTTGTGAGTATATAGCAGTTTCTTCCATTGATATATTACTTATTGGAATTAACGGACATACATCAGTAGCCCCCATGCGAGGATGTTCCCCTTTGTGCTTACTCATGTCAATAATTTCAGCAGCCTTTTTGATTGCAAGAAAAGCAGCTTCAATCACCGCATTAGGCGAACCAACAAAAGTAACTACAGTACGATTGGTTGCTTTCCCAGGATCGACATCTAATAGCTTAACACCTTCTACTTTTGATATCTCATCAGTAATTTGCTTTATTACTAGGAGATCATTTCCTTCGCTGAAATTGGGAACACACTCTATAATTTGTTGCATATCTTTTTTCTGCAAAAATAGTGAACTAAAAGAAATGATTATGAATTGAATTATGGTTCTTTTTTATCACCACTTATAGGTTCGAATTCACCATTTGTGTTGATTTTCAAGTTCAATTAAAATTTAGCCCAAAATTTGCTCGAATTCCCAAAATAAATTGCTAATTTTGCATATAAGAACTAAGATAACTAGTAAATAACTCATTAATCCAAAAATCATTATGAACACTCTTAAAACAATTGCTTTTGCAGCATTTGCAATATTTCTATTCAGCAATGCAACGTGCAATAAGAAAATTAAATTGGTTAGAACCATCGATGGTGGCACCATTACGTTTACAGCACTCCCTCAGGCCGCTGGAACTTTTGACTTTAATCAATCATTAAAGTTTGACATGGAAGCCGAACTGAAAAAATTCGATATCGCAATGGTAGACCTTACTCAAGTTGTTCCTGAAAGTGCAACTATTACAATTGAGGATTCTTCTGCTACACCAGTTACATTTGATATTGTAGATTATGTAAATTTAGAATTAGGAAATAGCACTGTTGCTAACAAACGTGCCGTCTTTAAAGACCCCGTACCACATACTGGACTTACTACTATTACGCCTGATGTTGACCCAACATTTGATGTTCTTGCTTTGGTTCAAGCTAATGATGTAAATTATCATTTCACTGGGAAATTGAACAAAGCACTTGATCACCAAATAAAATTAAAACTTACAATTAAATGGAAAGTGACTGCTGAATTGGCTCCATAATATTTAAATTTCAAATCATAAAAAAAGGGATACAATAATTTGTATCCCTTTTTTTATGATCATTCTTTTTTATACTTCCACTTTTGTTTTTTCGATCATCTTGCGCATATTAATGATTGCATAACGCATTCTTCCTAAAGTAGTGTTTAAATTACTATTCATTGCCTTCGCAATATCATTAAAGCTCATATCAGCATAATGCCTAAGAATAAGAACCTCTCTCTGCTCTTCAGGTAGTAGTAAAATAAATTGTCTTATTGTTTTGGCCGTTTCTTTTTGTTCCAATTGATTTGAAATTAAAGAGCTACTGTCATGATTCGACAGATGCATATAGTCGTTATCCTTTAGTTCATAAAAGGTTGTACGTCGCTTGTTTAAGCGATAATAATCGAGAGCCAAGTTTCTCCCTATTGAAACTAACCATCCCGAAACTTTGCCCATCTCCTTGTAATTCGAACTCTTGAGATGTGTGGAGGCTTTTATAAAGGTTTCTTGAAATAGGTCTTCTGCCACTTCCTTGTTATTGACGACAAAGTATATGGCCGAAAATACTGGGCGCTTGTAACGCTCAATAAGTATATTAAATGGGGCATTTTGCCCTTGTTGGTACAAACGCACCAATTCTGTGTCGCTTAAACAGAGATTATTCATGATGTTTAATGAATTAATTAATTCTTCTTACAAAAAAAAGTTCAAGCGTAAAATTTGATGCGATACCTGTTATAATTAAATGAGTGAGATAAAATTTAATTTAGGTAAAAATGATGCATCTATAGGCGTTTGGGGAGGTATTATTGTAAACCTTAATACGAATTAAGCATTTTAAATTGACATTTCCAAATGTTTTTAACGAAAAATTACAATTGTATATGGCCGAATTTTTGTTACTTTGTAAGTATATAGTCAAACAGACATCATGAGAAAATTATTTTTACTTATTACAATACTCTCTTCAATTAATATTTGGGCTCAAAAAGAGTACACTATTTCCAATAAAAACCCATCGGCTTGGGCACCATTATCTGA
>CANLPK010000110.1 GCA_947492885.1 Bacteroidota bacterium
AGGGACATGAATACAAAGGGAAATTATTTTCGAATTATCCAATTCAACAATGAATTTATTTTTTAAGTATGCTACCCAAAAATTGTCAATAAAAGATATAAATATAATATGATATGAGTGTAAACACGATTAATTTAAAATTCAATAAAATGAATTATGGAGAATATTGTATTATGCCCCTTCGGGGCATTTGGTGGGTAGAAAACATTGCCCCCCCCCTGACCGACGTTCCATAGGAACGTTTGAATGTATTTCTTCGGGAACCTACCTCGTTTCCGCCGTTGTTGCGTGTTGTGCGAGGGCTTATGTGGCAGGTCACCAACAACTGTGCGTAAAAAATGTAAATTATTTGGCCGTTGGTGAGGCTCACACAATGGCAAGGACACAACACCAACTGCGGCGCAGATAGAATGAAGTTTTTTGTGTGAATAAACGCCTGCGGTATCTGAATTGAATTTCGTAAATTTGAACGCTTAAAATTATAAATGAAAGTATCAAACGAAACCAAGGTTGGCGCGCTAACCGTTATTGCAGTTGTATTGTTGATTTTAGGATATAACCTATTAAAAGGTCGTAACCTCTTTACTCCTACCAATACTTTTTATACCAAGATGAGTTACAATCCTGGTATCGCTGTTTCAACCGCTGTCGACCTCGATGGATTCAAAGTTGGAACTGTTACCGATATCGAAATGACCCAAGGTGCGAAATCGGAAGTTATCATTGAATTTACAGTAAATAAAAAGTTTAAAATTAGCAAGGATGCTGTCGTAGCTTCTTTCGCCACGAGTATCCTTGGAGGTACGGGCTTGAAAATTTACAACGGTGATATCAGTGGCCCTGTATGCAAACATAAAGACACCATTGCAGCTAGAATTGAGTTAGGCATGGTGGAAAGTTTGGCACCTACCCTTACAAAAATAAAAGAAAGCTTAACAAGTTTCTTAAATAAATTGGATACCTCTTTCACACAAGATGCTGGTAAAGATTTGAATGCCGTTCTTGCCAACTTAAAAGATATTACTGCCAATGTGAAAGTGCTTACCGTTCAAACGAATGATATGGTAGCAAAAGAAAAAATCAAGTTGGATGCCACCCTTAGCAATGCCGAATCGATAACGGATAATCTCAAAAACAATAATGAGGATATCACTATTGCAGTAAAAAACCTTCGAAAAACTACTGATCAATTGGCACAGGCCGATTTAAAAAAGACCATTGAGGATGCCCAAAAAACCATCAACGAACTCAAAACCATGATAGCCCAAATCAATGGTGGGCAAGGTACTTTAGGGATGTTGGCAACCGATAAGAAATTGTATGAAAGCTTATTGAGTGCTACCGCCAACCTAGACGCTATCCTCAAAGAATTGCAAAAAAATCCAGGGAAATATGTCCCCTTTAAGAAAAAGAATAAATAATCAACGCTAATTTATATGACCTTGAAAAAGCCTCAACAGTCGCTCACTGAGATGAACGAATTGGTATTACCCAACGATACCAATACCCTTGGAAATTTAATGGGTGGAAGGCTCTTGCACTGGATGGATATTGTAAGCGCCATTGCAGCACAAAAACATAGCAACCGCGTGGTGGTAACGGTGAGTGTCGACTTCGTATCCTTCTCCGAATCAATTAAACTGGGAGATGTAGTAACCTTGAAGGCAAAAGTAACCCGTGCCTTCAAAACGAGTATGGAAGTATGGATTGAGGTATACGCCGAGAATATTCCAGAAGGAACCCGCAAAAAATGCAATGAAGCATTTTATACTTTTGTTGCAGTAGATGGCAATAATCGCCCTATCCCTGTATATGAAATAGAGCCTGAAACAGACGAAGAAAAATTATTTTTCGAATCGGCCATGCGCCGCCGTCAAGTACGTCTCATTCAGGCCAAACGATTAAAACCAAGTGAAGCGCCTGAGTTAAAAGATTTCTTTGGATTCTAATTCGGTTCGCTAATTTTTAATTAGGAAACTAAAAATAATTCACCCCAGTATTTCTTCCATAACCCAATCGAATTTATGACACTTACACCACCCCTGCCCTCCTTCGTGGTTAAAATACGTTCGATTTCGGGATTGTTTGATGCCACCCAAATAAAACATGGACTTCAAGCAATGGATTATGAAGTACACTTACAATCAAGTGCTGGTGGGGCTTTATTCAATATTCAAGGACTCTCTACACGTACCTTACAATTAAAATATACACCCAAAGGGTTCGACTTGCTCCTACCCCCATTTGCAAGTACTGACGACTGGGAAATGTTGCGCGATTGGCTTTTGGTATTCAATTCATTTTATACTGCCATCATCATTTCCGAGAATGATTTAATGGATGATGTGGAGGTATTCTTTAGCGCAGATAAAATTGCGAATGAACAGAAGATATCTGAAGACCGACTTCATCAGCATATGCGAGTGGATGAAACACTTCATTTTTATAGTATTTACAGAGAGTTTTATGCTGGCAACAAAATTTTTGAACGTGTTCGCGAACAACCTGTTGAAGAACAATTACAGTTTTTTTATTCCTTGGTTAGAAAAAGTCAATACACCAATTTGCAAGCTGCCAGCAGTGGTATCGAAAAAATAAATTCTCATTTGAGCACCACCACCAGTGTAATCAATAATAAGGAAGCCATTGTATTGCAGCCCGCAGACATGATTCAGGTGCAAGTAAATTATGAAGACCATTTCTATATTTCATATCCTTCCATCGACAAATTAATTCGTCATGGTTGGTTTTATCTCGACGAAAAACAAATTTATATTCCAGCAATGGGTACATCCGACTGGGAAGATTTCTGCAAAATAGCGCGTGAAATGAGCATCAATACAGAGCTCTTCTCCAAATATGTTGAAGGAGAAGAAAACGAGGATACCGAATAATTGGTTCCTTTTTCCTGCCATCATCCGTTATAATTTTGGCAGCAGGCAACGTCTTTATTTGATTCAAAAACAATATATTTGCCCAAAAGCACGACTTAACATATGGAAGATATTAAAACCAAAATATTGCTAGTAGAAGATGATAAGAATCTCGGATTTGTAATCAAGGATAATCTCGAACAGCATGGATATGATGTCACCCTTTGCGAAGATGGTGAGATCGCCTGGAAAACATTTAACAAAAAAACTTACGATGTATGCCTTCTCGATGTGATGCTTCCAAAGAAAGATGGCTTCTCACTAGCCGAAGAAATACGCAAGAAAAATGATCAGGTGCCCATTATCTTCACCTCTGCCAAAAGCATGAAAGAAGATAAGTTACAGGGCTTCAAATCGGGTGGCGACGACTACCTTACTAAGCCTTTTAGCATGGAAGAGCTGGAAGCGCGTATAGAAGTATTCTTGAAGCGTTCATCTACTGGAAAAGTAAAAACAAATAATATTTTAGAACTAGGTTCTTATACCCTCGACTATAACCGTTTGATGCTTAAACACCCTACAGCATTGGAACAAAAGCTTACTCAAAAAGAAGCCGACCTATTGCGAACCTTCGCCATTCATATCGACAAAACTTTAAAACGTGAAGAATTATTGAATTCGATTTGGGGCGACGACGATTATTTTATGGGTCGTAGCATGGATGTTTTCATTAGCAAAATCAGAAAATACCTGAAAGACGATCCGCGATTGGAAATTGTTAATGTACATGGGGTAGGATTTAAATTAGTTTTACATACTTAATTAAGAATTGTGAGTGATGAATGAAAATACATCATTCATTTTATACACGACATCGATATGAGCACTGAAGCCAAAGATTTTCATCATTCTTTAAAACAAGATACTTTCAATCATCCTGATTTTTATATGCTGGATGAATTGTTCACCGACGAACAAAAATTAATTCGTTCAACCATTCGCGATTTTGTAAAACGCGATATATCACCCATCATAGAAGATGCTTGTCAGCAAGCCCGCTTCCCTCAACACCTAGTAAAACAACTTGGTGAAATGGGATGTTTTGGTCCGCAATTGCCAACTAAATATGGATGTGGCGGCATGGATTATACCACCTATGGCATTATGATGCAAGAGCTGGAACGTTGCGATAGCGGCATTCGCAGCACGGCATCTGTTCAAGGTAGTTTGGTAATGTACCCCATCTATTTATTTGGAAGCGAAGAGCAAAAAATGAAGTACTTGCCTCGATTGGCTACGGGTGAACTATTGGGTTGCTTCGGACTTACCGAACCCGATTATGGAAGTGATCCAGGGGGAATGAAATCGAACTTCAAAGATATGGGCGACCATTATTTATTGAATGGTTCAAAGATGTGGATTAGCAATTCGCCGTTTGCAGATATCGCAGTGATATGGGCAAAGGATGAAGAAGGAAAAATATGTGGATTGATTTTAGAGCGTGGCATGGAAGGATTCACCACCCCTGAAACCCACGGTAAATGGAGCTTACGCGCTAGTGCTACGGGCGAGTTGGTATTCGATAATGTTAAAGTTCCCAAGGAAAATTTATTACCGGGAGTGAAAGGATTGCGTGGCCCATTGAGTTGCCTCAACAGTGCCCGCTACGGAATTAGCTGGGGAGCTGTTGGTGCTGCGATGGATTGCTATGAGAGCGCGGTGAAATATTCAAAGGAGCGTATCATGTTTGGTAAACCCATTGCCCGTTTCCAATTACAACAGAAAAAATTATCTGAGATGCTCACCGAAATAACCAAGGCACAGCTCCTATGCTGGCGTCTCGGTAAATTAATGGATGAAGGCAGAGCTACTCCCGCACAAATATCATTGGCCAAAAGAAACAATGTGGAGATGGCATTGAACATCGCACGTGAGGCCCGCCAAATACATGGAGGCATGGGTATCACCGGCGAATATCCAATCATGCGTCACATGATGAATTTGGAAAGTGTAATCACCTATGAAGGTACTCATGATGTGCATCTTCTCATCTTAGGATTAGAGATCACGGGTGAGAATGCATTTAACTAATTTCCCTTTCATCATTCAATTGAGGTACTAATTAAGACATCATGAATTACAAATTATTTGGGAATACTGGATTGCGCGTAAGCGAATTGGCCTTGGGCACCATGACTTTCGGCACCGAATGGGGGTGGGGAGCTGATTATCAAGAAAGTAAAGAAATTTTTGATGCCTACGTCAATAACAACGGAAATTTTGTTGATACCGCCAACCTATATACCAATGGGAGCTCCGAGAAATTTGTAGGCGAATTCATTGCTTCCGACCGAGATCATTTTGTGCTCTCAACCAAATACACCTTGCGTGATAGCAATGCCGAAGACCGCAAGCGCGACCCCAACTATAGCGGCAACCATCGCAAAAATATGATGCGAAGTGTGGAAGCAAGTCTGAAGCGTATGAATACCGAATACATCGATATCTTATGGCTACATGCCTGGGATTTTCATACGCCAATTGATGAAGTTTTGCGTGGCATGAACGACTTAATTACCAGTGGCAAGGTGCATTATATTGGAATTAGTGATGTGCCTGCATGGGTTGTAGCAGAAGCCAATACCCTCGCTCATTTTAGAGGATGGAATGCATTTGCTGGATTGCAAATAGAATATAGCATGGTGCAACGCAGTGCAGAACGCGATTTGTTACCGATGGCCAAACATTTTGGAATGACCATCACCAACTGGTCGCCACTCGCTGGTGGCGTACTTACCGGAAAATATCTAAACAATGAAACGGGTCGATTGCCTGTAGGTAGCGGCCGACGTACCGAGCGTAATTTAACCATCGCCGAAACAGTAGTAAATGTGGCGAAAGTATATGGATATACTCCATCGCAAGTGGCGATAGCATTCACTCGCAGGCATCAATTAAATACCATTCCATTATTGGGTGCTCGCACCAAAGCACAAATTGAAGATTGCATGGGAGCTGCAAATATCCAACTTACCGAAGAAGCCATCATGGAACTCGAAAGTGTAAGCAAAATTGATTTGGGTTTCCCTCATGAATTTTTAGCTTCTCAAAATGTGAAGGATTTGGTATTCAGCGATTCGTATAATAAAATTATTCGCTAGCGTTTTTTTCAAGATTCTATAAATTTGCATTTCATGAATTGCATAGATAACTATTAAGTGTATTTTATATCTTGCCATCCAGGCCCATGAATCGCATTCTACGAAAATTTATTTTTATATTCATAATTTACACAAGCAGCGTGGGTGGATGGCTCATGGCTCAAAATCCACTAAGCAAAACATTCACCACCGAAAATGGATTGCCTAGTAATGATATATACCAATTATTAAGTGATAGAAATGGATATCTGTGGATTGCCACCGATGGCGGATTGTGCAAGTATGATGGATACAATTTCAAAACCTATTATAATGAAGAGCAAGTAGGAAAGGCCGTTTCCTTTTTGTTTGAAGATTCGATAGGCCGAATTTGGTGTGGTAATTTTGGTGGAAGAATTCTTTACGTAGAGCACGATACTTTGAAATTATTTCAAGGCTACAAAGAAAACTCCTTAATCAACCTTGCATTCGACAAAGAAGCGCAAATGCTATACTCAGAAAGCATTACAGGTATTTTTCAAATCAATACCCGAGATTTAAGTTTCAAGAAACTAGATCCACCCAATTCAAATGACAAATTATTTTTTACCCCATTTTGTTTAGGGGGAAATAAAATCCTCTTCAATGGTATCAAACCTCGAATTTACAATAACGGTAAAATTTCCGAACTAAAATTACCTCCTAGCTTCAAAAGTCATTACGTTGATCTTGCTACACAAATATCTTACTATAATTACAGAATAGCTTTTAACTTCAATGGAAATACTTATCTTCTAAACAGTAAAAATGACGATCTTTATTTATTGAAAGATGATTCCCTCGTGCTCTTCAAGAAGGATTTCTTAACTCAATTTGGCTCTACAAAATTCACAACTATTCATCCCTTTAAAGACAAACTATATATTGGATATTATAATCGCGGGGCCTATTTGCTAAATTCCGATTTTAGCATCTCAAATGAAATGAGTTCCCCATTATTCCCTGATGAGAGTATCACCGATATATGCAATGACTTTGAAGGAAATGTATGGCTTGCCACCTTTCATGGGTTGCAATACATTCCTAATACCACCGTTATAAAACACAATATTTTCGCTCTCAATATAGTCGACAAAAACATTACTGCTGTTGAATCTTATAAAAATAACAAAGTAATCATTGGCAATGAAAATGGGAAAGTACTCTTATACAATACCCAAACTCAAAAAATAGAAAAGGAACTTGACTTCAACCAAAACAAAAAGATCAATTTTATTCGTTGGAAACAAGAACAACACCTCGTTATTATTGGATCGGATGATTTGATTATTTTAGATGATAACGATTTCCATTTAATTAAACAATATGCGACTTCGAGCATGAAGGATTTTGATATCGATAATGAGTTCAATTTTTTCATTGCCACTCCAACAGGCTTAAATTTACTTCCAGCACTATTTAAAACAAAAAATCAAAAACATAACCCGTTCATTATATCTCCTCAATATACACATCGATTTTATCCAGATGAGAAAGAAAGAAATGACACACTTGAATCCATTATAATAAAGGAATTGAGATGTAATTACTTAGTTTATTCGGCAAAAAAAGCAAGAGTATGGGGGGCATTCAACGAAGGACTCTATGCTTTTAGCAATGGAATTTCAACCAGATTGAAATATGAGGAGAAGGATATTTATGTGCGGACGATGGTAAACTACAGGGATGAATTAATTTGTGGCACAACTAATAATGGGGTTCTGATTTTCAATGGTGATAAAGTTAATTTACATCTTAATAAATCCATGGGATTGCAATCGAATGCAATTACCAAGGTATTGATGAAAAACGATTTGCTTTTCATCTTAACTGATATGGGCGTGGATGTATATGATTTGCAAAGTGGAAAGCTATGGACACATACCGAATTGCGTCAAATTCAAATTCGAAATATTCCGGATTTCAGTGTGAATGATTCTCAAATTATTCTGGCATTTCAAGCATCAATAATTATTATCCCTATCAGAGAAAATAAGAAGGCGATTGTCAACCCTGGAATATTTATCAATGCCTTCATAGTAAACGAACATGTAAGAGCTCTTCTGGAGGAGCCAATTGAACTGGAGAATCAGGAAAACAATATCACGATTTCGTTTAATGGATTGTCGTTTCTCAGTGGAGAGAATCTAAAATATAAATATCGATTACAGGGTGGAACCGATTCGAATTGGGTGGAAATAAGCAAATACGCCAATGTACTTCGATTCACAAATTTGCCTTGGGGGCAATATGAATTTGAGGTAAAAAGCATTTCGGTGGATGGACTTGAAAGCCTGCAAACAAAGAAGATTCGATTTAATATTGCCAAGCCATTCTATCTTAGAATTTGGTTTATTCTCACTTGTATTTTATTGGTGGCATTCAGTGTATTTATTATAATGTATATACGTGGTGTTGTTAGGCAAAGAGAAAATGATTTAAAACTGGCAAAAGCAAAAATCGAAACGGAGCTGCGTCAATCGCAACTCTCCTCCTTGAAAGTACAGATGAATCCGCATTTCATTTTCAATGCGCTGAATAGCATTCAAGATTTTATTTTCAGTAACGATAAAAATAATGCCAATGCCTATTTGGGAAAATTCAGTGACTTGATGCGCATTACCTTAGAAATGAGTCAGGAGGACAAAGTGAGTTTGACCGATGAATTGAAATCCTTGAGCTTGTATTTAGAACTAGAGAATATTCGATTTTCACATGAGCTGGAGTACACCATCATTGTCGACCCAAACATCGACAGTGATCAAATATTTATTCCGCCTTTACTTGTACAGCCATATATAGAGAATGCATTAAAACACGGTTTATTGAATAAAAAAAGCCATCGCGTTTTATTGGTTCAATTCACTTACAATGCAAGTAACC
>CANLPK010000111.1 GCA_947492885.1 Bacteroidota bacterium
TAGAATTTCTAGAATTAATTTTTCGGGAGGCGATAAGTCGAGCAGCAAGGTGGCTTGCCCACTTTTTCGTTGGGGCTTTTTCTGCTCCCAGCCCATATAATACATTAGGTCTTCGGCTGTTTCTAGGAGCGTCGCCTTATTTGTTTTGATGAGGCGGTTGCACCCAGCACTGTATGCATCATTACTGCGCCCTGGAAGCGCAAATACATCCCGGTTATAGCTATTGCCATATTCGGCCGTGATGAGGGCACCTCCTTTTATTGCGGCTTCCACCACCACCACCGCATCACTCATGCCGGCCACAATGCGGTTTCTATCTGGGAAATGCTCCCGGTCGGGCTGCGTTCCACTCATATACTCACTGAGCAATCCTCCATTATCCAGCATCTTCACAGCAGTATTCTTATGCGCCGATGGATATATTTTATCCAACCCGTGTGCAAGTACGCCAATCGTTGGAAGCTCATTCTTCAACGAGGCCTTATGCGCCGCAATATCAATCCCATAGGCCAATCCGCTAATGATAAGTACCTTGTGTGGAACCAAGTCTTCAATGAATCGCTGACAAAAATTCTTCCCATACTCGGTGGCCTCCCGGGTGCCTACAATACTCACTATCTTATCATGATTCAAATCGGCCGTGCCCCGATAATAAAAAAGAAAGGGGGCATCGCTAAGCTGTTTCAAACGGCGTGGATAGTGCTCATCGGCATAGAAGCAAATTTGAATTTTGTGCTTTTGCGTGAATAATAGCTCTTCCTCAGCTTTAGTAAAATTTTTAAAGGAGATGATATTCCCGGCGATCGCTTCACCAATACCTGGGATTTTGATGAGCTTAGATTTTTTTTCTTTGAAAACCCCTTCTGCACTGCCACAGTAGCTTATGAGGTTACGCGCCAAACTATCGCCAACCATCGGAACCATCTTTAATGCAATTCGACTTATTTGTTCCTCATCGGAAGTCCGTTTCTTTATCATTTATTTTTATTGTTTTAATTATCCTGTTTATTTTTCATTCACAAAAATATCTTTAGTTTTGACTTTTCTAAGACTTTTTTAAAATTTCTCATGAGGAATTATTTATTCATTCTGTGCTTCGTCCTTTTTCAACTTGCCGAAGCGCAAACAATGCGTCTTCATGGCGTGGTAACCGATGCCAATACCCATGCACCGCTTCAGGGGGTCATCGTTGGTATTGCCAATACAGGCACCATCACCGATTCGGTAGGGGTATATCAGCTGGTTGTTAAAGATGCCAATGCTACCGTAATTTTTAAGCTGGTAGGATATACCTCACAATATGTGAAACTCAATAGCAGTGGGAATGAAACGATATTGAATATTCGGCTGTATCCTTCCAATACAAGCCTCGATGAAGTGGTAGTAACTGCCTCCAAGTTCGAACAAAAAATTGCGGAGGTAACTACCTCCATCGAAATATTAAAGCCTAAACTCATCGAAGCGTCGGGTAACCTCAATATGCAAACCGCTGTGGAGCAAGTATCGGGAGTGAATGTGATTAAGGGGCAAGTGAATATCAGAGGTGGCAGTGGTTTTAGTTATGGAGCAGGAAGCAGGGTACTAATGCTTATCGACGATTTGCCATTATTAAGTCCGGATGCAGGCGATATCAAATGGGATTTTTTACCTACCGAAAATATACAACAAGTAGAAATTAGCAAAGGAGCTTCCTCCGCACTCTTTGGAAGCAGCGCCTTGGGTGGTGTCATCAATTTACGCACTGCCGCTCCTAAAGTGGTGCCTGAAACGAAAATAAGGGTATTTACGGGCATGTTCGATGAATACAAGACGGGATATTATAATTTTAATTCTGCGCCCATTTTCAATCACGGCATCTACGCATTGCATAGTCGCAAAATTAAAAACCATGATTTGGTAATGAGTGCTGCCTTGGTTTTAGATAATTCGTACCGACAAGATGAAACAACCACTTATGGCAGGGTAAGTGCAAATTATAAATATCATTTTGTGAAAGTGAAAGGCTTACAAGCAGGGATGAACTTTAACGCCTACCGACAACACACACAGATCTTTTTAATTTGGAAGAACGATAGCAACCCTTCCATTCCTGCCGAGGGCACATTGTCGAGAGGGATGAACAATCGATTTTATGCCGATCCGTTTCTCACCTATATTTCACCTGCAGGGCATAAGCATGCTTTTCGTAATCGTTACTACTATAACGACAACCAGGGCATTGAGGTTTCTAAAAATAATTATAAATCGAGTTTCATCTATAACGAATATCAATATCAAAAATCGTTTGGTGACACTGCCGGTAACGAACTGAAATTTACCATTGGTGCAGCCAATACCTATTCGATGGTGAAGAGCGATTCGATTTACGGCAATAAAACTTCGGAAAATGCTGCTGTATACATGCAAACAGAGTATAAGCTTAAAAAAATATTATTCAGCTTTGGTACCCGTGCCGAATATTTTAGAATGGATACTTTATCAAAACGTTTTGTGAAAGTGCTGAGGGCCGGATTAAACTGGCATCTAGCGCCCGCAACCTATTTGAGAGGAAGTATCGGAGAAGGCTATCGAATGCCCGCCATTGCAGAGTTATACGCTGCTACCTCATCGGGTTCTCTTAGCATTTTTCCGAATCCAACACTGCAACCCGAGAACGGATGGGGCACAGAGATAGGAGTGAAGCAAGGTTTTTTATTGGGCACCTGGAAGGGGATGGTGGATGTGGCACTCTTTAGAACTCAGTATAAAAACATGATTGAATTTATTTTTGGATATTATCCTCCTGATCCGAACTATATTGGTAATCCATTACACTATATTGGGTTTGCAGCACAGAATTATACCAATGCGCGAATTTCAGGAATAGAATTAAGCACTGGTGCTGAAGGTTATTTTGGTAAAGTTCATGTAGTGATTTCGGGTGGATACACTAAGATAAATCCTTTGAACTTAGATTCGTTAGATGCAGTAGTAAGCAAAAACAGATACTTGAAATATCGTAATAATGATTTGTTGCGATTCAATGCGGATGTGGATTATAAGGGGTTTTCGGCAGGTACTACCGTGCGTTATAATAGCTTTATGAATAATATTGATGAAGCCTTTAATGGACTAATACCAGGCGTAAAAAACTACAGAGTATTGCATCCGAATGGCGATTGGCTTTTCGATTTGCGTATAGCCTATAAACTCACAAAATACAATTCCACCGTTTCATTAATTGTAAAAAATATCACCAACCACGAGTACATGTACGCCCCAGCAAACCTAGGTCCACCACGTGCATTTATGGTTCAATACACTGCTCAGTTTTAATCTATGAAGAAATTTCTCAAATCGCTGAAAGGCTGGATACTCAATATCATCACCATCTTTTTTTTATCATCACTCATCGTGGTATTGTTGTATCGTATTGTGCCTGTGAAAATTGTGCCCATCATGGTGTACCGATTAAAAATGCCTAAGCACGATTGGGAGCCAATAAAAAATATCAGTCCGAATGTGTATTACAGCGCCATGGCCTCCGAAGATCCAAACTTCTTGAAGCATCATGGATTTGATTTTGATGCGATAAAAAAAGCTTATGACGAAAGTAAGAAATACAAAAAACAACTTCGTGGTGGCAGTGGCATCAGTCAGCAATGTGCCAAAAATTTATTTCTATTGCCGGTAAGAAGTTGGGTTAGAAAAGTTTTTGAAACCTATTTCACCGTGATGATTGAAGCCTTCTGGAACAAGAAGCGCATCATGGAAGTTTACTTGAATATCATTGAAATGGGAGATGGTATTTATGGTATTGAAGCTGCCGCTCAAAACTATTATCGCAAACCCGCTTCCCGCTTATCGCTGGCAGAGGCGGCGATGATTGTATCCTGTTTTCCCAACCCTCGAAAATTCACGCCACAGCGCCACCCAGGCTGGATTAATGCCAAGCAAAACATGGTGATGACCTTCGCTGGATGGATGCCTCGCCAAAATTGGGATAAATAAAATTTTATAGTTTTAAAAAGTCAATGGCTGTTTTACTAAGCAGTTGCTCTTTTATTTCATTACTGAATCCAGGCATTTGCTCAATAAATTTTCCGTGCTCTAAATCGCCCAGTGGGAAAGGGTAATCGGTGCCATACGCAATTTTTTCAGCACCAATTAAATTCACCAAAAACTTCAGCGCTTCATCGTCGTGTGTAATACCATCAATCCAGAACTTGCCGATATATTCTCTAGGGTCTTTTATTTCATTGATATTGCAGAGGTCGGGACGGGCATGCCATCCATGACTCACACGCCCAACAGTGAATGGAAATGATCCACCACCATGTGCGAACATCACACGCAGTTTCGGGTATGCATCGAACACACCACCGAAAATCATGCTACATATGGCTAAACTCGTTTCTGCAGGCATTCCAACGAGCCAAGGCAAGAAATACTCTTGCATCTTCTCTTGTCCCATCATATCCCAAGGATGCACAAAAATGGCGACATCTAAATCTTGAGCAGCTTCCCATAAAGGAAAGAAACTTTTATGATCGAGATTGCGATCACCAATATGACTACCAATTTCGAAGCCACGTATGCCAAGTTGTTCTTTGCATCGGCGCATCTCACCAATACTCAAATCAATATCTTGCAGCGGCAAGGTGCCTAAAGCAATAAATTTATCGGGCCTATTATTTTGTACTCCAGCAATATGATCGTTCAAGAATTGGCACCAATCGAGCCCATCGTGGGGTTTTGCCCAGTAATTAAATAAAACGGGTACCGTGCAAAGCACCATCTTATCTACGTTGTGTGCTGCCATATCTATTGCAATGGCTTCGGGGTTCCAGCAATTCTCTTGTACCTCACGAAAAAATTGCCCGTTATCTTTCATCATACGGGCGCTACCTTTCTTGTGATGGTCCATATATACAAAGCCACCATAGCCATAACGACTTTTTAAATCAGGCCATGTTTCGGGCAGTATATGTGCGTGTATATCTATCTTCATCTAGCTACAAAAATAAAAAACCCCGCAACATATTTTGTTACGGGGTTCATTAATATTTTAAATCAATTATTTGCTGATAGTAAATTTACCAGTTTTAACTTCTTCCGAAGTCTTGATCTCATAGAAATAGATTCCTGATTTCAATGCTTCAAAATTGATTTGCTCTTGTTGTAAACCTGCCGATTTCTCGAAATTGTAAGAAGCAACCACTTTACCTGTTACATCGCTGATGTTGATGGTAACTTTTGAATCTTTCTTCAATTCATAAGTGATGGTAGCATTATTTCTAACGGGGTTAGGATAAATACCAGTAGTATTTGATTTTGCTGTAGCACTGATACCTGAAGGCGCAGGGAAAGCGAAATTATCTACATTCATAGCAGTAGCATTATTGTAACCTTTATTTACAGAAGCACTAACAATGATAGTACAAGTATCTGGATCTAATGTAGTATTGAAATAAGTGAATGGGAAACTGAAAGTCTGCCATGAATTATCACTTACGATACTAGTTCTAACAATTCTAGCAATGACTTCACGGCTGCCATTAGATGTATTCCAACGAGTAAGCAAAATTTCAACCATTCCAGTATCGCTTGAAGTAGGAGTACCTAATGTGAATTTATAATCAAATAGTGCTCTAGCAACTCTTTTAGTAAATGCGAAAGAAGCAACCAACTTACCTGCCGAAGCTGTTTCGTTTTTTACCCCAGCACCAAAGGCACCATTCTTAACATGATCGACTCGGGTAACACTTCCACCTTGAAGTGACCAATCAGTGATTGTTGTATTGTTCGTCCAACTTTCCATTCCGGAGTTCGCGAATCCATAAAAACCTTGAGCCTTAACAAAGATCGAACTCAGTAAACAAGTGATTAGTAGAATGTATTTCATGATATAATAATAATGTAAGTGTCGCAATTAAAGAAATATTTTACAATGTTACGAATTATTGTAAAAAAAAAATGGCAATATTTCGTTTCGTCTAAATTATTCCTTTTAATGGAAAAGTATTTTTTAATGTACAAACTGTGTTTTAAAATGTAATAAATATTAAATTCATATGAATTATTCAAAGATTAAGAGTTCAATAAAACCAATATGTGTAGCTTATTCTGAGCATTATTTCCATTAAAAGCAACTATTGGCACAATGTTTGTAAAATAAATGCAAATAGTTTTTGTTTTCATAGTTTTTGTTCATTAAGGGGCTTTTGCCCCTTTTTGTCATTTTAGGGGTTTACATATTTTAAAAACTGTTTTCCACTCCATTCTTCATCCATTTCAATTTTCTTTTTTGATTTTATTTCTCGTTTGCTTTGTCCGAACCTATAATTTTTATCATAGTATTGAAGAAGCGCAGCGGCCCATGCAGTTATATTTCCTTCCGATAAATACTGTAATATCTCTTTCAAATGTTTGTCGCCTAATCTTTTTTTGAGACTACTGGTTCTTTCCATGAGTAAATCCTTGGGTAGATTTCCATATTCATTTATTATACGCTTCAACCGAATATTATCAGGAAGGATGATTTCACAGAATTCGGCTTCTCGCATCTGATTCCAAAGTGCTTCCGATAGGCAGTTGTTTCCAATGCGCCTGCTTTCATCTTCCACCCATACCCGTTGCGCCAAGTTTAAACCTTGAATAACCCTTGCCAATTCATTCTCAAATTGTTCTTGTGTAGGCTGTGGCTTTTGATTGATTCCCCCAAATGTAGAGCCTTTATGATGCGCCAAACCTTCCAGATCAATGATTTGTTCACCTTCCCGTTGTAATTGATGGAGCAATTCGGTTTTACCACTACCGGTTAAGCCGCCAATGATTTTAATATCTAATGGCTGATCAATTTTATCTAAAACCCAATGCCGGTAAGATTTGTAGCCACCTTTTAAAATGGAAACTTCAAATCCGGCATTATCAAGTAACTGAGCAACAATACGGCTGCGGAGTCCGCCACGCCAGCAATGCAACGTAACTTTCTTGTTTGGAAATTGATGCCTGATGTTTCTAATAAGCAAAGAAAATTGACCTCCAACTAGCTCATAACCTAATAGCACCGCGGACTCATTGCCTTTTTCCTTATAACAAATACCCACCAATCGACGATTTTCATTATTGAGAAGAGGAATATTAACAGCGCCAGGAATATGGCCTTGTTGAAATTCGCCTTCGCTTCTCACATCCAACACCTGTGGGGTTCCTAGAGATAATATCAACTCCTCAATTTCGATGATGTGCATAGTTATAACAAAATTTAAAGCGCCGCTATTTTTTATTTTTTAATTTCGCAGTCTTAACATTATGGCTCAAAATAGTATTCTTATCTTTGATTTTGGCTCGCAATATACACAATTGATTGCCCGCTGTGTGCGTGAAATGCAGGTATACTGCGAGATTTTGCCTTGGCACAAAATTAACGAAACCGATTTCACGGCTTCACATATACAAGGTGTAATTTTATCAGGAAGCCCGTTTTCTGTTAGGCAGCCCGACGCACCTCGTCCCGATTTATCTCGTATACATGGCGTAAAGCCAATGCTTGGGGTATGTTATGGTGCCCAATTGCTTGCTCAAAATGCTGGTGGTACTGTTTCCGCATCTCGTATGCGTGAATATGGAAGAGCACAAATAAATACCATCAACAACAATGAATTGTTTGCAAGCATGACCAACCCAACAGAAGTATGGATGAGTCATGCCGATACGATTTCGGAAATTCCCGCCAGCTTCGAACTCATTGCAACCACCGAGTCAATTCCGGTTGCCGCCTTTAAAATTAAAAATGAAGCGACTTACGGCATTCAATTCCATCCAGAAGTAACACATAGTAAAGAAGGAAGAAAATTATTGCAAAACTTCTTACTAAATATTTGTGAATGCAAACAGGATTTTACTCCCGAACATTTTATTGAAGAAACTGTGAATGGCTTGAAACAAAAGCTAAAAACAGATAAGGTAGTGATGGCCCTTAGTGGCGGTGTTGATAGTACCGTTGCGGCTGTGTTATTGCATGAATCAATTGGAACTCAATTACACTGTATTGTGGTTGATAATGGATTGATGCGCAAGGATGAGATGATTCAGGTAATTGAAAATTACAAGTATCTTGGATTGAATATCAAAGCCATCGATGCCAAACAAAAGTTTTATACTGCCCTCGAAGGGGTGGTTGATCCTGAACAGAAACGCAAAATTATTGGTCGCACCTTCATCGAAATATTTGATGAAGAAGCTCATAAACTTAAAGATATCAAATGGCTGGGACAAGGTACTATCTATCCCGATGTAATTGAATCGATTTCGGTAAATGGTCCTAGTGCTACTATCAAATCGCATCATAATGTAGGGGGCTTACCCGAGAAAATGAAGATGAGCGTTGTAGAGCCTTTGCGACTTTTATTTAAAGATGAAGTACGTAAAGTAGGCGCTGCACTAGGTATCGAGCAAGGGTTACTGAAACGTCATCCTTTTCCTGGTCCAGGTTTCGGCGTGCGCATCCTAGGCGATATCACCGAAGCGAAAGTTAAAATATTACAAGAAGCAGACGCAATCTATATCGATAATTTATTGGAGAGCGGATGGTATGATAAAATATGGCAAGCAGGTGCCATTCTTACCCCAATTAAAAGTGTGGGTGTAATGGGCGATGAGAGAACCTATGAAAATGTGGTGGCCCTCAGAGCGGTGCATAGCAGCGACGGCATGACCGCCGACTGGGTGCATCTGCCCTATGAATTACTTGCAAAAATTAGTAGTGAAATTATCAATCGAGTAAAAGGAGTAAAT
>CANLPK010000112.1 GCA_947492885.1 Bacteroidota bacterium
GGTTGTTCTGTATTTAGAATACAATACAGTCATGTTCCAAGTGAAGTCTTTTGTTTGTACTGGAGTACCGCGTAATTTCAATCCCATACCACTGAATTTCAATTCACCAGCATTGGTTGTATAAGCAGTATAACCTGATGAAGGAGCAATAGCAGCATCCAAAATAAGGTTGGTAGTTTTACCAGTTGAATAACTGAAATCGGCAGTTAAGCGATTTTTGAAGAATGATAATTCAGTTCCAAACTCAGTTGAAGTAGTAAACTCTGGAGTTAACGTTGGATTTCCAATACGGTTGCCTCTGCTGAAACCAGCAACACTATTCACTGGATAATCAACACGTGAGTTATTATAACCATCAGATACTGAATAAGGGCTATAAGTAGTAGCTAAACGATATGGAAGTGGATCTTTACCCACTTTAGCGAAAGCTACACGTACTTTACCATAATTCAAGATTTTCTTATCAATTTTCAATGCATCAGTAAACACACATGATAAATTCACACTTGGGTAGAAGAAGCTACGGCTATCAGCACCTAATGTAGAAGAGTGGTCGTTACGACCAGTTACAGTTAAGAAAGCATAGTTTTTGTAGCTCAATGTTGCATCAGCCCAAATAGCCCATAATCTGCGTAAGCTAGAGCTTGTTGAAGCATCTTTAGCATCTTTAGAGTTAGATGTAGAATAAAATTCAGGAATAACTAAACCACCTGCAGTAGCAACACTACTTGTTTGAAATGCACGTTGGTTTACATTATGACCGATATTACCCATGATTTTGAAATCCTTATTGATGTCTTTGTGCATTCCAATAATCAAATCAGAGTTGATTTCAGTATTGTTTGATAATGCCTCACTATAAAGACCAATATTATTAGCGTCTTTATTTCCTGAATTTTGGCCTGAAGTAACTGAAGTTACTGGCTCATGGAACTTACGATTATCTAATACGAAGTTTGTACCTAAGCGTAATTTCACATCCATCCAGCTAGTGGCTTTATAACCTACGGTGAATGCTGCAATAAAGTTATCAATTTTACTTTGAGTTCCGCTATTGGCAAGAATGAAATAAGGATTCAAAGTATAAGCTCCATAATAGTTATCCAATGTATTGAATTTATTGGTTAAATCTTGAGCTTCTTTAATAGGAATATCACGAGGAGTTTGTAATACTTGATCATATACTGAATAACCTTGTCCTTGAGTAGAAAGGTTAGAGTTTGATTGAGCATACATCAAAGTCATATCGCTATAAAATTTATTAGCGAATTCAGAACTTGATGTAATGGTGAACGTATTACGTTTGTAATCTGTTCCAGGAATTACCCCAGTGTTTCTAAGGTTACCAAATGACAGGTTATAACCTGTATGGGCAGTTCCTCCGCTGATACCAACATTATTGGTAATAGTATGACCTAGGTCGAAGAAATCCTTTACGTTATTAGGTAATGGTGCGTATGGTTTCACACGTTGTGTAGTAACACCATTTGCATCAGTTACTGCTTGTCCCCATGGTGTTAATGGATATACACCATCGGCACTAAATGCAGGACCCCAGCTAAAGTTCTCACGGCTATCAGGAGCACCTTCACCACCTTGTCCCCATTTGTTTTGGTAATCAGGTAATTTCAAGATGTTTTCCCAAGTGTATCCAGTTGAATAACGGATGGTGTTTTTTCCTGTTCCACCGTTAGCACGTGATACTCCTTTTTTAGTAGTAATTACAATAACACCATTAGAAGCACGGCTACCATATATTGCAGCAGCTTGTGGGCCTTCCAATACGTTGATACTTTCAATATCATCTGGATTGATATCGTTTACACGATTACCTGCATCCACTTGATAATTCAAGTTGTCAGAGTTTTGGCTTGATGAGTTATTTACGGGGATACCATCAATAACGATCAAAGCTTGGTTATCACCAGTAATATTTACAGGTGAACGTAAAGTAACCCTTGTAGATGAACCGGGGCTACCACCATTGCTGATGATATTCAATCCAGCCACTTTACCCGAAAGTAAGTTCAAGGCCGAACGGTCGCTCGTGGTGTTTAACTCTTTCGCAGTTACTTGAGTTGTTGCATAACCCAAACTACGTTTTTCACGTTTGATGGCGTTCGCGGTAACTACCACTTCATCCAAATCTTTCAAATCTTCGGCTAAGCTAACGTTTACGACGTTTTCAGCGCCTAAAACAACCTCTTGCGTACGCATACCCACTAAACTAAATACAAGTGTAGTTGCATTCGCAGGGACTGTAATACTGTAAGATCCGCTTGCATCGGTGGTCGTTCCTTGATTGGTGCCTTTAACACCAACAATTACGCCCTGGAGTTTTTCGCCCGTTTTGGCGTCGGTTACCGCACCGGTGACGGCACGTTGTGAAAATGCGGTTGCACTCAGCAGCAGCAAAATCACCATCAGTGAATTTGTAAAAAACTTCTTCATATAATAATTTGATAATTAATTAAAATGCAAGTAATGTAACTTTAGTCATTAATTCAAATTTTTTAACTAAAAAATAACAATATAAGTTTTCCACACCTAAGTCATTCTCATCCACTTAGATAAAAATTCATACCCTTTTAGGTAACTCTCCGCCAATAACTTCGTTATTTGCAAGTGTATTAACGAATTAAATATGCTAGCGGAAATTATTACCATTGGAGATGAAATTTTAATAGGTCAGATTGTTGACACCAACTCAGCATGGATTGCAAAGGAGTTTAATGCCTTAGGAATACAGTTGCATCAAATTACTTCGGTAAGCGACGAAGCTTCACATATAAAGGATGCGGTAACCAAAGCGCTTCTATCGAATGATATCGTATTACTTACTGGCGGGTTAGGCCCGACGAAGGATGATATTACAAAACAAACCCTTTGCGAATTGTTTGGAACACGTTTGGTATTTGATGAAACAGCCTTTGAAAATGTGAAAGAGATTTTCGGCAAAAGAGGATTCCCCATTCTTGAAACGAATAAAGCACAAGCCATGTTACCCGAAAATTGCACTCCTATATATAATACCTGTGGTACTGCTCCAGGTATGTGGTTTAATATCGGTGATAAGATTGTGGCAAGTATGCCCGGTGTTCCATATGAAATGAAAGCGATGATGACCGAAAGTGTATTACCTCGGCTAAAGAATCAATTTAAATTTCCGGTGATTGTGCATCGTACTTTGCAAACAGCAGGGGCAGGTGAAAGTTTTATTGCCGAAAAAATAAAGGATATCGAATCGTCACTACCTAAACATATCAAACTTGCCTATTTGCCCGCCTTGGGTATCGTGCGATTACGACTCACCGGTAAGGGTGATGATGCAACTTTATTGAATAGTGAAATTGACACGTATGCAACCTTGCTTCTTAAGTGCCTAGGTAATATTGTATTTGGAGAAGGTGAATTGAGCTTGGCCGAACATGTATGTCAGCTATTAAAATCAAAATCGAAAACCCTGGCACTCGCCGAGAGTTGCACCGGAGGTTATGTATCAAGTTTAATCGTTCAAGTACCTGGATGTTCCGAATACTTTATGGGAAGCACCGTAACTTATAGTTATCAAGCTAAAGAAGATGTATTGGATGTGAAGCATGAAACCCTCACGCTGCATGGGGCAGTTAGCGAACCCTGTGTAGACGAAATGCTCGCTGGCGTAATTAAACGATATGGAACCGACTGTGCTATTGCCATCTCCGGTATTGCAGGCCCCGATGGAGGTACCATAGATAAGCCTGTGGGCACCATATATATAGGAGTTATTGTGAATGAGAAAAAAATTATCAAACGATTTCAATTCGAAAAAAACCGGATTCGAAATATCGAAAGAGCAGCCATGTCGGCCCTCAATTTATTGCGTCTCGAATTATTATAAGTTTTTTTGTAGTGCTTTGTACTACATCTAAAAATCATAAAGCCGTGTGGTTATTGGTTAATCAATTATTTACAAAAATTTCTTTGTATTTAATACAAATATATTTATATTTGTATTGTTAAGCGCAAGCTTAACACTGTTTTTTTCATAAGTTTTTATTCATTAAAGAGGGACTGGTTCCCTCTTTTTTGTTTTAGTACTGTTTCCTTTTCTTATTTTAGTAAATTGCCTCAAAGTACTATAAACACTACACTTTAATTAGTTTGCACAATCACATTAATTAACTTTTAATTTCTCGTTAATTTAATTATTATTGCGTGAAATAATATTAACGCAATTTCGTTTAATAGTTTAAAGAGAACATAAATGCGCCAATACCTATTCATCCTTTCCATTTTATTATTACGTGTATCAACTTACGCGCAATCGGCTCCGATAGGACCGGTGGGTCCGGCCTGTGATAAAACTTTGGCAGGAGTAGATACCATGCTGGAGGAAGTGAAGTTGAAATATAAGTCGGCCGTAAATTATAACCGCGAAGCCTTAAATACTTATGGGTATCAAGAAAGTGATATTCCAACCTTCAACGATAGTGTGATTGCTTATCGAATGAAATTGATTGAGAGTCCGATTCCCATGGACTATAACAATTACGTGAAAGCCTATGTTGAACTTTATTCTCAACGTCGCAGAGAGAGTGTAAGTAAGATGCTGGGGTCATCCAATTATTATTTCCCTCTCTTCGAAGAAATTCTTGACAAATACAATTTACCTCACGAATTCAAATATCTATCCGTTGTAGAGTCAGCCTTGAACCCCAATGCTCAATCATGGTGTGGTGCCACAGGACTTTGGCAGTTCATGTATAATACTGGATTGAATTACGGACTGGTGATTAATAAACAAGTTGATCAGCGTAAGGACCCTGTTCGTGCCACAGAGGCCATGTGTAAATACATCACCAATAGTTATAATCAGTTTGGCGATTGGTTATTGGCCATTGCCTCTTACAACTGCGGACCAGGATGGGTAGCTTATGCAGTGCGTAAAGGCGGAAGTAATAATTTCTGGGAAATACAACAATACCTTCCTGCAGAAACCAGAGGATATGTACCTGCATTTTTAGCGGCTTGTTATGTTTTCAAGTATGCACCTGAGCATAACTTATTCCCCGCAGAACCTGAAATTAATTATGCCGTTGAAAGAGTAGAGATTGATCAATCGGTTTCGTTTTATCAATTATCAAAGGCATTACAAGTGCCTGTGATAGAATTACAAAAATTAAATCCTTCATTCAAGAAAGATATTGTAACCAAAGGATATACGGCCGAATATGTATGCTTACCACAAAATGCTGCCGTTAAATTTTCGGGCAATAAGCAAAGAGTTTATAGTGTGCCTGATGTAAATTATACGGAGACCGCTTCTGCTTCTGAGGTGAAGAAAGAGATGATGCCAGCGGCAGCAACAAGCTCCAAAACCATTGCAGAACCAACCAAGGAAGACACCGATATCCCTGTTCAAGGCGATTATAAAAAGGTAATGTATAAAGTGCAGAGTGGCGATGATTTGAATTATATCTGCCTTCGCTATAATTGCGATAAGTGGGTCATCATGAAATGGAACAACCTTCTAAGTGATAATGTTTACGAAGGAGAAGAAATCAAAATCTACGTTCCGAAAGAAAACGCAAATTAATTCTATAAGTATTTCTTAAGCCAGCTCTCACTAACGGGGATGGTAAATTTCTGCTGAAGCTCTTCTTTACTTTGTACTAAGGTATTTACCACAATGGTATCTGCAGTAAGTTCCTTTGAATGTAACCTATTGGCAAATTCATTCAATGCGCAATTTTGAAATACCCCTTGAAATAAATAGCTCACGCGCATGCGATCGAAAAGGTCGATACCGTATCGTTTTCCGATATCTTTAATGAAATGAACCGAGGCATCAATTCCACATCCACTGGGTTGATGATAATCTTCATCCACCATGATCACAATAAAGTATTGATGTAATAGATGAATCTCTGCCTTCACTTGTTTTTGATGTGAAACCCAGGTGGCAGCAAATTGATCAAATTCAGGTTGTAACTCCGCCTCGGCACCCACAGGGAACTCTTTATTTGCTTGATAAACCCATACTCTTGAATGGGCAGGGAAATCGGAAAAGTATTCTTGCATAGAACTTCAAATTTACACTTCCAAAACCCAACCCTTGGATAGTTTTTGCACTTTTTTCAAACAATGAGAATCCAGAAATATTCACACTCCTCCCCTTTTCTTTAAACAACTTGAATTTTAGTTTCAAAATCTTTAATTCTTACTTACCTTCGCACCCATTTATGAGCAATACCGAAAGTAAAGTTTCTTCCCGCAAAAAAGTGGTTGTTTTAGGCTCTGGCCCTAACCGTATCGGTCAAGGGATTGAGTTCGATTATAGCTGTGTTCATGGGGTGCTTGCAGCCCGCGAAGTAGGTTTCGAAACCATCATGGTGAATTGTAACCCTGAAACCGTGAGTACCGATTTTGACATTGCCGATAAACTTTATTTTGAACCTGTTTATTGGGAGCATTTACGTGAGATACTCGACCATGAAAAGGCCGATGGTGTCATCGTTCAGCTTGGTGGCCAAACGGCGCTTAAACTGGCTGAGAAGCTCTACGAAAACAATATTCCAATCTATGGTACACAGTACAAGGATATGGACGTAGCCGAAGACCGTGGTTCGTTCAGTGATTTGTTAAAAGAAATGGATATTCCCTATCCAAAATATGGGGTTGCCGAAAATGCAGACGATGCTTTAAGAGTGGCTAAAGAAGTTGGATATCCCGTATTGGTTCGCCCCAGCTATGTATTGGGCGGGCAAGGGATGAAGATTGTGATTAATGACGAAGATTTAGAGAATGCCGTATTGGCGCTCTTGGGCGACTTGCCAGGGAATCGTGTTCTCATTGATCATTTCCTGGATCGTGCAGAAGAAGCTGAAACCGATAGTATTTGTGATGGGGAGCATGTTCATATTATTGGGATGATGGAACATATTGAACCTGCAGGTATTCATAGTGGAGATAGCAGTGCCGTGCTTCCTCCGTTTTCATTAAGTGTCAATGTGATGGAAAAGATGACCGAGTATAGTAAACGAATTGCTTTGGCCTTGAAAGTGAAAGGACTCTTGAATATTCAGTTTGCGATTAAAAATGAAATGGTATACGTTATCGAAGCAAACCCTCGTGCCAGCCGTACCGTGCCTTTCATTGCCAAAGCCTACGATGTACCGTATATTAATATTGCAGCAAAAGTAATGCTGGGTACACATAAATTATCTGACTTCGATATTCAGCCAAAACAAGTTGGTTATGCCATTAAGCAACCTGTATTTAGTTTTGATAAATTTCCTGGAGTAAATAAAGAATTAGGACCTGAAATGAAATCAACTGGTGAAGCGATCTTGTTCATTAAAGATTTGAATGATCCGGTATTTAGAGAGCTCTATAAAGAAAAGAGCATGTACCTCAGTCGCTAAACAACAAAATAAAAAACCTGCTGATATATGATATCAGCAGGCCCTTACACTTTTATCTCACTCATTAAAAAGTGTTTCTCCTAAGGCTTGCTTAATGCAAGCCTTTTTTTATTCATACTTGAAACTCTTGAGTTCGATGGTCATATTCCACTTAAAATAAATGATGAGTGGAAATTGCTCATTATTTAAAACTTCAAAATCTCCGTTATGATAAATACTTGAAAACTTCACTGTCTTCAATGTAGCCAGCCCTCCCGTTGCATTCTGTGCTTCATAGTCATTCGCTTTTACATCAGCAACTGTAACCCCTCTAAAGCAGGAATTGCAGCCAAAACTAATGGTGTCGCCTTCCTTGTATTTTGCGAATTTTTGAAATAAGGTTTTCCCGAAAATCATTGAGATTTCGTCTCCATCAAATTTTTTGGTGGCAGGATAAAAATCCAAGTCAGTGGCATTGGTGAAGGCCTTTTCGGTTATTGTTATGGTGCCCGATTTATTTACGGGCTCCGTCATCTTCCAATTAAATACCAATCCCTTCTCGGTAACCGAATTGAAATCAACAATATACTGATAGGTTTTTTCGCCCTGGGTAATATCATAGACTAGATGCAGCCCTTGCTTTAATTCGATGCCCGAAGCGGCAGCAGTGGCCTGGGCATGGCTCTGGATTGATAGCGTGTTAAATAGGCAAAACACGAAGAGAAAACTCAAAAAACGAAAATTCATTTTTTGCATTGGTGCTGAAAAATTATGGTTCATAGGATAGTGGTTTTTGGATAAGCAAAGTAAACCGGAAAACGGCAGGATGCCAATACCATAGAAGGGGTATTTATGGAATTGGGAATACAAGGGTAATATTAGTAATTTGCCGAAGTTTCTGAGATGAAGAAGATATTATTCATTACCTATTATTACCCACCAAGCAGTGGAGCCGGTGTACAACGCCCCCATAAGCTTGCAAAGAATTTATTGCAATTCGGTGTGGAACCCATTGTTATTAGTGTCGACCCCGAGAAGGCTTCCTATGCTGGTTTCGATTATCATTTACTGGAAGAGGTGCCAAAGAACCTCCGTGTTTATAGAACTTCCACCAATGAGCATTATAAATATTACAAGAAATTTGTAAAGAAGAATATCCCTACTGCAGGATTTGCGAATGAAAGCAACCCGGGATTATTACAGAAAATTGCCCGCTTTATTCGTGGTAATTTTTATTTCCCCGACCCCCGCAAAGGCTGGAACAA
>CANLPK010000113.1 GCA_947492885.1 Bacteroidota bacterium
GATTAATACCAACAAAACCGAGGCCTTTTCCTCAATTCGAGGCCTCAAATTAATTAGGGAAGCAAACCACTAACGTGGTAGCTCATTATAACACGCTATCTACCCGCTGCCAGCTCAAATTGTTTCCTTCCCTCGCCGTTCTGACAATATTTCAACCAAAATAATGACATCCCTTCACCTCGAAATTGAATGTTGTATTAATATCAACAAAACCGAGGCCTTTTCCTCAATTCGAGGCCTTAAATTAATTAGGGAATGAATTTGCGATAGTGGTAATGTGGCAGCTCAAAAAAGCTAGCTACCTATCAGCTGCCAGATGAAAATGCGAGCACAAATTGTATTCAACTCTCATAGTTATCGCTATATTTTAATGAAAAAATCACTTCTAATTGAAAAGTTGAAATAATGCAATTAAAACATATCGTATAAAAATTGTTGATTGAACTGGTTTACGCCACCTTTTGCTCATATAAGTACTTCTGAAATTCGATAAAGAGTTTGCTAATATCACCAGTATTACCGAGTACTCTTTTCGCATCTTCCAATGAGAGGTATTTGTTTGTTAATAATGTTGGTAGTTTGTCCTGGTCAAGTTCCTCAACACCACTTTCAAGATATTTACTTAGCACAAATTCAATAAACTCTTTTTGTTTTTCATTTAAGAGCGCGAAAATCGTCGCTTCGGATGCCGCAACTCGCTGCTCTCTTGTGAGTGAATTGTAGTTGCCATTAAATACATATTCCAAAACATCAAACAGGTCGCTGTTCTCCATATTTACCAAGGATTGAACAGTAAGTAAATCCTGCAATGGAAAACCTAATTCCTCAAGTTTTTCTAATAATATTTTTCTGGTTATTGGGCTACTCCATAATTTCCTTAGTTCTTCTTCACTCTTGAATAAGTTTGGCAATTCTCCAAACAAGTTATTTAAAAACTCTTCTGCCGAAATTGGGGTGCCATCCGAACTCCAAAAGGAAGTTGATATCATTGATTGAATCTCTCGCTCTTTTCCATCACGAAGTTTGATTCTGACTAGCTTTTTCTTTACTTTTTCTGTCTCCGTATTGTTTTCCGATTGACTAGGTTCCTTGGCGTTGAATGCAGCATTCGGCTCACTTGAACCAGTGCTAACTGGTTCTATGGGTTCACCATCCCATTCAGGGTCGGAAAAGTGATGGAAGGCATCAACATAATCGTAAATGGTAAAAAACTCCTTTCCATCAAATAAACGAGTACCTCTTCCAACGATTTGCTTAAACTCAATCATCGTATTAATGGGGCGCATTAGAACGATGTTTCGAATGTTTCTTGCATCTACTCCAGTGGATAGCTTTTGCGAGGTTGTGAGTATCGTTGGAATTGTTTTTTCGTTATCCTGAAACTCACGTAAAAATTGTTCGCCAATTTCACCATCATTGGCCGTCACACGAACACAATAATTAGGGTCGGTTGATTTTTTGAATTGATTTACTAAATCGCGAACTGCTGCGGCATGGTCTTGTGTGGCACAAAAGATAATGGCTTTCTCTTTTTGGTTGGCCTCTTCCATATAAATCTGTACCCGTTTGGCTTCCCTTGCCTTTATTTCAATAATGCGATTGAAATCGCTTTCGGTATATATTTTTCCTTCTTCAATTTCCCCTTCAATAATTTTGTCATCACTGGTATAGATATAATCATCGAGGGTAGTTTTGATTCGCTTTACCTTGAATGGAGTAAGAAAACCATCATTAATGCCTTCTTTGAGTGAATAAATATAAACTGGTTCTCCAAAATATTTATAGGTATCAACATTATCTTTTCTTTTAGGAGTTGCTGTTAAACCCAATTGAACGGCAGGTGAAAAGTAATTCATGATAGCCCTCCAATTACCCTCGTCATTTGCGCCTCCTCTATGGCACTCATCAATAATAATGAAGTCAAAATAATCGGGAGGATAGGCACCGAAGTAGGGAGCTGGTTTTCCTTCTTTGTCGGTACCACTCATGAAAGTTTGAAAAATGGTGAAGAAGATACTTCCATTGGTAGGAACATTCCCTGATTTTTTTATTTCACTTGGCTTAATACGCACCAAAGCATCTTCAGGGAAAGCAGAAAATGAATTATAGGCTTGATCAGCTAATATGTTTCTATCTGCTAAAAATAAAATACGTGGTCTGCGACTGCCATCACGCTTTAAGTTCCAGCGAGTTTGAAATAATTTCCAAGCTATTTGAAATGCAATGGCGGTTTTGCCTGTACCTGTTGCTAGAGTTAATAGAATTCGTTCTTTGCCATTGGCAATGGCTTCGATGGCATTACGAACAGCTATTTCTTGGTAATAGCGTAATTGCCATGTACCACTTTTATCTTCAAATGGAATATCGGCAAATTTTAAGCGCCATTCGTTGGCAGGTTTATATAAAACTAAGGCAGTGGCCTCACCCCTTGGATATGTTTTATTCCAAAGTTCTTCAGGAGTAAGATAATTTTCTACCAATCCTTCAACACCCGTTTTCATGCAAATGCTGTAAATTTCCTTACCGTTGGTTGAATAGGTGGTTTCTAATTTTAGTTTATCAGCATATTGCTTTGCTTGTGCAACTCCTTCACCAACCCCTAAATCATCACTCTTTGCTTCTACAACTGCCAATTTAATGCCTTTAAAAACCAATACATAATCGGCGATAATTTTTTTAGCCCTACCACCTCCAACTTGAATTTTGCCAGCAGTAATATTGTATTCACGAAGAATTTTGGAGCCTTCGATAACGCCCCAACCACAAGCCTTTAGCTTGGGGTCGATGAGTTCTGCGCGGGTTTCTGCTTCGTTCATGCTTCTGTATTTTCAAACATTGGGGTACACTTCAAAATAAAAAAAGCTTCTGCAAAATGAACAAAGTTCTTACCCAAATTTGAGGGAATTATAATATTATACCTTGTGGTATTTGTTTTTATCCAGTCTCCCCAATTGTTGTCATTAGGTTCTATAATTGCAGCCATAGCGTGAAATTCAGGTTCACCTCTAAGTGTTCTAGCTAAGTTACTTGGACTACTACCTGGGTTATAATGTTGTGATTGATACCTTGCATTTGAATTGGTGTTAACTTTTCCAACTTTTAAATAGAAATTGTTCCATTTAAAAATATAAACGGCTGCACTATTAGCAGGTAACGCAAAAGGAATATGAGTTTGCAAACCTGCATTCCATTGCAGAAATGTTAGATTTTCGGGATTTACATTAAACCCTGTATTTGCTGCTGAACTGCAAAGGTCAATTACATCTTGTTGTGTTATCATACTTCTACTGCATTTGTTTTTAATTCACCATTAAAAGCCTTTTGTAATAGTGATTTTTTGAGTTCTTCTAAATTGTTTATTTTGGCTTGATAAATCATTTCTAATTTTTGAGTTTGCTCAAGCAATTGTTCAAGTTTTATAATAATTTCTTTTTGAAATTCAATTGGAGGGATAATATGATAAAATTCTCTTTGCTTTGTAATTGGAACTTGGTTTCTTGTTGATTGCCGCATAACTATTTCATATTGCAGTTTAAATTCTTTGGAGCGCATATAATTAGCTAAATATTCGGGCAAAATATACTGAGTATTGCATCGATAATAAGTTAATGAAGTTCCCAAAATTACTTTTTCTTCATCTGTTTGCAATAATGCAACCGGGCCAACCGTTGCATTATGGGCAAATAGCACATCATTATTTATTGCCACACCTTTGCGAAACGTTGCCGCTTTTGTCGGTGAAAGAAATTTTGCCAATGTGAAATCTATGTTAGTTCCTTTTAAACAGTTTGCTGATATATATGGGACTCCATCACTTATAAATTCTTCTCTTTTGGGATAATCTCCCCCATGGTTGCCATCAAGGTGACTAATTATCCAACCATCTTCAAGCAATTTGTCTAATTTAACCTTGACCCAATCCCCCCCTCGATTCTCAAAAACTTCTTGCAAATAACTTTCAAAAAGTTCATTGGCGTTTTTGATGTTTAGTTCGGCATTTGCTTTTGCATTGGCTATCGCGTCAAAGGCTTTATCTAATATGGCTACAACGCGTTTTTGTTCGGGAAGAGGCATCCATAGAAAAGGCTCATTTTTATAATCTTTGAAATAGATATGTGGTATAGCAGCCCCTTGAACATATTTTTTAAAATCAACAGACATTAATGAATAATTTAGATAATCTAAATCAATTTCATCATTTGGTAAAATATATTGCAAAGTTCCAATTACAGAGGTAAAAGCCTCCATTTTTGTAACTCTTCCATATCCAGAGCCATCTTTTACTATTGATAAATATGGTTTATCTCTATGGTAGAAACTTATATTTTTTATTAAACCACTTGCACCAAAAATTGGATATTTGCCAATTTCATCGGCTAATTGATTTTGAGAAACATTTGATGATTTGCTATAACAAACATCCCCCAGTTTTTTTAATTCCCAACCTTTTTTCATATCAATTCTAAAATTGAATTTAATAAATCAGCACTTTCATCATCCAAGGCTTTCATAGCTGACAAAATTTCTTGCGGTTGGCGTAAAGCGGCTTCTACTTTTTTGTTGGGGTTTTTAGCACTGAGGTCAAAGGTAGTTTGGTCAATATCCTTGATATTAATGCTCCAAGAGTTTTCGCTGTCCTTTTTTGTTTTTTGAAATTCAATAAAGTTTGCCAAATCTTTTTCGCTTAGGGCATTGGTCTTTCCAAGGTTTCTATCCAAGTTTAGTTGGTAAAACCAGACCTTCTTTGTAGCACTTCCTTTTTCAAAAAATAATACGACTGTTTTTACGCCAGCTCCTGTAAAAGTCCCTCCAGGCAAATCAAGTACAGTATGTAAATTACAACTCTCTAAAAGTAACTTTCGCAAAGCCACAGAGGCATTATCCGTATTGCTTAAGAATGTGTTTTTTATAACTACACCCGCCTTTCCTCCCGCTTTTAGAATTTTAATAAAATGCTGCAAAAACAAAGAAGCTGTTTCCCCAGTTTTAATGGGGAAGTTCTGCTGCACCTCGGCTCGCTCTTTTCCGCCAAAAGGAGGATTAGCCAAAACAATATGGTAGCGGTCTTTCTCTTGTATATCAGCTAAGTTTTCGGCAAGGGTATTGGTATGAATAATGTTTGGGGCTTCAATACCATGAAAAATCATATTCATGGTACCAATGATGTAAGCCAATGATTTTTTTTCTTTTCCGTAAAAGGTTTTTTTCTGCAAGGTCGTTACATCGGAGGTTGTAAGTTTCTTACTGTTTTGCAAGTAAGTAAACGCTTCACACAAGAATCCTGCACTACCTACTGCTCCATCATATATTTTATCACCAATCTTAGGTGCAACCACTTTTACAATGGTTGTAATTAATGGTCTAGGTGTATAATACTCGCCACCATTACGTCCCGCGTTGCCCATGTTTTGTATTTTAGATTCATACAAATGGCTCATTTCATGCTTTTCGGCATGAGTGCGGAAACGCAGTTCATCAATGCGGTTTATTACCTCACGTAAATTATAACCACTTTGAATACGGTTCTTTAATTCGCTAAATATCTCACCAATTTTATATTCAATGGTGTCAGCACTTTCAGCATCAGCTTTAAATTTTTTGAGGTAAGGGAATAGTTTAATGTTTACAAAATCGGCCAAATCATCCCCAGTTAAGGCTTTCTGGTGGTCAAGTTTACCATCTTTGCCTTTCGGTGCTGCCCAGGTAGTCCATTGGTATTTTTTATCAATAATTGGAGTAAATGCTTTGCCAGTAAGTTCGGCAGTTGTGGCTTTGTCGTTTTCTAAATCATCGAGGTATTTAAGGAAAAGTACCCAAGAAGTCTGCTCTACGTAATCGAGTTCACTACCACATCCAGCGTCTTTATGGAGTATATCATCAATATTTTTAAAGGTTTGTTCGAACATTATATTTAATTTTTATTTGTGAAGTACTTAAAATCATCATTCCTATACCTTTTATGGGGTAGGAAAAAGTAAAATAACTTATCGTACAAATAACGTAAAATAATTTGAAAGGAGCATTATCACTAGGATTTGAGAGATCAAACTTCATAATCTAACAAAGGAAAGATTTATAGAAGGTTCGAGTTTTGGTATAGCATTTTTTCATGAACTAAAAATTATAATCTAATCTCTTGCACGCAACCTTAGAATTTATGCCAACTAAAAATATTTAATTTGAAAGACCCCTTGTGAATATTTATCGTTCTTTGTAAAATTGCGTATAAACAATAAATTGGTAGAATTATGAAATATGAACTAAGTCGAACTCAAGGTGATATTAAGAAAATTACAATTAGGGATGGAAAATATTGTTTCATTTTGAATTCCCCAATTGAACTACAAATAAATGAAAGTGTCTCAATTGTAATTGTAAATGAAAGTTTCAGGTACAATAATATTCATATCGTTTTTAAGATATGGAATAATAGTAAAGAAAGCGGTTTTCTTATAAGTGACGATTTCTACTGCCAAGACGGCTCAAATAAGATTGAAATTATTAATCGAATAAATTCCCATCCCTTCTCAGGTAGGTGGTCAATTACAAATGATATAGAATTATCCATTATTAACTGTGCTAAAATAGTTAGAAGTTTATTTTATGGTAAAGAATTAGATTTCTCGAGTGATTACTATCAAACACTTTATTATATCATTGAAAAAAGAAACTTTGAGCAAGGAATTAGTCCTGTAATGTGCAATGCAGAATATCTTATAGAACGAGCGCTAATACGAAAGAAAGATGCAATTAAATTTAATACATTTAGCATTAAAGAACTTAATCGAATAGTTGCTGATATAAATCGAAGTTACGTGAATTATGATCATCGCATAGTTGAATTTTATGATCATTATATACTTACTCCCGATAAGCATGAAGTGGCCTATTATTCTTTTTTGGCTTTGCAGATTTGTACTGTTCCTATACCGGTCATTAGAGATGTGTTAGATTATCAATTATTAAAACATAAAGACTATGCTATTTTTAAAACAAAAATTCGAGATTACTACTATGACTTACATGAAAGTTTGAAAACTATTGAAAGAAAGGAAGTTTTAATCGATTGGATTAAGTCAATATCTCTTTCTAAAAAGAAAAACAAGAATATTGAAGAAGGATCCGACAAAAATTACTCACTAAAAGCAATCGCAATAGCATATAAGCTTCTGAATATACCTATCGATGAATCGAATGCTGCTGATATTCTTATAGAGTTTAGCCAATTTCGAAGCACTCAAAAACTTATAAATACCTATATTGACATAAAAGATTTAGCTCGATTAAGGGAAAATAAAAGTGCCAATACAAAGCATCTGAGGGTTTTAAAAGCCGCAGAACGGTTACTAAGTGGTAAAAAAAACAAGAGTTCACTTTTAAGTATAAGGTCTATTATAACTGCATTTCAGGCTAAATGTGAAAATGCCGATATGAAATAATACCATTCACCTACCACTCGCGAGTGGTTATAAATATCCAGTCTATTCATTTTTGTAGCAGCAAATTGCTATACCAAAATGAACAACCCGTTTGAAATTTTAAATGACCGACTGAGTAATATTGAGAATTTACTTCTCGATATGAAACATTCCCCAAAGGAAGCAAACATAGCATCCAATGCAGATGTTTGGTTCGATTTAATGGAACTTTGTGACTATTTACCTGATAAGCCAAAGAAGCCAACTGTTTACACTTGGGTCAAACTCAAGACCATCCCATTCCATAAAGGTAAAAAGAAACTTCGCTTCTTGAAGTCAGAAATCGACCAATGGCTCAAACATGGCAAAAGCGAATTTCACATCAGTGTTGCCACCGACCAATTTTTATCCAATTTAAAGAATAAAAGAAATGGATAAAAGCGAAATTATAACGGGTGATGATTTAGGCAGTTCAAGTAATTCCCTAAATCCTGATTTTAAATTTGAGGAATCCAATATCTACATTAATGATTTCTTAGATGAAGCGAATAAACTTTCAAACAACCTACATTCAAAAAATGATAATAAAAGTTTATTAACGATTAAAACGGCAAACGAATGGATAGAACAAGCAAAGACCAAACCCATACCTAGAAGACTTTTTGACGACTTTTGGTATGAAGGGGAAGTTTGTATCTTATTTTCCGATTCTAATATAGGCAAATCAATATTGGCAGTTCAAATCGCAGACAGTATTAGCAGGGGCTCCGCAATTGAAGGGTTTAAATTTGAAGCGAATAGACAATCAGTTATCTATTGCGACTTTGAATTAACAGACAAGCAGTTTGAGTCAAGATATTCATATGAATATTCAACCCATTATAAGTTCAATGATGAACTTTATCGGATTGAAATTAATCCAGATGCTGAATTTCCTGAAGGAAAATCATTTGAAGAATATTTAATTGATTCGCTGAATGAAAAAATTATTTTGGTAGACTCTAAGATCATAATTATTGATAATATTTCATTCCTGAGAGGTGAAACTGAAAAATCAAAAGATGCCACTCCACTAATGAGGCATCTAAAGGAATTAAAAAACAAACACGGACTTTCAATTCTAATTATCGCACATACCCCAAAAAGGGATATGTCAAGGCCAATTACGATAAACGATTTAGCAGGAAGCAGAGCTTTAATGAATTTTTGTGACAGCTC
>CANLPK010000114.1 GCA_947492885.1 Bacteroidota bacterium
ATTGAAGAATCGGTGGCTTGATGATGAATGAATTACTCTTTCCAAATTAATGGAAAGAGGATAATGGCCAAAGCCACCAGCATCACACATAAGGCCCCAAGCACCATCACATTGGGCATGATAATTGATGGATCCAAACCATCTACGGCGCCCTTGCTTAACTTAATCAAAACCATGATACATGGAAAGATGATGGGTATACTAAGCACAGGCATCAATAACGCGCCACTATTGGTTTTGGAGGCGAGTGCCGAAAGTAACGTGAATGCTGCACCCATACTCACACTGCCAAGAACCAGTGCCGTAATAAAGTATCCTCTGCGAATTACAGGGTTGCCTAAAAACCAGCTATAGGTTGCATAACAAAGCAGGCAAACAAAAAGCATGAAACAGATATTGTAAATTACTTTTGAAATAATTACCGCAACTGGCGATGCAATGGTATAATAATATAATTGTCGGCCACGTGCTTCCTGCATGAAACTTTTGCTTACAGTAATGATGGCAGCAAATAATAAAATCACCCAAAACAATGCATTCCACGTTTCTGGTGAAACTTCTTTAAAAGCAATGAAGGCAGTGAAAACAGTGATGAGTGAATACACTACAATGCCATTGAAAGCATAGCGGTTGCGCCATTCGAGCGTAAACTCCTTCACTAAAAGATTTTGTATCGTATTGAACATAAGGCATAGCAAAAATAAGTCATTACTACTAAAAATCACGCAAATAATAATCAGCGTGCCATTTGCTATCTTTTTTTTTCTACGTTTGTAAAAGAAGGATATTTGAATCATTGGTTTTTTTAATCAATTTATAGTACTGATTTGAAGAGTAATAACCCAAGAACAAAAATTTGGGATAGTATCTGAAAATATATACTTTTGAAAAAATCAAAAATTCTTTATCAGACAACACTATATGAAAGATTTATCATTAGCACTCACCATATTAGTTCCTCACGATTTCACGGAAGTAGCCGATAATGCTTTATTGCACGCCAATAAATTATCTAAAGTTATTAATAAACCAGTAACTATTACTCATATCGTAAAAACCGATAAGGAGAAGAGTGGTGCTGAGACGAAACTTCAGGCCATTGCCGAAAAGAACAAGGCCGACAATGGAGTAGATACTCAGATTGTAGTTACCGCGGGCGATTATTTGGAAAAAATTGGAGAGGTAGCCGAAATTACCAAAGCCATTATGGTGGTGATGGGAACACATGGTGTCAAAGGGATTCAGAAACTCATTGGAAGCTATGCATTGAAGGTGATTACCAATAGCAATGTGCCGTTCCTTGTTGTTCAAGCACCGCCTGCCAAGCAAGAAGAAGGTTATCGCAATATTGTTCTTCCTATGGATTTCTCGAAGGAGTCGAAACAAAAGCTCGATTGGGCGGTATATATTGCGGAGATGTTTGGTTCGAAATTTCACTTGATGGCCGATTACGAAAAAGATGAATTCACTGCCAAGGCATTGAAAAATAATATCGCTTATGCGAAAAGCTATTTGGCGAATAATAATTTCGAATACGACTTGCATGAATTGGGTAAAAACAATCAAGGGCTTACCCGCGAAACCATCAGCCTTTCGAAAAATGTAAATGCCGATTTAATTGTGGTAATGACTACCATGGATAAAGGAATTAGCGAATACGTGATGGGAGCTCCCGAGCAAGCCATCATTGCCAATGAGGCACAAATTCCGGTGATGTGTATCAACCCTATCGATATCATGAGAAGCAAGGACGGATTAGCCATTGCCAATTTCGCCTAGCAAAAATTTTAAAACAATACTGAAACAACCTATGAACTTTGTTGCCGCACAGGATTTTATTCTAAAAAAGATGGAAGACGAACTTCCGGGTCATCTCTTCTATCACGGTCTGCACCATACCCGCGATGTATATAGCGCAGCGGTTAACATTGCCAAAGAAGAAGGAATCACCTCTTCGGTTGAACTTGCCTTAATTAAAACAGCCACACTTTATCACGATTCGGGTTTCACCATCGATTACCAAAATCATGAAGAGAGTGGTTGCGACTTAGCACGCAAAACCTTGCCAGGATTTGGTTATACGCCCGAGCATATCGAAGTGATTTGCGGTATGATTATGGCCACCAAAATTCCTCAAAACCCACAAAACAAACTCGAAGAAATTTTATGCGATGCCGACTTGGATTATTTAGGCCGCGACGATTTTTATGAGATTGGAGATACCTTGTTTTCGGAATTGAAGTTCTATAATAAAATTAAGGACGAACAACAATGGAACAAGATTCAAGTGAGTTTTTTGAATGCCCACCACTATTATACCAATTATGGTAAAACACACCGTGAGGCACAAAAGCAAGTGTATCTAAAAGATTTGATTAAGGTAATTGAAACCTACAAATAGGTTTTCTATGAATTGTGAGGACATGGCACTAAAGCACGTTCAGGCATTGCTCCTTTATTTTCTCTAACTCGTCTTTCATCAATACCACCAGTTGCTGAATCTTGGCATCATTGGCCTTGCTTCCCATGGTATTAATTTCGCGACCCATTTCCTGAGAAACGAAATTTAATTTCTTACCGCAATTTTCTTCATCCATCACCTGTTCAAAATACGAACAATGATTGCGTAAACGTACTTTCTCTTCGGTGATATCTAATCTTTCGATATAGTAAATTAGTTCCTGTTCGAAACGATTTTCATCAACCTTGATACGCTCTTTTAAATCGGTAAGATCTTTGGTAAGACGCTCACGAATGGCAGTCATACGGCGGCCTTCCAAGGCTTCAATCTCCTTTATAATGCCCGAAATATTATGAACACTTTGACGTAATACTTTTTCTAGAGAGGCCCCTTCTTGCTTACGGAAATTTATAAAATGATCCAAGGCTTGTGATACACTTTGCATCACACTTGCAAAATCGTCATCACTCATTTCTTCGTTGATGGTTTTCATCACCTCTGGCAAGAGCAATACATTTTGCATTAAATTTTCGTTGGGCAATGCCATCGTATTGGCAATATTGGCAAGCTCCTTCAAATATGAAATAGCCAGCTCTTTATTGATTTTGCGGGCACTCAAGGCCACATCTTTATATTCAATATTGATATTCATGTTCACACTGCCTCTCACTACATTTTTGGAAATCTCGTTCCTCAAAATAAATTCCTTGGTGTACAGCTCTCTGGGAATACGTAAATTAATATCCAGCGCTTTTCCGTTAACCGATCGGATATCTGTTTTAATAGTGAATCTTTCGAATTCGGCAATGGCTTGTCCGTAGCCAGTCATAGATAATATCATAGTGGCAAAGATAATCAGGAAAGCGGGATTAACACGTGCCCTAATTATTCGGTTTATTCCAACCCCTAAAGGCTTTTACGGGCTACCCTTTGGTATATCAGCTTTCTTCGCCCGATAAACATGATTCGGCATTGTTAATTATTGACTAAATTTGCATACAATTAAAATATGAACTCAAGCGCCTAATGACCCCCATTGTGAAAGAAGAAATTGAAGAAACTGAAGAAACGGCTACCCCTGCTGAAGCCTACGAGATTCATAAAATCATTGTAGATAAAGGACAGGAAACGATTCGTATAGATAAATTCCTAGCTCAAAAGTTAGCGAATATTAGCCGTACACGCATATACCACGCGGCGAAAATGGGTATGGTAAAGGTTAATGATCAGCCCGTAGAAGTGAACTATAAGGTGAAGCCCTTGGATGTGATTACCGTATTCTATTCGAGGCCTCCCATCAATACCGAATTAATCCCTGAAGACTTACCGCTCAATATCGTTTATGAAGATGATGATGTACTTTTGGTAAATAAAGCGGCTGGAATGACCGTACATCCTGGTGTTGCTACCCGCAGTGGCACCCTCGTGAATGCTTTGGCATTCAAATATGCCAACCTACCTAATATTGCTAATGGTGAAGGACGGCCAGGATTGGTGCATCGCATCGATAAATTTACCACAGGGCTTTTGGTGATTGCAAAGAATGAAAAAGCCATGGCCTCCTTACAAAAACAGTTCTTCTATCATACCATACAGCGTAAATATTGGGCCTTGGTATGGGGCGATTTTACTGAGAACGAAGGAACCATCAATGCCAATATTGGTCGCAATCCATCCGACCCCGTTACGATGATTGCCATGCATGACGAAACCTTTGGTAAAACGGCCATCACGCATTATAGAGTGATCGAACGCTTTCATTATGTCACCTTAATCGAGTGTCAATTGGAAACAGGGCGCACCCATCAAATACGCGCCCACATGCGATTTGCGGGACATCCATTATTCAACGATGAAACCTATAGTGGCTCATCAGTTTTAAAAGGAACTACTTTTAGTAAATACAAACAATTTGTAGAGAATTGTTTCTCCATCTGCACACGTCAGGCCTTGCATGCGAAGTCGCTCGGATTCAAACACCCGGCCACTGGTGAAGAAGTGTTTTTCGAAAGTGAGTTGCCCGACGATATGCGACTCGTCATTGAGAAATGGCGCAAGTATGTGAATGCCACAGTTGATGGGGAATTGCTCGGAATACAATAAACATAAAACTGGATAGTATGGAAGATGTAATCATCAATAAAGTCACACAAAGTTCACTGATCACGTTCAGCTTGGAAGATCTATATGATCGACATGAGCGCGCGGTTTTTGATATGCATCAATGCTTATTTCAAGGACTTATTTTACGTGAAAAAGATTTTCGTAACTTCATTGCAGAGTTTGATTGGGAGCAGTATCGCGATAAAAATATAGCCATCTTTTGCAGTACTGATGCCATTGTACCTACGTGGGCCTATATGCTACTGGCCAATAAACTTGAGCCGGTGGCACATTTCGTTTATTTTGGCTCACCAGCAGAAATGGAAAATGCCATGCTCATGTCGGCACTCGGCAAAGTAAACCCAACCGACTATACCGACCAGCGTGTGGTGGTGAAAGGTTGCGGAGAAATTAATATTCCTACCGCCGCTTATGTAGAAGTTACACGTATGCTTACCCCATACGTTAAAAGTATAATGTACGGTGAACCTTGCAGTACCGTTCCAATTTATAAGAAACGATAATTTTTTTTGTTTCATGCCATCGAAACTGAAGCTATTTTTTTTTAGTTTATACTGTGCTTTGTATCTCAATACAAGGGCGCAAGTTTATACCATTACTACCCATTTCGATAGTACCAATATTCCACCAATACCCGATTATTCCAAGCCTGGCTCTTGGGCGGCATTGCCTGATAGGATTGACAATGCCGACAAAACGCCCAAAGGGTTAAAAAACAATCAAGACAGTGCTGCGGCCGATGTTTTTTTTATTTATCCAACATCTTATCTCGACCAGCCCGATGATAAATATATTTGGAATGCCGATATAAATAATAAAAAACTGAATGAGAAAACCGATGGCAATAGCATCTTATATCAAAGCACCATCTTTAATGGATCGTGTAAGATATATGCACCGCATTATCGCCAGGCACATTACTATATTTTTGTCACCAAAGACATGCTCGATAAGCAAGCTGCCCTCGAAGTGGCGTATACCGATGTGAAAGCTGCTTTCGAATATTATCTGGCACACTACAATCACGGACGTCCCATCGTCATTGCGTCGCATAGTCAGGGAACCATTCATGCTGCACGATTACTGAAAGAGTTTTTCATGGACAAGCCATTACAAGAAAAGCTGGTAGTGGCGTATTTAGTTGGGATGCCTGTACCGAAAGACTCCTTTCCTACCATCGTGCCTTGCACTCAAGCACATCAAATAAATTGCTTCACATGCTGGAATACTTTTGAAAAAAAGTACATCCCAACGTACTATGAAAAAGGGTTGATAAATGCGGTATGCACCAATCCAATTAGCTGGACCACCACAGAGATACACGTGAGTGCATCACAAAGTAAAGGTGCAGTAGTAAGGCCATTTGACAAGGTGCGTCCCAAACTTTGCGATGCGGAAGTGCATCAGGGATTACTCTGGATTACCAAACCTAAATTTCCAGGCAGTGCCCTCATTCGCACTCCTATCTATCATGCTGGCGACTATAATTTGTTTTATTTAGATGTGCGCGAAAATGTAGCCTTGCGTGTGGCCGAGTATCTCAAAACGCATTAGTATTCATTTAAAATTAAACCTACTTTTGCAGCCTATAAAAGGAGAGCACAAATCCCTATCGTATTGATTCATTAATATTATTTCACATGAACACTGTTTATATAGTTGATATTTTACGTACCCCAGTAGGCAAATTTGGAGGCGCATTAAGTACGTTGCGTCCCGACGACCTCGCAGCGCTTGCCATTAAAAAACTAATCGAACGCAACCCAGCCATAGATGTGAATGAAATTGAAGATGTGGTATTGGGTGCCGCCAACCAGGCCGGTGAAGACAATAGAAATGTAGCCCGTATGGCCTTGCTGCTGGCGGGTTTGCCCCTTACTATTGGTGGTGTTACCGTGAATCGCTTATGCGCATCAGGGTTGCAAAGTATCATGGATGCATCGAGAGGAATTATGTGTGGCGATGGAAATATTTATATTGCAGGGGGTGTTGAAAGCATGACGCGTGCTCCCTTTGTGATGGCAAAAAACGAACACCCTTTTGGGCGCCTCGCCGATATGCACGATACCACCATTGGATGGCGATTCACCAATAACAAAATGGTGCATCTGGGACATACCAATACCATGGGTGAAACAGCAGAGAATGTTGCCAAGAAATGGAATATCAGTCGCAGTGAGCAAGATGAATTTGCTGCGCACTCTCAAGAAAAATATGTGGCAGCAGAAGCCAAGAACAGATTTCATGAAGAGCGAATCAAGGTAGAGATTCCTTCCAAAAAGGAAATCATCACCTTCGAAAAAGATGAGCAACCACGCGCGTCTGGAGTAGAGGCATTATCAAAATTAAAGCCTGCCTTCGTTGCCGATGGTACCGTTACTGCAGGCAATAGTAGTGGTATCAATGATGGAGCAGCCTGCCTCATCTTATGCAATGAAGCTACAGTGAAAAAATACAATTTACAACCCATCGCCAAAATTAAGAGCATGGCCATTGCAGGGGTAGAGCCTAAATATATGGGCATTGGTCCCGTAGTAGCTACTCGCAAAGCATTACACCGCGCTGGTTTGCAGGTATCCGACCTCGATCTCATCGAACTCAATGAAGCTTTCGCATCGCAAAGTATTGCATGTATTCGCGACCTCGCATTGGATACGAGCAAAGTCAATGTAAATGGTGGATCTATTGCCATTGGTCATCCATTAGGTGCCAGTGGATCACGTATCAGCGCAACGCTTTTACATGAGATGAAGAAACGCAATAGCCGTTACGGATTAGCTACCATGTGTATTGGTGTTGGTCAAGGTGCCGCCATCATCTACGAAGGCATCCAATAAAAAAAACACCCCCTCACCATAAGGATGAGAGGGTGTAGCAAACAATTTATTTTTATTACTGAGCTGAAACCACTTTTGGTGCAGCAGCCAAAATGTCGGACGTAACACCATCGGCATACTTCGCGAAATTATCGATGAAACGTTTGGCCAAGTCATTGGCTTTGGCATCATACTGCGCTTTATCAGCCCAAGTATTACGAGGGTTTAATATTTCTGTGGGTACATTAGGGCAGCTATGTGGCATTTGCACACCGAAGATTGGATGCGCATCATATACTACATCATTCAACTGACCATTCAAGGCAGCAGTAATCATTGAACGAGTGAAGCTAAGTTTCATACGTGAACCTGTTCCGTATGCACCACCGCTCCATCCAGTATTGATTAACCATACATTGATTTGTGGGTTGTTCTTTAAGTTTTCACCCAATAACTTGGCATATTTCCCAGGATGTAATGGCAAGAAGGCTCTTCCAAAACATGCGCTGAATGTAGCTTGTGGCTCGGTAACTCCAGCTTCTGTACCTGCAACTTTAGCAGTATATCCACTGATGAAATAATACATTGCTTGCTCCACAGTAAGCTTGCTTATTGGAGGCAATACACCAAACGCATCGGCAGTAAGGAAGAAAATATTTTGTGGATTTTTACCAACTGAAGGCGTTACAAAATTTTTCAAGTTCTCGAGTGGGTAAGCGCAACGAGTATTTTCTGTTTTAGAAATATTGGCATAATCCACCTCGTTCGTTCCTGGTATGAATTCGATATTTTCTACCAAGGCACCTTTGGTGATGGCATGAAAAATCTCGGGTTCTTTCTCTTCAGTTAAGTCGATACACTTTGCATAACATCCACCTTCAAAATTGAAAATGGTATTGTCGTGTGCCCATCCATGTTCATCATCACCAATTAATGGACGATTAGGATCGGCACTCAAAGTAGTTTTGCCTGTTCCGCTCAAACCAAAGAAGATGGCAGTATCGCCACTAGCACCAATATTGGCACTGCAATGCATACTCAATACATTTTTATCTTGTGGTAAGATATAGTTAAGTACAGTGAAGATTCCTTTTTTAATCTCACC
>CANLPK010000115.1 GCA_947492885.1 Bacteroidota bacterium
AATTTTCAACCATACGGGCAAGTGCCCCCAAGTGAAAATATCGTAGGCTACAAAATCACCCATACAATAGGTTACAAAGCCTTGCTTTTGCTTTTTGGTGAATGGGCATATGAAAGGATAATATTCTATAGGCTGGATATTATGCGCATGGCCACCAAGGATTAAATCCACACCACACTCATCGAATAACCGATGCGTATTTTTCACAATATGTTCGCTTGGGAATAGTTGATACGCATTTCCAAAATGCACCGAGGCTATCACCAAGTCGGCCCCTCTTTCATAGGCCAAGGCCACCTGCTTTTTCACCAACGATAAATCGCCGTTCTCAACATGCAATGGAATATGGTTACATAGGTACTCTTTGCCTAAGGGTAGCATTAGGTGATTGAGTGAATAGGTATATGCCACAAAGGCAATTTTCACTCCCTTACAATTTATTATTGGAAACTGATCACGCTGTTCCCAGGTGGCTGCCGTTCCGCAATATTTTATTTTCTCCTTAAATAAGAAACTCAATGTATTGATTACTCCTGCTTCGCCTTTATCATAAGAATGATTATTGGCGGTACTCATCACATCAAACCCTTTATATTTCCCATTCCCATTAAATACTTTAAACATGGAGGCATCGCCATTGAACTCCATATTATTCAGCATGAGCTCGGGCACTAAACCAATAGGCTGCGATACATCGATGGGAGTTTCTAAATTGGCAATCACCAAATCGCTGGCAAAGAAAGCTTCCCCTATATCGTCCCATAAATTCGCACAGAATCGGGGATCAATCCATTCATAGGGCATCAAATCGCCTGCTGCAGTAATGGTTATTATTTCTTCATTGGGAAGTTCTTCAGTTTCAGCAATCAAATGCTTTCTAAGCAATATTGTAGGGTCGATGGTAGGCGGCGCATAATAGTATTTATAGCCAAAGTACAAACCATCTAATATGCTATAGTGTAAAGGATCTTCACTGAAATTCAATTTAGGATATTTCCATTTTCTACCTTTCAATAAATGCACTACGGCAAAGAGTAATCGTAAAATTCTTACAATAATTTTCCCTTTAAAAGTATAGGCGTAAACTGCTTTCATGCAACGCGAGGCTCCCGATAAATTAATAGATATACCATTGCACCCAAGGTGATTCCCAAGCAATCGGCTAGAAAATCAATCCAGTCGCCCGAGCGATGTATTGCCAAAAATGCCTGCGCTATTTCGGTGGCAGCACCTAAGAAAATACTATAGGCCACTCCGTAGGTAAAGGAATGCCTTTTCATAAAGCTGAAATGTAAATATTTCACTAAGCCAGTGATGGCAAAAAAGCAAAGCAGTCCAAAGCAGAGCATATGGGCTATTTTATCAAACGAAAACAAATCCATGATATCCATCGATGGCATCTTATTGCCCGGAAACCCACATAGTATAATCAGTATGAAACTGAATACGATGGTAATTTTGTTGTATCGAAGAAATAATAGCATGGAGTATTATACAAATTCTTTAAAATAAAATAGCCGGGGTATCCTTACCCACGGCTAATTTACTATAATTTCTTAAACTTAATTATGCGCCAACCAAATCCTTGTATTCGTCGGCCGACATTAAGTGTGAATTCTCACCACTTGTTTTAACTTTAATCATCCATCCTTTACCGTAAGCGTCTTCGTTTACGTATTGGGGGTTACTCTCCAATTCAGGATTCACCTCAACTACCTCACCTGCCAATGGCATAAATAGGTCGGAAACGGTCTTCACTGCTTCCACAGTACCAAATACCTCCTCATTATTGAAGGTTTGACCTTGAGTTTCAATCTCTACAAATACGATATCGCCCAATTCTTTTTGAGCAAAATCAGTGATACCCACATAGGCAAACTCGCCTTCAAAACGAACCCATTCGTGGTCTTTAGTGTACTTTAAGTCAGCAGGAAAATTCATATTCAATAAAATAAATTAGACTTCAAAAATAGAATAATTAAAATCATCATAAAATTATTTTTTCAAAACCACTTAAAATTCACTAATTTTGTGGTGTAAGCATTAGGAGTTATGGTTGAAACTTTTTTAAACTACCTGAAATTTGAAAAACGTTACTCGACGCATACGCTTACTGCATACCGCTCCGACCTCCTTCAATTCACCAATTTCCTTTTCGAAACCTTTGAACTAAGCCAACCAGAAAAGGCTACGTTTCAGCATATCCGAACCTTTGTGGCCGAATTGCTCGAAAATGGCATTTCACCCCGCAGTGTTCAACGCAAATTAATTGCATATCGTAGCTTTTATAAATTCTTGATGCAAGAAAATATCATCAAGAAAAATCCAGTCTTAAGAGTTCAATCACCCAAATCAGCATCCCGCTTGCCTTCCTTCATCGAAGGCCGATTGATGGAGAAATTGCCTACACAACCCATATCCGAGAGCTTTGCTGATCTTAGAAATCAACTCATCATTCAAATGTTTTATCAAACAGGCATGCGATTGAGCGAATTGAAGAACCTGAAAACGGGAAATGTGAACCTTGGCAAAGGCGAATTGAAAGTACTAGGCAAAAGAAATAAAGAACGGATCATACCTTTCACCGATGAACTCAAAGGAATGATTGCTGGATATCTTCAACTCAAAAAAGAGCAAATGGATTTAGCTCATGAGTTTTTATTTATCCTGGACAATGGAAAACCTGTTTACGAAAAATTCATATATCGCATTGTGCACGCCGGCCTTGCAGAGATAACTACTGCTGAGAAAAAAAGCCCACATGTACTCCGTCATACCTATGCAACCCACCTACTCAATAATGGCGCTAATATCAATGCCATCAAGGAGCTACTGGGCCATAGCAGTTTAGCAGCAACTCAAATTTACACACATAATAATATCGAACAACTCAAGAAAGCACACAAAAACAACCACCCAAGAGCTTGAAGCTCCCTAAACAAATTACAATACAAAAAATGTCAACCCTTTAATTTTTTATTTTATGAAACTTGATATCCAATCTATTCATTTCGATGCCGACAAAAAACTAATTGAATACATCGAGAAAAAACTTAATAAACTTGAAACCTTTTATGATAATATCGTAAGCGGAGAAGTATTCTTAAAAGTTACTAATGATGCCAAAGAGAACAAACTGGTAGAAGTAAAACTGAATGTTCAAAATCAAAGCATCTTTGTTAAGGAAACCAGCATCAGCTTCGAAGCTGCCGTGGATATGGCCGAGAACACCCTCCGTGGTCAACTTGTTAAATATAAAGAACGCATGAGAAATTAATTTCTCAGGTTATTAAATTAAAAATGGCGGTAAGAAATTCTTACCGCCATTTTTATTGTAAAATTATAGAATACGTTATTCCGTAAAGAACTCTTTCATCCTTTCGAAGAACCCTTTTTCTCCCTTTAATGGGTTGGGTTTGAAATTTTCGGAATGAGCCAATTTTTCCAATATCGCTTTTTCTTCACTACTTACCTTTTGAGGCGTCCATACATTGATATCGATCAATTGGTCGCCTTTGCCATAAGCGTTCACTGAAGGCAATCCTTTGCCTCTTAAACGCAATATTTTACCGGCTTGTGTTCCTGGATCAATTTTAATTTTTGCTTTCCCATCAATGGTAGGCACTTCAAAACTGCCACCTAAGGTGGCTTCTGGGAAGGAAATATGTAAATGATACACTACATTATTTCCTTCACGTTTCAATATTTCGTGTGGTTCTTCTTCAATCAAGATGAATAAATCGCCGTTCACTCCGTTGCGCTCTCCTGCATTGCCCTTGCCACTTAGGTTGAGTTGCATTCCTTCAACCACGCCAGCTGGGATATTCACGGAGATCAATTCTTCCCCATCCATAATTCCACTTCCATGGCATGATCCACATTTATTGCTGATGGTACTTCCTTCTCCATGGCATTGTGGACAAGAAGTAGTAGTCTGCATTTGGCCCAGGAAGGTATTCGTTACACGGCGCACCGAACCTGCACCATTACACATGCTACATGTTTTAAATCCACTTTTATCTTTTGCTCCCAACCCACTACAGGTGGTACATTTTACTTTTTTCTTTACTTTAAGTTTCTTCTCAGCACCATTGGCAATATCCTCAATGGTCATTTTCACTCGCAAACGTAAGTTACCACCCACATTCTGACGCTTTCCACCACCACCACGCTGGCCTCCAAAGAATCCTTCAAATCCATCACCGAATACACTTCCGAAATTTTCGAAGATATCATCCATGCTCATGCCTCCTCCTTGGAAACCACCGCCACCGCCAGCTCCACCCATTCCTTGGTGACCGAATCGATCGTAACGAGCACGTTTTTGCTCATCATTCAATACTTCGTAAGCTTCTGCTGCTTCCTTGAATTTCTCCTCCGCTTCCTTATTTCCTGGATTCTTATCAGGGTGAAATTCAATCGCACGCTTCCGATACGCTTTCTTAAGCTCCTCGGCAGTGGCATTCTTTGCTACCCCTAAAATTTCGTAATAATCTCTCTTGGCCATATATTTTAAAATCCTAATTTTGTTTAGTTCCCTACGATTACCTTGGCAAATCGTATTACTTTATCGTTGAGCAAGTATCCTTTTTCTAATACTTCCACCACCTTTCCTGCCATCTCTTCGGCAGCTGGAATGCTGGTTACCGCCTCCTGAATATCGCTATTGAACTCCTCACCTATAGAATTCATTTCCTTTAAGCCACGTTGCTCCAAGGTTTTATTGAACTTATTTCTTACCAATTGAATACCTTCCTTCACGGAAATAATATCGGTAGCGGTTTCCATGACTTGCAAGGCTCTGTCAAAATCGTCCAAAACGGGCAATAATGACACAATTACATCCTTGCTAGCGGTTTTCATTAATTCAAGTCTTTCGGTGGCGGTTCGTTTTTTATAATTATCGAACTCGGCATAAAGTCTCAAAAATTTGTCGTTTAGCTCACTTACCTTAAATTTTAGCTTTTCCTCTTCACTTAGCTCTACCTCAGGTTCTGCTTTAGCTAACTCTGGTGTTTCGTCGGCCTCTGTTGAGTTTAAATCATCTGGGGAGTTTAAGTCTTCAAGATTCCCTGTTATATCTTTTTCTTTACTGCTCATGGGTTTTATGGTTGTTTTCAGTGCTCTAATTGTCAATTTTATTGCCAAAAGGCATTTGCGCCAAACTGACATAAAAAAAGCGGGTAACGATACCCGCTTTGCTTGATGAGGATTCATCTATTATTTTTTAAGAGACATCAAAATGTTCTCTAACATATTTCCTCTTAGATCCTTTTCGATGATTTTACCGTCTCTATCGATGAGGTAGTTGGTAGGAAGTGAAGTTACCTGGTATAATTTGGCGATTTCAGCATCCCATTTTTTCCCTTCAGTTACATTGGCCCACGTATAACCATCTTGTGTTACCGCTGCTTTCCAATCGGCGGCATCATCGTCGAGAGAAATACTTATAATTTCAAATCCGGCCCCGTCTTCAAAATTGGCGTTATGATATTTTTGATACGTTTTTACCAATCGTGGACTCTCGGTTCTGCATTGTTTACACCAAGATGCCCAGAAATCAATCAATACCAATTTACCTTTATAGTCGGAGAGCTTCACCTCTTTACCCTGAATATCTTTCAATGCAAACTCAGGAGCGATTGTTCCTACCTTTAAGCCTCCATTGTTAGATTTAAAGGCAATGGCGAAAAAGGAGAAAAACAAAATCACAATCAAATATTTTTTCATGGTTGGGTGCAATTAATTTGCAATAGGATGTTTCAAATGTAATACCATTTTTATAATTTTAAATATACTTGACATCTATTTGCAATAACCCTACTTTTGCAAACCAATATTTATGAGTAGAGAATATATTCTTTTGTACGTTTCCATTGCTGCATATACGGTATGTATCCTTACCGAACTATACATTAGTTACAAGGAAAGGAAAGAGGCTTATATCCTTTCTGAATCGCTTATTAGCGGGTGGTTCGCCTTTGCAGGGTTTCTTTGCGACTTGCTCATTAAAGGATCTATTTTGGGATTGTTCTATTGGGCGAATCAATATGCCATTTTCAAACCCGAATTATTAAATACCAATCCATTACTCGTTTGGATAATTGTGTTCTTTGCCCAAGATTTTTGTTTCTATTGGCTGCATCGTACCGAGCATAATAGCCGTTTCTTCTGGGCGGTGCATAGCAATCATCATAGTGCCGAGAAATATAATTTCACGGTGGCATTGCGTTCTTCTGTATTCCAACCGTTCTATCGGTTTTTGTTCTACCTGCCCATTGCCTTTCTGGGATTCGATTACATGACCATCATGTTTATTTATGCGATCAACCAATTCTATCAGTTTTTTCTACATACCGAAATGATTGGCAAACTACCCGGCTGGTATGAAGCCATCTTCGTAACACCTTCCCATCACCGGGTGCACCATGCCAGCGATATAAAGTACCTCGATAAAAATATGGGGCAAGTATTGATTATTTGGGATAAGATTTTTGGCACTTTCCAAGAAGAGGAAGAAGCTCCAAAATATGGATTAACCAAACCCTTAAATACCATCAACCCTTTCAAGGCCATCGTAAGTGAGCATATCAAAATAATCGACGACTTGAAGAAACCAGTTAGCTTACGCGATAAATGGAACTATATTTTTAAAGCACCAGGATGGAGCCACGATGGCAGCACCAAAACCAGCGATCAGCTTCGTAACGAACAAACCATTAACGCACGATAAAAAAATAACTATTGAAATTTAATCTCCAACACACCGACCCCAAAAGCAATGCCCGCGCGGGTGAATTGCATACTGCCCATGGCACCATTCAAACGCCGATTTTCATGCCGGTGGGCACAGTGGGTAGTGTGAAAACAGTACATCAACAAGAACTTAAAGATCGGGTAAAAGCCCAAATCATATTAGGAAATACCTATCATCTTTTTCTTCGTCCGGGAACAGAAATTTTGCAAGAGGCCGGTGGGCTCCATCGCTTCATGAACTGGGATCGCCCCATCTTAACCGATAGTGGAGGCTATCAAATTTTCTCGCTCTCGGGAAGAAGGAAAATTACCGAAGAAGGAGCCAAGTTTCAGAATCATATCAATGGCTCCTACCATTTATTTACAGCAGAGAACGTGATGGATATTCAACGCCAGATAGGTGCCGATATCATCATGGCTTTTGATGAGTGCCCGCCGTACCCGAGCGATATTAAGTATGCCACCAAAAGCATGCACCTTACCCATCGATGGCTGCAGCGATGTGTGAGCCACCATAGTAAATTTGAAGGATTGTATGGCTACGAACAAGCCCTCTTCCCTATTGTGCAAGGCAGCACCTACCCCGAACTGCGTAAACAATCGGCCGAATTCATTGCTGCACAAAATTGCGATGGGAATGCCATTGGCGGACTGAGTGTAGGCGAACCTGCCGAGTTGATGTATGAGATGAGTGCCATGGTATGCGATATCCTGCCTAAAGAAAAACCCCGCTATTTGATGGGTGTGGGTACGCCAGTGAATATTTTAGAAAATATTAGCTTGGGTATCGATATGTTCGATTGTGTGATGCCAACCCGCAATGCACGCAATGGAATGCTCTTCACTCAAAACGGTATCATCAATATTCGCAATAAAAAATGGGAAAGAGATTTCAGTGCCATCGATGCCGACCTCATGCCCGAATATAGCAAGGCCTACTTACGCCACCTCTTTATTGCCGAAGAAATGCTGGCCAAACAAATTGCTTCTATCCATAACCTCAGCTTTTACTTATGGCTTGTAACCGAAGCACGCAAAGAAATTATTGCTGGCACTTTTAGTGAATGGAAAAATAAAATGATTCCAAGACTCGGAGCCAGGTTATAGTATGCTGTTTTATTCATTTTGCCCCTTCATGGAATTTTTCTAATTTTCAAAAAAAATCTCCATGAAAAACTTACTTACTTTCATCTTTTTAGGACTCACTTTTACTGTTAATTCTCAAACGAAGTTAACTGCAGCCTCTATGTACGATTCCCTCAATGCGCGGGTGTACCGCATTGAATGTGCACTTTATGATGGGGTGATGAGTGGCAAAATCAAGCCTTACCAAAACGATTCTCTCACCTCAGTCTATTCATTAGAAGCGATAAAATATCTGAGCACTGTGAATCGCTCGGTGCAAAATTCATGGAATGCAACCAATGAACCTGATTCTATTTATGAAACTTCCTTGAATCCGCATGTTCAAGGTTACGGATTGCTCACCGTGCTCAAACCCACTAAAATTGACCTAAACTCCATTGAAGACAACTATACTTTTTCTTCGGTGGCGGTGCTTTTCCAGCCTAACGTTGGGAATACCGATATAAAACTCCCCATCCAGTCTTGGTTTTATATTCGTTATTCCGAATTAGCCACGGT
>CANLPK010000116.1 GCA_947492885.1 Bacteroidota bacterium
TTCATTTCCTTGGCCAAATAGCATTTGCCATGGCAGGTGGAGTTCTTCACGTCTTTGTTTACACATTCCACCTTGGCGATGGTTTCTTCTTGTAAATAAAATGCCATCAATAGTGTAATAATCGCCATATTTTGAAATATAACCAACACTAAAAAGGTATATGCAATAGTTTTTTTCAAATGATCATGGAGAATACTAGCATCTCCAGTTATAACAATTCAAAGATATCAATCCTGGATAGATTTTGAAACTGTTTTTTATCACCCAAATTTATGGGCAAAAAAATCAATTTTTCATGCCTTCGTTTTAAGAATATTTTATATTTTTGCGCGTATATGTCGGAATCAACAAATACCCAATCAAAACCAAAAGGAAAATACTGGCTTATTTTTGTAGCAAGCCTAGTAGTTATTACATTAATTACGCTTTACCGCCCAGAAGCATTTTGGCTGCCTATTCCAATTATGGTTACCGCTTTTGCTCTTGCGAACGACTGGTTATAATTTTTTTTACCAAAGATTTTTCAAATTTTACGGGCCTATCCCGAAAAATATAAATTATAAATAATTCACAAAGCCGCATCAGCCATGGTTGTTGCGGCTTTTGATTTTTAATTTTTCCTGGCTATCAGGAATTTAAGTGACGTATCATGACTGAGTTTAATTTTAAATCCATTGATAAGAAATGGCAACAATACTGGCTTGAAAATAAAACTTTCAAAACCGGAATTGATGCAGGCAAGCCTAAATATTATGTGCTTGATATGTTTCCCTATCCCAGTGGAGCCGGTTTGCATGTGGGTCATCCTTTGGGTTATATTGCCAGCGATATCATGGCGCGTTACAAGCGCCTTCAAGGATTTAATGTGTTGCATCCCATGGGCTTCGATGCCTTCGGGTTGCCGGCCGAGCAATACGCCATTGAAACAGGTACCCATCCCGCCATCTCTACCCAAAAAAATATTGACCGATACAAAGAGCAACTTAAAAATATCGGATTTAGCTATGACTGGGATCGTGAATTAAGTACGGCTTCTCCCGATTTTTATAAATGGACACAATGGATCTTCACCCAGTTATTCAATAGCTTCTTCGATAGAATTGAGAATAAGGCAAAACCAATTCAACTTCTCATTGATGATTTTAGTGAAACTGGGAACTATACCATCGAATGCCCCGAAGAAAACGCACGTAAATTTACGGCAGCCGAATGGAATGAATTTGATGATGAAACACGCCAAATCATTCTCATGGATTATCGCTTGGCATTTAGTGCCTACTCAACAGTAAACTGGTGCGAGGCACTGGGCACCGTACTTGCCAATGATGAAGTAATCAATGGGCTGAGCGAACGTGGCGGCCATCCTGTAATAAAAAAAGAAATGCGCCAATGGTTCCTGCGCATCAGTGAATTTGCCGATCGATTATTGGATGGATTGAATAAGGTAACCTTCAGCGATTCATTGAAAGAGATGCAACGCAATTGGATTGGAAGAAGTGAAGGTGCTGAATTAGAATTTAAACTCATCGACCACATGAACGGGGTCAATGTATTTACCACCCGCCCTGATACCATCTTTGGCGTATCGTTTATGGTATTGGCTCCCGAGCATGAATTGGTGAAGTCAATAACTACCGCAGCGCAATTGCCCGAAATAGAAAAATATATTGAATACGTTCAAAGCAGAAGCGATCGTGAACGAATGAGCGAAGTGAAAAAAGTAACTGGCGCATTCACCGGAGCTTATGTTGAACATCCTTTCACTAAGAAGCCAATCCCAGTATGGATTTCGGAATATGTATTGGCTGGTTACGGAACAGGTGCTATTATGGCGGTTCCTTGTGGTGATGAACGTGATTATGCCTTCGCTAAATATTTTAATTTATCAATACCGAATATTTTTGATGGTGTTGATATTAGCGAAGAAGCTTATTCAGACAAAAACTTTAAGCTCACCAACTCCGAATTTTTAGATGGACTCGATTATAAGAATGCATTCAATATTGCATTGGATAAAATTGTAAAACGAAAGAATGGAAAAAGAAAGGTGAATTTCCGTATGCGTGACGCTGGTTTCAGCAGACAACGATATTGGGGCGAACCATTTCCAGTAGTTTACAAGAACGATATCCCATATTTATTAGACGAAAAAGAATTGCCCGTTAGCTTGCCTGAAGTAGAGAGTTACAAGCCTACCGGAACAGGAGAGGGGCCACTCGCAACCATTCCTGAATGGGTAAATCGCCCCGATGGATCTCGAAGAGAAACCAATACCATGCCCGGTTATGCCGGAAGTAGCTGGTATTTCCTGAGATATATGGATGCCAATAATACTCAGGAGTTTGCATCGAAAGAAGCAACCCAATATTGGAATCAGGTGGATTTATATGTGGGAGGTGCCGAACACGCTGTGGGGCATTTGCTCTATAGCCGCATGTGGACTAAGGTATTATTCGATTTACATTATATCAATTTTGATGAGCCATTCAAGAAGTTGGTGAATCAAGGGATGATTCAGGGTACCTCGAAATTTATTTATCGTATCAAAAACAAGGAGAACACTTTTGTGTCGAATAATTTAAAACACGAACATGATGTAACTCCATTGCATATTGATGTTAATTGTTGCGACGGATTGGAATTGAATATAGAAAAACTCCGCGCCTGGCGTAAGGAATTTGCAGATGCTACTTTTATTTTGGAAGATGGGAAATATATCTGCGGTACGCAAGTGGAGAAGATGAGCAAGAGACTCAATAATGTGGTTAACCCTGATGATATCGTTGCGCAATATGGCGCCGATGCATTTCGTATGTATGAAATGTTTCTAGGCCCAGTGGAATTAAGTAAACCATGGGATACCAAAGGCATTGAAGGGGTATCGCGTTTCTTGCGAAAATTATGGCGGCTGTTTTATGATGATAAAGGAAATTTCCTAATTACTACTGATGCTGCCACCGAAGCTGAAAACAAAATTTTACATCGTACCATTCGCAAGGCCGAGAAAGATATCGAATCGCTGGCTTATAATACTTGTGTGAGTTCCTTTATGATTGCAGTGAATGAATTGCAGGAACAAAAATGTTTCAAAAGAGAAATATTGGAGCCACTACTAATATTGTTAGCTCCTATGGCCCCGCATATCACCGAGGAATTATGGGCTGCCTTGGGACATGCCGAATCCATTTCATTTGCTAAATTTCCGGTATGCGATGAGCGTTTCCTCACCGAAAGCTCATTCACCTATGGCATTTCTATAAATGGAAAGGTGAGAACAGAAATCGTATTTCCGCTTACTGCCACCAACGAAGAAATTCAAGAAGAGGTACTGGCCAACGAGATTGTTATGAAATGGCTAGATGGGAAAGCACCTAAGAAAGTGATTATTGTTCCTAAGAAACTGGTTAATGTAGTGATGTAGTTAAACTGCCCGAATGCCTTTATTTTAGGCTATTTCATTGCGTTTCAAAATCCATACTGCATCTTCATCCCACGATACTTTAACTTTATCGTCGGCACGAGTATCTACTTGTTTGCCAATATAATCGGCTTCTATGGGAAACTCTCTATTGTATCTTCGATCGATTAAAACCAGCAGTTCAACATGCTGTGGGCGACCAAAATCGTTCAAGGCATCGAGTGCACTTCTAACACTTCGGCCGGTATAAAGTACGTCGTCAACCAAAATTATTTTCTTGCCTTCAATTGTAAAATCAATATTTACTTCGTTGGCTTCAATATCCAATTCCTTAGTACGAAAATCGTCACGATAAAAAGTGAAATCGAGTTCCCCGTAAAGTATATCTTTATTGATACTCTTCTGTAAAGCATCTCTTAGCTTGCGCGCAAAGTGAACCCCACGAGGTTGTAACCCAATGATGGCCGAATTGCTAAAGTCATCATGATTTTCTATGAGCTCATAACACAAGCGCTGTGTAGTGATAGCAATATTACGGGCATCTAAAAACTTTCTTGACATGATAATTTATTTTTCGTTACTCATTTTAATCACTTCTTCAAACTCTTCTTGTTTCACCGTTTGAACACTCAATCTACCCAATCGAACCAAATCCATATTGGCCAGTCCAGGATGCGATTTAATTTCATCGAGTGTTACAGGTCGTTTCAATTTTTTAACCGGCGCTACTTCCACGCACACCCAATTGATATGGTCGCCAGTAGGATCTTGGTAAGCTTCTTTTACTACTTTGGCAATTCCTACAATGGCCTTCCCAATATTACTATGATAATATAATAGTTCATCACCTACCTTCATATCTCGTAAATTATTACGAGCTCCATAATTTCTTACCCCAGTCCAGGCTGTCTTCTTATCAATAATCAATTGTTCAAATGGATAAACATCGGGTTCCGATTTAATTAGCCATTTCTTTTTCTCTTTCGACATATTGCAAACCTACATTAAAATTAGAAAACTAAAAATAAAATGGGTAGAACTTAAGACCATTTTTTTTATCCAGGCTAATCGTAGGTAATGGAACCTTTAATGGGGCAAGGAATCGGGCAATTAAAAATAGGGTATGATGTTTTTTAATAAATGGAATCTTTTGAAGGCTGATATCAGGCGCAAAATATAAGATTCGATAAGGCTTGATATTCGAATAATTATAAAGTATCCCTTTCGAAACAAAAATATTGTTGTCGTTCGGATTGCCTGTAAGCATCCCATAGGCACCATATCCCACCGCCAAATTGAGCCATGCTGGCCATTTTGAGCTAGGAGCAAAGCCGCTAACATTTACACTCAGCCACCCAGTTAAGGCATTATAATCTTTTAGAACACCGGTTATATAATTAGAGCCTAATAATTCAGGACGCAAATGCCTTAAATCACTTTGATGAAAGCTATAACATAGTTTGATTCGTTGCTCATTCCAATAATAGCGCTGTGAAAGCGCCAAAGATGTTCCTATCATATTGGCGCCCATATCTCCCCAACTAAACCCCCATTTATTGCTATAACCATCCATCACTTCTATCATAGTTTGTACTCCAAAACCAATAAAACCACCTATCCACATGGCTTTCTTCTTAGGTAACCCCGCATAATCCATCAGGTTCATTCCGTTCACCGCTTCCGAATAGCATGAGTAAGCATGTCCCAGTTTATCCATTTGTTTCCATTCGGAATTATCGTTAAAAAAATGAAATTTACCCGTATTGTAATCTTTGTACCAGGTATTATAAAGCCCATAACCCAGTCCTCCATAAAAGAGCCCAATGCCAGTATATACGCCTGCTTCACGCTTTCTAATGGTTTGGCGGGCAAGTGTAGCAGAGTCGGTTTGAGATAATGCCGAGAAGCCGAGAAGGCAAAATAACAAGAACCAAAAACCTTTTAATTTAGTTTGAATAAGCAACCTTTTGAAGTATTTTAGCGTTTGTAAAAATAATCAACCCAACTCATTTACAACTGTTATTTTTGCAGAGAAGTAGGGGAGAGTCTAATTTCTTAATATTGATGATGCGCAAAAATATTGTTTATGTAATTTTATTGATGATGGCCTTTGTTTCCTGTAAGCAAAAAGCCGAAGAACCTTCCTTCTTGAATATTGAAACCTTTACTGTAAAAACGGATAATCTAACCCAAGGAAGCTCATTACAAAACATCTCGGAAGCCTTTGTTTATATCAATGATCAAAACGTAGGTGTTTACCATTTGCCTGCTACCATACCATTGGCTATTGCTGGGTCATATAATATTAAGGTATTCCCAGCAGTGGTTGAGAATGCTATTGCTTCCAATCCTCGTTATTCCTACACTTTCTTAAAAGCTTTTGATACCACTGCCGTTTTAACAGCAAATAAATCAATCACCATCAAGCCTACAACAACCTATCAGAGTACGGTGAAGTTTGTGATGATTGAAGATTTCGAAAATATCTTGCCCTTGTTTGGCAAAACAACCTATAATAATATTGACACCCTCTTGCGTGATAGCCTTCCTGCCGATAATATTGAAGCAGGGCATTGTGCCTTATTCGATATAAAAGACGGATATACCATGGAGTATGCCACTCGCAATGAATATAGCTTGCCAACAAGTTCTAGCTCTGAAACATTTGTTGAAATAAATTACCGTTCCGATTTACCCTTGGCCATTGGCTTATTTATTAATGAACCTACCACCATTATTAAAACTGGGGTAGTTACATTGAACTCAAAAGAAACGTGGTCGAAAGCCTATATCAATCTCACTACTGTAGTTTCAGTGCACCCATTGGGAACAAAATTCAGATTGTTTATTGGTGCACAGAATACCACAGGTGCAAGTAAAAAAGTTTTTGTCGATAATATTAAATTAATCCATTTTGAATAAAGTATTTAAAGTTTTACAATATATTTTGTTTGATATTGTAGCCGCAATGATTACTTGGGGCTTGTTTTTTTGGTTCCGAAAAAACTATATCGAATCAGCGAAATTTGGATATATCATCCCTGTTGAATTTCAACAGAAGTTTTTTCTATCTGCATTGCTATATGCCTTGTATTGGTTGGTATTGTATGCACTTGCAGGACATTACCGCCGCATTTATCGCAGATCGCGTTTATGGGAATTATCCAAAACAATCAATATCGTTGCTATAGGAGTGGTGGTCTTGTTTTTTGCACTATTGTTGGATGATGAAGTAAATAGTTACCGCGACTATTATAAATCGTTATTGGTATTGTTTGGATTGCATTTTTCTATTACATCACTTTTTCGATTCATTCAAACCTCAATCACTAAAGCGGCAATTTTGCGACGCGATATTCGTTTTCCTACTTTAATTATTGGCAATGGGAATAAGGCCTTGAGCTTATACCATGAACTCATGACTACTGGCAAATCTCAAGGCAATTGGGTAAATGGATATGTTACAGCCAATGAAGAAGCTCAAGATATGATAGGTGCCGTAACGAAAAATTTCGGAAACTACCAGGCATTAACACAACTCATAGCGCAAGAAAAAATTGAAGATGTAATTATTGCCCTCGAAAATCAGGATCATGATCATATGGATCCCATCTTCACCATTTTGGAAAATGAGAATGTGAAAGTGAAAATCACTCCCGATATGTATGATATTGTAACAGGCAGTGTGAAGATGAACAATGTTTGGGGGTCGGCACTCATCGAAGTGAATACCGAGATTATGCCCGAATGGCAAAGGGTGTTAAAACGCACCATCGACATTGTATTTGCGGCATTGGTCTTAATCATTGGACTCCCATTTTTTATTATAACGGCCATCGCTGTTTGGGCTACGTCTAAAGGCCCCGTGTTTTATAAACAAGAACGAATTGGACTACATAGTAAACCATTTTTCATTCATAAATTCAGAACGATGAAGGTGGATGCGGAGACCGATAAACCGCGACTATCAAGCAAGGAAGATGATCGACGCACCCGCCTTGGTATCTTCTTACGCAAGGTGCGCCTCGACGAATTACCGCAGTTTTATAATGTATTAATAGGAGAGATGAGTGTTGTTGGGTACCGTCCCGAACGTCAATATTTTATCGATCAAATTACACAGCTGGCTCCTCATTATAAACATCTTTATAAAATAAAACCAGGAATTACCTCTTGGGGCATGGTGAAATATGGTTACGCCGAAAATGTAGAACAAATGGTGGAACGCCTTAAATATGATATCCTCTATATTGAGAACATGAGCATTTCAATGGATTTAAAAATCATGTTCTATACTGTGCTTATTATGATTCAAGGTCGTGGTAAATAATGAATTCTCCACTTTATTAAATTCAATCGTGCTTTTTAAAATTTATTTTATGGAATTAATGTATTCGATGCATCCATTAACTATAACCTGGCTATTAGTTAATATAATATACCTGCATCATGAAAAAATTAATCCTATCATTTCTTACCACTTTACTTTTTCTAAACACATTTTCTCAAACCAATGAGATTATAGGAATCGTAAAAAACAACAACACTCAAGCACCACTAAATCAAGTCTCTGTGGTGCTTTTCTTAAATCATCTATATCAGGAAACAGCCATAACGGATAGTTGCGGCGAATTCCGATTTACATCTTTACCCTCAGGAAATTATGAGTGTGTGGTACAATTAAACAATTTTGTAAAAACTAAGGGTGCAATTAAGTTAAGTGGTGATAGTATGATATCATTACTTCAACCCATT
>CANLPK010000117.1 GCA_947492885.1 Bacteroidota bacterium
ATGAAGTTCTCTTATAAACAAGAATAATGGAAAACCGAATGCATAAGCTACGCATATCGTCAAGAAAAGATATAGCCAAATTCTTCTCATTTTTAGTCGAAGCCCTTCCACGAGTATAAAAAAAGTTCCTGCAATAGTACCTGTCCAAAAGTCGAAACTCAAACTTTTCGCATAATAATTGTCTGTCCAAGTACTCGTAATAAACTCAATACTATCAAAATCACCGTTGTGTTCAATGATGCCAAGAACCGCAAAATAAAATGTAAGTCCACCGCCAAGTATTGTTAGCAATAGGTAGAAATAATGTTTGTTGTTCAAAATTGTAGTCATATTTAATTTTTATTTAGATAATTTTCGATAATAATAAGACTTTCATTTACACCATTTTCGAGATACATTTTTTCTCCAATGGATTTTGCATTTTGCTTAAATTCAGTCGAATCAACTTTAGTTATTCCTTTAAGTAGTTTTTCAAAAGTCAATTTTTTGAATGGAATATGTACACCAGTTTTATTTTCTTCTATTAGCTTGCCGTTAAATGGTTGGTCTGCAACGATAGAAACAATGACCATTGGGGTGCCAGCTTTTAATGAAGAACCAATAGTTCCAATACCCCCGTGAATAATTGTCATTTTGCATTTCGGGAACAACCATTCGTGATTGATATTTTCAACAACAAATATTTTTTTATGATTGGTGTCTATGAATTGTTTTGTCCAGCCGTTACAAAAAACTATTCGATGATTAGTCTGGGTCAACAATTCATCTACAATAGTTTTTAGTAAGTTGGTGTCTGGAATAGGAATGCTTCCAAAACCAATATAAATAGGTTTTTCTCCATCTTCAATCCATACTTTTAATGCTTCAGGGATTTGTTCGTTAATATTTCTATTCCTTTCAGTTGTTGGGATTTCAAGAAAACCAGTTACAAAAGAATTAGAAGGCCAGTCTTTAGGCTGTTTGAGCAATTGATTACTCATTGGATGAATGATAAGGCTATTCTTTCTTAACAACTCTGTCATTAATTCTGATGTTTCCCAGCTTGGCAAATTAAGTAGTTTAGCTGTTTGGTTTGCTTCTTTTTGAATGAACAACTTTACTGCTATATAAGTAAAAATAGAATAAGATATTTTATTTATGAACGGTACATTTTGAAATCCAAACCCCATTGCAGGAAATTCTTTTGTAATTGAGTATGGCATACTAAAATTTAGAATACCATATTTTATATTTTTCTTTACAGTTATTGGTAAGATGTTTGGAAATGCAAGCCCGCTTGCAATTATAAAATCAAAGCTATCAGAAGCCTTATCAATTTCAAAAATTATTTTTTCGTTATATTTTTCTGAATTTTTGCCAATCAGTTGAGCAAATTTTATCATATTGCCTTTACGAAGTACCTCTAAAACGTCTTCTGTATAGGCTTCTTTTTCAATGTCCATGCTCAATGAGCAAAATTCAATGTTATAGTCAGAAACAAGTTTTTGGAAATTTTTGAAGGTTACAATAGTCACTTGATGTCCATTATTTTTTAGCCCTATTGCCAGTGCAATAAAAGGTTGTATGTCTCCTCTTGAACCTTTCGTTACTAATCCAATTCTCATTTTTTATTTGTCAATGCTTTAGAGCGGTTCGGTAATATGGCACATAACTTATAAATATCCCTCACTTTATCAGGTAGGTCTCTTCACCTATGGGAAGATATACGCCATTCTATTGCGTTTGGATAATCAAATATAGCATTTTAAATAATCTAGAAAATTATTAAAAACAAAAAAGCCTTACATCTCTGTAAGGCTTCTGCTCCCTGACCTGGGCTCGAACCAGGGACCTAGTGATTAACAGTCACTCGCTCTAACCAGCTGAGCTATCAAGGAAGATATCGGACCACGTCCGTATTTTTTAAGGAGTGCAAAAGTATGAAATAGTCTGAAAATAAAAAATATCTTTGCAAAAATATTTTTATGAGTCTATTAAGTATCGGAACCGTCGCTTTCGACGCCATTGAAACGCCTTTTGGCAAAACAGATAAAATAATTGGGGGGGCAGCTACCTATATCTCGCTCTCCGCCTCTTATTTCACCCAAAACCTTAACCTGGTTGCGGTAGTAGGTGAAGACTTCCCCGCGGAATACATCGCACTATTGAATTCAAAAGGTATTAATACCGACGGATTGCAAATTAAAAAAGGGGAGAAATCCTTTTTCTGGAGTGGCAAATATCATAATGATATGAATGGCCGCGATACTTTAATCACCGAATTAAACGTGCTCGCCGACTTCGACCCCATTATTCCTGCTTCCTACCAAAACTGTGAATACCTCATGCTGGGTAACCTTACCCCCATGGTTCAGGAAACAGTAATCAACCGCCTTGCCAAACGCCCTAAGCTCGTAGTGCTCGATACCATGAACTTCTGGATGGATGTGGCTCTGGAGGATTTAAAACGCGTGTTGACCAAGGTGGATGTGCTCACCATCAACGACGAAGAAGCACGCCAGTTAAGTGGTGAATCAAACTTATTAAAAGCTGCTCGCAAAGTATTGACCATGGGACCTAAAACCCTGATCATTAAAAAGGGTGAGCATGGTGCATTGCTTATCAATGATAATGATAAATTTTACGCTCCCGGTCTTCCATTGGAAGAAGTATTCGATCCAACAGGTGCTGGTGATACGTTTGCTGGTGGCTTTATTGGCTACTTGGCAAGTACAGGAGATTTGAGTTTCGAGAACATGAAAAGAGCCGTGATTCACGGTTCGGCCATGGCATCGTTCTGTGTTGAGAAATTTGGAACAGAGAATTTATTGAACTTGAATAAAGAAATGATTGCCGATCGCGTGGCGGAGTTCTCTAAGTTGGTGAACTTCTAATTAAGGAGCCAAACGCTCCCGCTTCCACCCTGTATCTGTTTTGAGGTAGTGTAACCTGTCGTGAAAACGACTTGCTCTGCCTTGCCAGAATTCTATTTCATTCGGAGTTAATAAATACCCTCCCCAATTTTCAGGAAAAGGCACCTTGCCTCCTTCATACTGTGCCACCAGGCGCTGATGCAAAGATTCTAAGGGTTCCTTGCTTTGAATCACCTTGCTTTGTGGTGATATCAAGGCGCTCACCTGACTGGTAAAGGGACGGCTATAGAAATAATTTTCGCTTTCTTCCTTGCTTATTTTTTGAATGGTACCATCAATTCGAACCTGACGAGCGAGCTCCAGCCACGAAAAAACCAAGGCAGCTTGCGGGTTCACCGCCATCTCTTGTGCTTTCCTACTTTCATAGTTGGTGAAAAATACAAAACCTTCGGAAGTGGCTCCTTTTAATAATACAATACGTGCCGATGGGCGACCATTCAATGATGCTGTTGCCAAGGTCATGGCATTGGGTTCTGGAACTTCCGCCTGTACCGCTTCTTCAAACCAAAGATGAAACTGCTCCATCGCATCTTCTTTGGCATCCATTTCATTAAAGGGCTTCATCAGGTAATCCCGACGCATATCCGCTATATTCATAATCGATTCAATTTTGAAATTAATATTCTTGCTGATTGATCAACTTTCAAGGATGCAAAGTTAAAGAGAAACAAAAGATGTTTTAAAAAAAGAAAAGGCGAAACTTTCGCTCCGCCTTTTCAGATATTAGCTTTTTGAAATTAATTTTTTATGATACGGATAATTTGTGCTCCCTTATCGGAGTTAATTTTCACGAAATAAATTCCTGCTTCCATCTCTTTCATGTCGATGGAAGATTGGCTGCCATCAACAAATATTGAATGAATCATTCGTCCTGAGGCATCCATGATTTGCAATTGATGCATTCCATAATCAGGGAATTGTAATTTTAAATAATCGGAAACAGGATTCGGAAATGCCTTCACTTGATAATCGTAACTAAATTCATTAACACCCGTAGGTAAAACAAACAATACTGCCGACATATTCTTACATCCATTGGCACCTCTTACTTCAACAAAATAATTACCATGCCCGTTAATATTCAAACTTTGAGAGGTGGAACCACTAATAGGCAATCCATTTTTATACCATTGATAAGAAGTTGCCGTTGATGAAGTAAGTACATCTACGTTTCTTGTAATAGTAGGAACTGCAGGTAATAATTTTTCAACGATGGTCACCGGCGCTGATATTTTAAAGCAAGGCCCTTCGGTAATTTTTACGGTATATACTCCCGGTGCTTTTGCAAAATGAACTGAAGAGGTTGCGACACTTACCGGATTATTATTTCTGTACCATTGATACACCAGTCCCTGAATATTATTGGTAGAAAGCTGCGTAGAATCTCCGCTGCAGAAGGTAGTATCGCCCACGGTAATAATAGCAATAGGAGATGGATTCACTGTTACTTTACGAGTTGCAGATGCTACGGCGCAAATTCCATTATTAACCATGACATAATAGGTTCCACTATCGCTTATTGCCAGCGAATTTTGAGTCGCTCCATTGATTGCTACACTATCTTTAAACCATTTATAAGTGGCTCCAGAAGTTGCAGTTACCTGATAAGTAGCTTGGCTATCACTGCAAATTACCGCATTGCCCACTGGGGTGATATTGATATTAGGAGCATTTGGAATGGTGAGTGTTAATGCATTGGTAGTAATGCTACAACCTGTGCTATTCGATACTTTCAAGGTATAGGTGCCCGATTGAGAAGCGGTCACTTGGGTATCAGCGGAATTGAATAATATTCCATCACGTAACCATTGATAGGAATAGTTTCCGGTATTGCGTACTTTTAATTCATAAACACAATTTGTTTTAATCGAGTCGATAAAGTTGGCAATTGGGGCCGCATTTACTTTAATATTCTTAGGACCAAAAGTGACTTTGCAACCACGATTTGAAATCAGATCCACGGTATAGGCCCCACTCAATGTTGCATAATAATTTTGATTGACTGCTCCACTGATACTATTATTATTTCTATACCATTGATAGGTTGCGATGGTATCGGTTGTTGATGCGGTAAGTTTTAATGAATCGCCACTGCAAATACTATCCGAGACTGCGGTAATACTACCTGTTGGCTGCGCATTAAATGCAATGGCCAAAGTATTCGAGGTATTATCACAACCAGTGGTAGTCCCAATTTTTACATAATAACTTCCAGCCGTTTTTACATATAAACCGGAGTCGCTTGTTTGGGTGAGTAAGACATTGTTTTTATACCAGCTATAAGTAAGATTACTCCCCCCTGGTATTTTCAATCGAATACTATCACCAATACAACTTACTGTGCCATTTAGTGAGGTCAGGGTAGCATCTGGTCGTATATTAAAGTTGAGGGTCACTGGCGTGGTGATTACATTACATCCATTGGAGTTTGAAACAATGATACGATAGCTTCCCGATGACTTCGCATAATACTGGTAGCTAATTGCACCACTGATATTATTAGCATCCTTTTGCCATTGGTAAGAATAGGTGGCACTATTAAATACATTGGCTAGTAGGATAGAGTCTCCAGTACATAATGCCTGAGCCGAATTATATACAATACCATTTGATGGATTACCAAGGATGAGGACTGTTTTGGTAGTATAAGCCGAATTCACAATGGCATTAGCAACTCGTAAGGAACATACTTTATTTCCTGCAGAAGTAAATTTCACCCATACACTTGAAGAAGTAGAAGTTGCAGGGGTTCCACCAGGGAAGTTCCATTGATAGGTAAGCGGATTGTTGGTGGCACTTCCTTGGAACAAAATAGAGTCGCCTTGACATACGGTATTGACATTCGTGGTAATGCTCGCAACAGGCACATTCGTAGTCTGAGGAAAACTAAAACTATTGGTATGAATTTGATCGCCTGCAAAGGTGCCACTATTGTTGGTGGCATTCATTGCAATATATAGGTTAGCTGTTCCTGCCAGCGTTGCGGGTGCTTTCCAGTTGATATTCCATTCGGTACTATCGGTATATAATGCGCTCGTGCCCGAAGAAGTATGTGTCATATAATCGCGAGTGCCTGTGGAGAGTTGCACCTTCGTTGACCCAGATGGTACTTGCAATGTACCTAACTTAGTAGGTGTTGCATTACTATTAAGCATGGTTGTTGTAAAACCAAATTTCACACAACTTGTTTTTCTAGCCACGATTTTTATTTGATAGGTAGAATCGGGGATATATTCTCCATTTGTCATATTGGTGTAAACCGAGATATTGGAAGACCCGCTTACCAATGATTGCCCTGTATGGCAAGAGGTGCAGTTCCCTTCGCTGGGAGCTCCTGTTAGACCCGTGGGTGCACCGGAGGCATTGGAGATCGCTTGTTGCACAATAAATGTGAAGGCAGCTACAAAAAAGATAGTGATAAATTTAAAAGGAGTAGAAGTAGATTGCATATAAAAATGGTTCGTGATTGTTTGCGAGTATATTAAGCCTCGAAAATAAGAATTAAGTCTTCAAAAATAATAGTACGATTTTGTTTTACATAAATATGACAAGTGTAATTTGAAAATATAATGCCAAATTAAAGTAAATAATCGAATGGCAATCGATGAGTTATTAATGAGTGAAAATAAGATGAGATTTGAATTAAAAGAAAGAGGCGGAGTCGAAGTCCCCGCCCCTTACTAATAAAAATAAATCAACTAATCTTTAACCACCCTCAAATTTTGTAAAGATTTGGGTGATGAAACCTTCACAAAGTAAATCCCTGATTCCATAGGGTTGAAATCTAAGATTGCTTTACTATCATTTATTTCTATAACTATTATTACTCTTCCAGAAGCATCCAATATGCTAATATTGTGCTTGCCAAAATCGGCAAAATTTAAATTTAAAAAATCAGTCACTGGATTTGGATAGGCGCTAACCAAGTTATTTACAACGTCTGGGTCAATACCTGTTGGAACGACGAATAACCCGGCAGAAATATTTTTACAACCGAAGCCATTAGTTACCTGAACAGTATAAGTACCGTTTCCAGTAACGGTGTAACTTTGAGATGTAGCGCCGTTGATTGAAACACCATTTTTGAACCATTGATAGCTTATTCCAGTAGTTGATGTTAAAACATCTACATTACGAGTGATCACTGGTAATGGTAATGGATTTTGAGTTGTGGTAACTGTAATTGAAGTCTTAGCGCAATTACCTAAGGTAACTACAATATCATAAACACCTGAAATTTTTGGATAGATTGCTGTTCCTGTGCTATTGCTTAAATTGATACCATCTTTTCTCCATTGGTATGTAGCACCTGTGGTAGGTATCACAGTAATTGTAGCCGAGTCGCCTGGACAGAAACTGGTATTTAATGAATTCAATGCTACACTTGGACTACGGTTCACTTTTACATTTCGAACAGCAGAGGTAACAGTGCAGAAGCTATTGGTAACTTGTACTGTATAGTTTCCACTATCGATTACCACCAAGTTACTTTGTGTTGCTCCATTAATAATGGTTCCATTTTTAAACCACTGGTAGGTCGTATTTGCCGCGGTAGTTGCTTGGTAAGTTACGCTGCTATCACTACAAATTGTTGCATTGGCAGCGGGCGTTACAGAGGCATCGGGCAATGTAGTGGGAACAGTTATTACGAGGCTATTAGTAGTAAAACTACAACCTGAGGCATTGCTAATTTTTAATGAATAGGTGCCACTTTGTGTTACTACGATTTGCGAGTCGGTAGTATTAAAAGCAACCCCATTCTTACTCCATACAAAACTATAATTGCCCGAGTTTCTAAGCTTAACATTATAGGCACAGCCAACTTTAACAGAGTCGATGAAATTTGTAGCTGGAGCAGGATTTACTTTTACATTACGTACGGATGAATTCACTACACATACACCATTATCAACGGCCACAAAGTAATTGCCACTATCAACAATGTTTAATGAGTTTTGAGTTGCGCCACTTATTAATGTTCCATTTTTATACCATTTATACGAATTAGATCCTGAGGCCGGTACTTGATAAGTTACTCCACTACTATCGCTGCATATTACTGAATTGGCTATAGGGGTGATGGTGGCATTGGGTGCATTGGAAATATTTATAAATAATGTATTTGTGCTAATACTACATCCTGATGAATTAGTAATAACAACATTGTAGAATCCACTTGCAGATGCCGTAATTAAGGTATCGGTGGTATTGATTACCGTG
>CANLPK010000118.1 GCA_947492885.1 Bacteroidota bacterium
GATGGCATCATTACCACCAATGCCCTCGAAGGGATGAAAGTGGTGGATATTATTGAACGAATGTATGCAGGTGCCAATCCTCAATAATTACACATAACAAATTGGCCATTTAAAAGGCTAACAAAAAATTAACTAAAAGTATTTCGAAATTTTAAATTCATGATTCCATTTTCTCCCCCTCGTATCGACCAAAGAATAATTGATGAAGTAACCGATACCCTGCGTTCGGGATGGATTACCACCGGCCCCAAAACCAAACGTTTTGAAGTAGAATTACAAAAGTATACCCAATGCAAGCGCGTATTGTGCTTGAACTCTGCCACTGCAGGGTTGGAAATCATGCTCCGCTGGTATGGAGTAGGCGAAGGCGACGAGGTAATTTTACCAGCCTATACCTACAGTGCCACAGCGAATGTTATCATGCATTGCGGTGCCACGCCCGTTTTTGTTGACGTCAATGAAGATGATTTTAATATTTCTGTTCAAAGAATTGAAGCAGCCATTACCAGCAATACAAAAGTAATTATGCCTGTCGATTTCGGTGGATTGCCCTGCGATTATGCAGCTATCAACGCCCTGACGGAGAAGCATCGTGGACTTTTCCAAGCGGCAAATAGTATTCAGGAACAATTGGGCCGAATCTTAGTTTTGAGCGATGCAGCACACTCCATTGGAGCATGGTATCAAGGAAAGAGGGCAGGGGCACTAACCGATGTTTCGGTGATTTCATTTCATGCGGTGAAAAACTTAACAACTGCCGAAGGGGGCGCGATATGCCTAAATTTGGAAGGTTTTGATAATGATAAAATCTATCAGGATTTGTGTGTGAAAACATTGCATGGTCAAAATAAAGATGCGCTTGCCAAAACAGTTCCCGGCAATTGGAAATACGATATCGTGGAAGCGGGTTATAAATTTAATATGACCGATATTTTATCAAGTATCGGCCTGGTAGAGCTTTCAAGATATGATACCGAAACATTGCCAGTTCGTAAGACCATCTGTGATCAATACCAGAAAGGGTTCCAAGAATATCCCTGGGCAAAACTCCCCATATTTCAAACCTCCGAAAAGGTGTCGTCCTATCACCTCTACCCCTTGCGAATAAATCAATGCACCGAAATGCAACGCGACGCAATTATTACGTCTATTAGTAGTTTAGGGGTTAGCGTCAATGTGCATTTCATTCCTGTTCCGATGATGAGCTTTTATAAGAAGCTTGGATTTAAAATTGATGATTATCCAGTTACGAAATCCAATTACGAAGTGGAAATTAGTTTGCCGGTATTCTTCGATTTAAATGAAGCTCAAGTTCAGGAAGTGATTTCTGCCGTCGTTGAATCAGTAAATAAAGTTCTTGCTTAAACGAATTTTTGATATCGTCTTTTCGCTGTTTGGATTAATCATCCTGATACCGATTTTCATTTTGGTTTCAGTATTCATTATACTGGAAAGCAGGGGAGGCGTATTTTACAGGCAATTGCGTATCGGGCAGTATCAGAAAGGGTTTCGCTTATTGAAATTTCGTACCATGCACCAACGTACTGCGCAAGGGTTGAGTATTACCATTGGAAATAACGATGCACGTATCACAAAAATCGGGAAGGTATTACGTAAATATAAGCTTGATGAATTGCCCCAATTATGGAATGTGCTATTGGGTGAAATGAGTTTTGTGGGCCCGCGCCCGGAGGTGCCTCGATATGTGGAAATGTACAATGCCGAACAGTTGGAAGTATTATCAGTAAAACCAGGTATCACCGATTATGCCTCGATTAAGTACCGGAACGAAAATGAATTGCTCGCAAAGGCAGAGTATCCGGAGCAGTTTTATATTGATGAAGTAATGCCTGCAAAGCTTCGTCTGAACATGTTTTATGTGAAGAATCAATCTTTTTTATTAGACATAAAATTGATTGTTAAGACCCTGGTTTTTATATTTGTTAAGAGTTAAAATAGGTATTGCTTAGAATGTCCGTTATTTGCTGTTGGAAGTGGTAGTAGCAATTTAAAATTTATGAACCCAAAAGAGAATTTAGAATTTATTAAAAAGTATCATGAAGCCAATTAAAATAATACTTTTCATCATACTCATTTCCGTTAAAGGAATTTGGGCGCAATGCGGAGGTATTACATTCGCTGCCAATGATACCGCAGGCTGTGCTCCGTTAATAGCTAAGTTTACAGTAAAAAATTTCCCGGCAGGCTCCGATTTTTCTTGGAATTTTGGAAGTGGCTTTAGCAGTCGGTCGACGAGCGATTCCATTAAAACAAATATTTTCAGCAATACTGGAACCTATACCGTAAACCTTCGAGTATATCTTCCCAATGGCACCCTTTGTAATATTGCCAAATCGAATTATATTTTCGTTGCAATTAAGCCCATCGCTCAATTTACCATGAGCAATACTTTACTTTGTTATGGTGGCGATACGGTGACCTTCACCGATATCACCCCACGTTCGCAAAGTCGCGATTGGCTTATCGATGGGGTTAGCTATAGCAATGGGCCTCGAGTATTGAAACATGTGTTTAAACTTACGGGTTACAAGTCGGTATCCCTGAGCATGCACGATTCATTGGGTTGCTTCGCGATGGTGAACCTCGATTCGGCAATCAATGTATTGGATAGCCCAACGCTGAATTTTACTGCGAATTTCACTTCAGGATGTTCTCCATTGAATGTGCAACTGGTGCCTTCTATCAGCGGCTTGTCTGCACAAAATATCACCTCGTATAATTGGACGCTCTCTGGAAGTACCACACCGATTAGCTCTTCATTGAGCCCTTCGGTAGTTTATAATTCTCAAGGTGCGTTTGATGTAACGCTTTCTGTTACTACGAATTTAGGATGCACCTATACGAAAACAAAAACAGCCTATATCAATGTAGGAAGCCCAATTACAATAAACTTTCAGGCAAGCAATACTTCACCATGCCGAAATCAGATTATCAAACTAAGAAACACCACGGTGGGATTGCCATTCCCAGGTAAGTTTAAATGGGTATTGCCCACCAATGCCATCATCACCCAAGGCAACGATTCAATTGATAGTGTTTATGTGAAATTCGCCATCATTGGTTCGTATGATGTGCAACTAAAATATATTTATAATGGCTGCCCTTCCAATAAAACGGTAGTCAACTATCTTACAATAAACCCACCAGTAGCCGATTTCATTAGCGCGGATAATATCAATTGCACCTTCCCTGATACGGTAGTAATGACGAATAGAAGCACGATGCCGCTTACCGGAATCAATTCCTATAGCTGGAAAGTATACGATTTGAATCGAACCACGGTCATGTTCTCATCGACACTGCAAAACCCCACGTTCATCATTAATAAATTTGGGCGCTTCGATGTGGAACTCGTCGCATCCAATTCAAATGGTTGTTCGGATACTTTAAGAATTCAAAGCTATCTTGTAGTGGATACCGCCAAGGGCACCTTCACCGCCTATCCTCTCATCGCTTGTCCGGGCCAGCCCATTCAATTCTCCGATAATACCCCAACATTCTCTAATAAAGCACCCAAGCGTTATCGTTGGATATTTTATAGTCTAGATAGCATACATACACTCAATTTTTCACTCAATGGCAATGATACCATTGCTAACCCCATTGCGCGATACGATACCCTAGGGAAGTATAATGTGAAGATGATTGTATTCAATAAGTTTGGTTGCGGTGATACCGTTCTGCAAAATAAAATGATTACCATTGGTTTGCCAGTGGCGAACTTCTCTACTGCCGATTCTAATATTTGTGCAGGTTCGGGAATTGCATTTACACAAACAACGAATCCTAAAATAAGCACCCTATCGCATCAGTGGGTCATCCAGCATAAAGACAGTAGCAATATTACTTTAACAGGTACAGGAAGCCCTTTCTTTAAGCTCTTTCAAGTGCCTGGAATATATAATGTAACGTATAAAGCGAAGAATGGAATTTATTGCAACGATAGCATCACCAAAAATAATTATGTGAAAGTAAGTGGGGTGAAAGGCACCATCTCTGCCATTGCAACTACCGGTTGTGCTCCTTCCAATATTAATTTCAGCAGTACCATCGTTTATAATTTCCATTATGTAAATCCATCCAACGTGGTTCAATACTTATGGAGCTGTAACCCCGCAGGCAATGGTGCTACGAGTGCTGGTTATTCTATATCGAATGCTGCTGCAGCAACTACCGATATTAATTTTACACAGAACGGGACGTATCTGGTTTATTGTAAGTTCACTAATAGTGATGGCTGCGCTTTCATCGATTCTACCAAAGCCATCCGCATTAATATTGGAACGGAAGCCGACTTTACCGTGTTTCCAGTTTTCTGTTTGAATGATACTGGAACCATAGTGAATATTTCTAAACTCAATCCTGTTTCTTATAAATGGTTTTCTGATGGTGCAACTAATTTTTTACCATACGATACGAGTACCAATCCTAAAATTGTTTTCAATTCTCGTGGCTTTCACAAAATATCTTTGATTGCCAAATCTATTGACGGCTGTGTTGATACCACCTCGCAAAATATTGTCATCACCAAACCTACAGCGAATTTCTCTACGAGCGATACAGTGAATTTATGCGGCCCTATATTGGTTACATTTCATAGCCATTCATCAAGCGACGTTGTATTATACACCTGGGATTTTGGAGATGGATCGCCACTACTGAAGTCTACCGATACCACCATATCGCATGTTTATGCGGTGAAGAATGGTCAATCAAACTTCAATATTACCCTCACGGTAGAAAATAATTTCAGATGTAAGGATGTGATGACCAAAATTAATTATGTGAAGATTGTGGGTCCAGTGCCTTATTTCAAACTCTCTAATAACAAAGGGTGTGCTCCATTGAATGTGCATATTGTTGATAGCAGCAGAAACGTTTCAAAGTTTAATTTCTATTATGGCTTTGGTCCTATCGACTCCACCTATATCGGCGATAAGGTATATCAACTGGCAAGTCCTAACGTATCTTATTCAGTTTACAAGCCATATCTATTTGTTACCGATATAACCGGAACCTGCTTCCAGCTTTATCAGCCGCTCGACAGTATCGTGGTATATAGCCGTCCACAGTCATTTTTTTATGTAACCGATAGTATTGATTGCGCTCCATTCACTGTGAATTTTATTGATACTTCTATTGCAGCAACACGCTGGAAATGGGATTTTAATAATGATGGTTTCATTGATGATACCACCCAGAGTCCAGCCCATACTTATAGCACACCAGGTATATATTCGGTGAAATTAATCACCACCAATATTTATGGTTGCACCGATACCCTTCTTAAAACAAATTATATTGAATCGCTGGCCAGGCCTGTGGCACGCTTTGCCCAATCCGATTCCACGATTTGTCCTCATACTCCAGTAGTATTTTACAATCAATCAACCACCACCAATCCATTGGTTAAATACCATTGGGATTTTGGAGTGCCAGGCATCTTATCAGATACCTCCGACAGGGACAATCCAGCGCCATTTATTTATGATAATCCGGGCACCTATACGGTGAAATTGTATATACAAGATGCGGCAGGTTGTGATGATTCAATTACCAAAACAAATAAGATTGTTGTCTTCGACTCATTGCCACCATCAGCACCACAGATATATTATATCACGGTAGTGAATGATAAAGACATAAAAATTGTGTGGAATAAAAACACCGCACCCGACTTTGTAAATTATAATGTTTATCGAAGTAATGCAGGTCCTCTTTTTAATCCCGTGATTTCTAAATCGCTCGTCACCGACACAATCTATACGAATAATTCAGGAATTAACGTAAAATCGCAATCGTATTTTTATAATATGGATGCTATTGATAATTGTAATTATAAAACAGCCATCAGCAATACCCATAAGAGTATTTATTTGGATGCCACCACACTAACACAAAATAGCAATTTGGTAAGCTGGAGTGGTTATCAGGGTTGGCCATTCGGGTCGTATGTATATAAGTTGTATAGAAGTCATACCTATGGTGGAACATTCAGTTTGTATGCCCAACTCACCGATCAGGATACTACGTTTATTGATGCCAACTTATGTGATTCGGATTATTACTATTATGTGGAAGCGATACAGTCGGTGACCAATTTTGTTTCTCGTAGTAATATCGATTTCAATCATCCGCCATTTTATATCCCTAATTTACCTTTAGAAGTATTTAGAGCTACGGTAATCAATGATAAGGATATTTTACTTGAATGGGATACCACAGGAATCGTAAATACCAATAGCAAATTATATTTGGTTGATCGATTGGATGCTAATGGCGTATTTCAAAATATAGCAACGGTTACCAGCGCATCCTATATCGATACCAAGGTGGATGTACATAATAAATCGTATACCTATCGTGTACGAATGAAGGACTATTGTGGTAATATCAATCCGGGTTCAAATATTGGAAGAAGCATTAATCTAAAGGCTACCAATATTGATTATACGGTATATTTAAACTGGAATGCATATAGTGATTGGGCTAATACTGTGGATGCCTATATTTTGGAAATTTACGACCAAACAACGCAAACATTCAAGGTTGTTACCGTTTTGCCTCCAACCGATTCAAGCTATATTGATAAGAAATTCTATAAAAGTGATACTGCTTCATGTTATCGCGTAAAAGCGGTAGAGGCATTGCAAGCCACACCTGATACGAGTTTAAGTAATATGGTGTGTGTATTCCTTCCGCCCAATGTGGTGGTGCCTTCTGCTTTCAGTCCCAATAACGACGGACTTAATGATGTGTTTTATGCGCAAGGGGTATTCATTCAAAACCTTACGGGCAAGCCACTCATCGATTATGATTTGAGAATTTATGATCGTTGGGGAACTCAATTGTTTGAAACCAACGACTTCAATAAAGGCTGGGATGGTACCTTCAATGGCCGCGACTGTGAGATTGGAGTTTATGTATATGAACTCCGCGCTACAGGCTATAATAAGCAACGCTTCAACTACAAAGGCACCTTGCAATTATTGCGATAATTGTCTTGAGTCTTGAGTCTTCTGTCTTCTATCTTTTGTCACTCAGTACCACCTCTGCCAGCATCTTTGCCTGATGCATGCTCTCAAATCGGGTAAGATCCTGAACTGGTAAATCGAGATTAGGATTTTGTTTCCACTGATTGGTAAGTTCCGTTAAGTACGTTACCATCTCTTCTTCGGCTTCATGGATGAAGCTTTTTCCAAACTGATGTTCTTTAATTAATCGGGCTACATCGCCTGCATCGTTAGCCAATGAAATCACGGGCTTGCGACTTGCGAAGTATTCGAAAATTTTGCCAGGAATAATTCCCTCGTTATTTTCATTCTTAGGAACGATGAGTAAAAGCACCGTCGATTGCATCAGGTAATTGAGTGAATCATTATGCGGTACCAAGCCAGTGAACTCTGTCATCGACTCGAGTCCAGCCTCTTGAATCATGGCTTGAATTCCTTTAGAGGCAATCCCCACAAAGCGTAATTTTATTGAAATATTATTTTGTTCAGCCACCCTACGAATGGCTCTGAATAAGCCTTGTGGGTAATAAATATCGGCAATGGTGCCTGTATACGTGATAATGAATTCCTTGTCGGAAGGGGAAGAAACCAGGTTTGCAAAATTCTCTTTATCGTATCCGTAATAGAGAATCTTAAAATCATCGGCTTTGATTTTAGGAGTTTTCGTTAAAAATAAATTCCTGAAATTATAGCTGCAAGTAATCAAATCATCGGCTTGCTCCAATACCTCACGTTCCATGCGCTGGTTGATTTTCAAGGCAAATGGCAGATGATACAATTGCTTGAAATAATAGATATCTGTCCAAGGGTCAATCAAATCGCAAATCCATCTTACACCCAATTCCTTTTTCAAACGCATTCCAATTAAATGGGTGGAATGAGGAGGAGAGGTAGTAAATACGGTATCAATTTTTTCTTCTAAGATTATTTTCTTGG
>CANLPK010000119.1 GCA_947492885.1 Bacteroidota bacterium
GAATTGAGGAAAAGGCCTCGGTTTTGTTGGTATTAATCCAGCATTGGTTGATTATAACATTTAGAGGCAATAGTGAGCCAGAAACTGTCCGAAACTCGCCCAACCTTTACCCGAAGTTCGCCCGAAGTTCGCGATATCCTCGCGTGTAATTCGGGTAATTCGGGCAGTTTTTTAATTCAATTATCTAGACGCTGGCAGTTGGTCGATAGCGTCCATTGCAGAACCTCGACCACACCACGCCTATGATTTCTTTGCCTAACTAATTTGAGGCCTCAAAGTGAGGAAAAAGGCCTCGGTTTTGTTGATTTGAATAGAGCATTCAATTTCGAGGTAAAGGGATATCATAATTTACATTGAAATATTGACTGAACGACGAGGGTAGGATACAATTTGAGCTGGCAGCGGGTAGATAGGGTGTTAAAATGATCTACCAGCTTAACACGCTAGCGGTTTCATTCTCAAATAAATTTGAGGCCTCAAGGTGAAGAAAAGGCCTTGGCTTTGTTGATGTGATAAAATTTAAAAATGTTATATCTAATTAACCCATTTTGAAATGAGATTATCTTAAGAGCATAACAGTTCCTTTAAATGTATAATGTAGGTTATCACCATCTACCGCACTTAACATATATAAATAGGTGTCAATAGGAGCGCCTTCTCCAGTCCAATAAGGCTGTTGGTTTTTACCTACTTCATAGTTCGTTCTATAAACTTCTTCCCCCCATCGATTGTATATAATCAACTCGTAGCTTTTGCAATAGCTTACCACTGGCTTGAAAACCTCATTGTTTGCATCTATATTGGGCGTAAACACGTTCGGAATAAAACACATAAAGGTATCCGCGTGGTATACACTTGCTTTAGTTTCTGTGTAACAAGTGTTCTTATTGTATGCAGTGGCTTTTACGATGTAATGTCCAGTATCTGCATAGTCGTGGGTTTGGGTTATCAAGCTAACATTCGTATTGAAATTATCACTAAACCCATCCGCCCAATCAATTACAACACTGTCGGAATACATAGTGCTGACAATTGCAGTACATTGAGTTTTAGGCAGTGTTACTTTTTTAGGTGTGATATTTAATTTTATCTGAGGCACAGTTAAGGCCTCAATAGTTGAACTAAAAGTGTAACAATCAGATAATCCATTCTTGAATTTAAGTTTAACTTTTACAGTATAAATACCAGCATTAATGAATGTATGCTTTATTTTTAAAGTAGACATCGAATTAGTAAACCCTTGAACAAAAGTATTTCCATCACCAAAATCCCACAATGCCTCATAAGGTTGATTATTACTGAAATTAAGACTTGGTGTTTCTATATTTACAATAAGAGGTGTACAGCCACTTAATTTGTCGGAATTTAGTAGTGTGCCATTGGTAGTTGGGAACTGATATATCCAAACAGTATCATAAATACTCATACAGGCATCCGTTACTTTTATAACGACTTGTTGTGAGGTTGTAGGAATGAAATTTAGAGTATCGGAAGTTGACAAGGTATTACCTTGTAAATCATACCACCTGTAATTTAATACCCCACTTCCACTATTGGTACTCACCTTCAGTCGTATATTTTCATTCGGACACAAATAAACATCAGGTGGAGTTTGAATAAACTTAAGGTCATTGAATACTTTGATATTGCATTGCAAACTATCACCAAGTAAGGTGCAATTATCGTTAAGTAATACAGTATAAATTTCATTGCCAGTTATTGTAACATTAAATACTCCATTAGTATTGCCTTGTTGCAGAATATTATTCTTTTTTAGCTTATACAAATAGTTTCCATTACCACCCACTGCGCTGGCGTTAATTTTAAAGTTACTTCCTTCACATAATGTAGTGTCGATGGTGTTTAATTTTAATGAAAGTGGTGGAAGCACCGTTACTTTTATTTGTTTCCAAAGGGTATCGTTTACACAGGAATTAATCGTTCCTATTATGTAAGTGGTAGTGCTATCAGGCAAAATTAAAAAGTAACCTGTTGAATTTTTCAAGGTTCCTCCAGGTGTTTTTAAAGTATAGGTATATAGACTATCTGCACCATTTCCCTGTGCCCAGATGTTCATCAGCGTGCCTTTGCACAAGGTAGTATCGTTTACAGCGGTAGTTTTGAATGGTGGCCTTACCATATGAATTAGTACATTCTGCACATTGCAAAATGAATTTCTGCTCAAAACTGAAACAACAAACACCCCTGGTGTATTATAATAGTGGGTTATTGTATCAATTGAGTTCCCATTAAGAATTCCTTTCAAATAATTTTTATTTCCATCACCCCAATTAATAATCGTGCTATCGTTATATGAGGTGTTAATTTTCAACCTTAAAAACTCTTGAGTACATAAATTAAAAACACTATCCGTTTTGATTTGCACCGTTGGCTTAGGTGAACCATAAACAGCATTACTAACAACGAAGCTATCAATACATCCATCTTTTGTTAAGGCATATTGGATTATATTAAACCAACCTGTATCAGCTAAAGCATAATTCACTGACGTCGTCGTATAGGTGGTGCCAACTGCATTCCTTAAAACATACCATACACTATCGGCATTTTTACTACTGTCGACCAAATAAATGCCAAGAACTGAACACCCTTTTATAGGAAAGTTTTTAGTGCTATTGTTTGAAAAGAATTTTGCAATTGGTTTAGTTTGAAAAACTACTTGATCCTGCAAAGAAGTACTACTAGTACAATTGCTATTTTTTGATTGTATAGTTATTGTATAATTAAATGATGAATCATAATAGTCATGCAGGAGGCTGTCTAAAGGAGCCTTCAACCAGGTTGTTGAACTGCCATCACCCCAATTAACCATCAAGCTGTCGGTGAATTTGAGACTATCAAATGTTAGCATATGTGTTTGCTTCAAACATCCCCTGGCTTTATTACTAATATGTGCGAACGTTAAAGGAGATTTATTAATATATAAGCTATCACTCCACCAAGTCCAACTTGTGCAGTTATTACCAGGATTTTTGGCTTTTACTTTAATTAAATAAACCCCTTCATCAGGATAATAATATTTTGCATTGACACCAAAGGCACTATCAATTAATTGATTTTGTTTATTGTAAAAATACCATGTATGATTTGTCAAAGCGCTGTTTCCAACAGCCGCAAGCGAAACAGAATCTTGCATCTGGCAGTTGCCTCGAATACTCGCATTGCTTGTAATTTTTAACTTGTAAACAGGGAAGTAAACAGATGAGGCACTTAAAGGGATAAATCTTAGTGTAGTTGAATCTGGGAAATATGTATGTACACCACGTTTAAAAGCCCTGGTAAAGTTGCAACCAGAACCAAAAATATCAGGGTTGCCAATCTGGAATATAGAATCCACCATAAAACCATAAATTTTCTGATCTGGTCCAGTAATCATACCTAGATATCTATTCCAGAAAGTATTTGCAGGTCGAAGATAATTTATACTATCTACGACATAATAGTTCTTATAAGGAGGTCCTCCACTAAAATAATCAATTTGGTAAATGAATGTATTAACATTCTGGCCAGTAGCCCAGATGTTAGATTGGAATCCTGTTACATATAGCAAAGAATCATTACTTGAGAATCGAAGTCCGGAAAATACGATTTGAGAATAACTAGCGCTTTTTAAATTAGAGTTAGAAAATAACTTTACAGTAAAGTTGGACAGAACTCCTGTGCTTTTATTAAAAGTTAATTCAGATAACATGGAAACATTAGTTTGAAAAACAACTTTAGTTCCATTGTTATTTAACTTAAATCGACTAATTATACCAACACCATAACTCGCGAGGTTAATTGAGGAAGTTTGAGTAATACCTGTAGCTGTAATTTTGAAAGCCACAATTTTGTTATTAGTCCAATCATACCCAAGTAACCAGAAATCTATTCCATTTGCGTGCAATACAAGGTCCATGTATATCTGGTCTCCAGATGTTATACCAAAATTATAGAAGAAATTATGTCTATTGTTAGTCTCAACGTCTCCTTTACCATTGTTCAGGTTCATATCCACTACTGAGTAATATCCACATTGTGTTTTATTAGCACTGATGCTATAAAAATGAAAAACATAATATTTGGTAGAAGAGCCAGGCACTGGAACTATCATACCTCCCAATGCTTGCTGAACATATCCTGAACTACAAAAGTATTCACCCCCATTAGGAAGCACACTATCTTCGGCATTCCATATTCTTGAACCTGCAGTATATAACAACAATTTTCCATTACAATCGCAAATACTTGAGGAATTCCAAACGGCAGCAGGAGCTCCAGAACCTCTTAGTTTGGTAGTGAAAGTATCTGCGGGGCTTTTGTTAAAGTCTAATGCCCAATTATCTCCTAAAACAATTTGATTGCCTTGTTGGCTAATTGCAACATGATATATTGAACAAAACAACAAACAAATTGTTATCCGAAATAAGATACTATTTCGGATAACAATTTGAATATTATAAAGGTTTTTTATTGGCATTACCTTTTTATTAATTTATAAACTAGATCACCAGCATTAGTAATTAAATGTACATTATAAACCCCAGAACTAAATTGTGAAAGATCAATCTCAAAATTACTATTTTTAACTGGATTTTTCAAACAATACACAACTCGCCCAGTTACGTCCAATATCTTTATCTCACTTAATAAAATTTCTTCTGGAATTTTGATATTTACAATTGCAAATGTTGGGTTTGGAGAAATACTAATTTTGTCTATTGTCTGAGAAATAGTCACAGCATTTTTAGTCTTCCATAATGCCCATGGTTGACAATCCAATGGTGGAGGGTTTAGTGGATTAGAAATATCACTAAAATTCATGTTAAATACTCCAACATAAACATTGCCATTAATATTAATTGGTGCAGCTGATAAACCGTTTAAAGGAATATTGGGACCAACGGCAGGAACAAATTCCTGGTAATAATAATAAGGATAAGGAAGCCCTAAGGTATAATCCCAAGCAATATCATAATCAATATTTCTATCATAAATATTATCTAATGCAAAGTCATTATATACATCTATATCTGGAGAAACAGACCCTTGAACAGGAATTGATCCACTACCTAAGATACCAATCCGGTTCGGGTCAATTTTTGGAGCACCTAAAATAGAAGGGGTTCCAAAAAACTTATTGCAATGAAATTGCACGTTTTGAATATTTAGCGAGGTATTTGTCGTGCATGTTGAAGATGGAAATTCTTTTGGGCTAATTACTAAACCATATTCATTATTTTGAAATTCATTAAGTTTTACATGAGTTACTAATTGATTGAAGGCATTGTTGTAGATTTGAACACCTCGATTCATGTTAAGAAACTTATTCCATTCTATCATGCAATCATCACTTTGTATTAAAACTACCCCATCAAAAGCTCTTGAACCATTAGGAATAAACTTATTAGCAAGAATCTTTGTACCAGGGCTATTCACGACATAAACTCCAGTTTCGACATTTTCTATGAACGCATTTTCTGGTGCGGAGCCTGAAGTTCTCGAGGTTGTAGTTAAACTAATATTTCCGATGAAATTACTATAAGTAGAAAAGTTATTATTTATACTTACCCCGTATTTCAAATCCCCTTTAAAAGTGTTTGGTGTGGTTCCGTTTAAGGTTAACTTAGTGTTATCTGTATTAACAATAGCTACCCCCGTAACATTGAATGTATTTGTAGAATTACCATTAAATGTATTCCCCTTTAGCCAAATATTATTAGCTCCATTATTCAAAAGTATTTGCTTGCCTTGCATAGCAGTGAAATTAGAATATGTTGAACAATCTGGAATTCGATTTAATAGCGGGCCAAAAAAGTTACTTGTAAAAGTGCTATTGTTGATTAATGGTGCACCAGTTATAGTTATATGGTTATGGTTGTTGATGAATGAGCTGTTGCTGAGTTGTATTTCGCCCCCATTAGCACAATAAATTCCAACCTGTGCATCTGATAATAAACAATAGTTCATTACCAATTTACCACCGTTCTCCACCTCGATACCTCTCCAATCGGTACAACTTGTAATGCTGCAATAATTTAGGGTTAAGACCCCACCGTTCTTTACTACGATCTTTGTGCACCTGTTCATGTTTAATTCGATATGATTAACTGAGCTACCAATACTATAAGTTCCATTTACTTGGAATTCTGTACCTCCTGTTCCGGAATTATAAGTACCCATATCTTGCGGCGTTGTGGTGATTCCAGAGCTAGGAAATGTTGTTAAGGGAAATTTATTCGTAAAGCAACTATTCGGTGGGTTTACGGTAAAGCTAGTGGTTTTTTCTACCCCACAACAATATGACACAAGTTTATAAACGCCAGCCTTCGAAGCTACAATACTTGTACTTCCAGTATTAATCAATATATCATCTAAATACCATTTATAACCAGTGACTGCATTGTATAAAATAGTTGCATTGTCAAAAGAGGCTTTTAATGTTAAACCATTTGATAGGTTTTGTGGACTTGCTCCACTTGTCGATGTGATATAGTAATTAGCGGTTGAGGCTGGGTCAACAATCTCGACTTCGTCAGAATATACTTCGCAAATCATATTAGTGCCTAGTATTGGCACCAGAACTTTCGCTCTATAAGTCCCATAAATTGTTACTGAATATTGCTGAGCATATTTATTTATCGATGGCGGATTATGATACGCTTCTACAAAACTCCCATTAACTTTTTGTTCCCAAACACCGACACTTCCCGAGTGGCTGATAAGTGAGTTGCCTTTAAGATATAGAAGTGTACTTAATTTTATGTCAGCGGAACTACTTAAGTTACAATAAACTATTTTATTTGGCAAAGGTGTCGAGGCTCCTGTTAAATGAGATCGCAAATGAAATCCTTCAACTTGATTAACATTATAATTTGACAATTCAACCATCGATACAAAAACACATTTAATAGTATTATTTGGGTATCTTGAAGTTGCAGTAACTCGAAATTCTACGGAGTTATCATCACCATTAGGATTATAAAGATCATAAGTTGGTGGAGTAGATGTATGACTAGCATTATTAGTATAATAGGTAGAATAAGTTCCCCCACTTAAAACCTCCCATTTCCAATCTAAAACTTGTCCTACACCTTGAGCAGTGGCAGTAAATGTTGCGTATCGGTCTTCACTACATTGCCAATTTGGTTTTGTTGTAGGAGGATAAAGTGCATCTTTCTTATTTAATATTAATGTACCCGTTGAGCTAGATATAACATCGAATCGAGCATCGTTCACAGTTGTCATTGAAACCAGGCCACTGGAGGCAATACAACCATTATTATAAACTACCTCACATTCAATATATGACCCATTTCCTTGGACTTCTGGTGCAATAAATGGAGTGGTGCCACTCAATGGTGAAGATTGTCTTAGCGTTCGAGAAAGGTTTTGGTCTAATGTGTACCACTTAATTGTAGGTACTCCAAGAGGAGGTGGCATATCTTTCCCTCTTGAATTCAGACTGAAAATCTCATAAGTGTAAATTGTATTACAAGCAGAAGATACACCACTTGTTTGAGATTGTATGGCAATAGTTGGCGCTGTCGGCCAATCAATAGTAATGGTGTGTCTAAAAGTTTGTCCACATATTACATATATTAAGTCAAATGTTCCGAACCCAAATTGTTGTGCCAGATAAGTTGGATTAAAATCAGTCAATTCTCGTGTAGGATCTACTTGATCAAAATAGAATTTACCTCCTGAAATTGATGCCCAGTTTAACGTATAGGGGTTATATGCAGATTCGCAAGCATAAAATTCATCGTAAGGGAGGTTGAAAACAAGTGGGAAATAATTAACAGGCGAAAATTCAAGAAAGTCGGATTCACAAAATTGTCCTATAGTATTAAATTCGTTATAAATTATACTTACTCTATATTTATCTGTAGGAGTTAATGTAGAA
>CANLPK010000120.1 GCA_947492885.1 Bacteroidota bacterium
GTTTTACCAAAGAAATTACCTGCTAAATAAGCGCCAGTATCATTAATCCATACCAACATAAACAATAGCAGTACAAAAGAAGGATTGTAATCATCACTAAAATTACGGCTATTGGCCAATAATAAAATAATGGGGATACTAATATAAACGATGCCTAAAAACGAAAATCCTAAATTGGCAAAAGGCTTCTCTGACTTATAAAAAAGCTGAATGAACATTTGTAAAAACATCGCACATGCTAGTATCAAAAACAACTTCTGCAATTGACTGTCAAACATCGACAATACAGGCGCTACCGCCATCACGGTAGAAAATAACAACCCGGTAAATACTGAATATCCTATAAAAAATACTTGATTCTTGTCGATGGTAAGTTGGTAAAACTCCACCAAACAAAACAAATTAATGACTAATAATAATCCCAAAAAAGCATAGTAGTGAAGATAGATACCTGCAACGACTATACCCACGAATAGGGCACCGGTAATTGCACGGGTTTGAAAATTTTTATCACTCAAAAGGCTCATAGGTAAATTGAATAGGTGTGCAAATGAACTCAATTTTTAGGGAACAAAAAAAATCCCCACCAATTACTCGGCAGGGATATATTTTTAAAGTAGTTTATTAGCGATGGCTTCGGACTTTTCTATTATGGTGCAACTCTTTTCTGTCCCGATGCAATTCTCTCCTATTATGACGAGCTTTCACTTGATTGCCTTCTGCCTTATTATGTTTCAGGCGATGTTTGTCGCGGCGCACCTCATGACGATCATGACGTAATTCTCTTGCTTCCTTATGATGTGGGGGAAATATCCCATTGGCTTGTATAGCACCTAAGCCAATTATAAGGCTTAGAATTGCAGTGATGATTAACTTTTTCATGGCTGATTTTTAATTTAACCTGAATTAATTGATATGATGAATCTAATTATCTTTTGATTTTAAAGGCGATGGTTTTCTTACCAACAGTAAGGGTGGCATCATCGTCGCAATTCCCATTTCCATAATCAATAACACGGGTGGCCTTGCCAGTTGGAGTTACTTCAATTGTTCCTGAAGTTAAATGATACTGACAGCTAAAATCAATTGTTAAGGCTTTTGTAATTGTCATGCTGTAAGCATTACTATTGGCATCGGTGCCACTTGCACTACCAGTAATATTGTAAATATCGTCGGCCACCGCTGGCGTATTGGCACCTTGAATCCATTCGCGGGTGCGGGTGCTATTCCAACTAATTATTTTGCCACTGGCTTTAGTAATTTTAGCATTGGTAACTTGTACAGTGAAATAAATATGACCTGCATTATTCAAACCATTATTTGTCACTGTTTTAGTACCTTCTATCTTATTGTCGTTTTGATAAAAATCAACAAAAGTGAGGGTTATAACGGTTCCCGACTGACGATATTTTGCAGTCCATGTCACAATAATTTTACCTCTGCGTAATTTTCCATCGGCACCAGTACAATTGGTAGTTCCAAAATCGAGTGTCATGGAATGTGGAGTGCTTATTGTATCAACAGTAACTGCAGGGCAAGTTCCGGTGGTTTTACCCAATCCATTCTCTATGGCGGCCACATCTACGATGCGGGCAATATCGCTGAAATTGGCTTCTGCTGTGGCATTGTCGGCTGCTACGCTTTCATCGGTAGCGGTATCAGAATTTTTTTGGCAAGAGGTAACAACAAGCCCTAATAAGGAAATACTTACTAGGCCAATAGTGAAGGTTTTTAGAATGGATGTTTTCATGATGATTAGTAATTTGAATGTATTTAAAAATTGAAATTTAGTTTATTTTTTATAATATTTTGTCGGTATGACTCCGCACCTATGAAAAGGTTTAAATAACCGTCTTAAATTTTGTATAATTGCACTACCATCCTAAAAAATAAAAGTTATCGGTACACGTTTACGCAGTATAATAAATGTAAGTGTTTTGAAAAAGCTAAGTTATCTTTTCTTGTTTTTTGCTGTTGCTGCGTGCAAAAGTAAGATTTATCATAATACCACTGCCCGATTCAACGGCTACTATAATGCTACCGAACGACTGAAGCAGTCGCAGCTTACGCTTGAGCGCAGCAATGTAGATGATTATGACAAAATCCTAAGTGTTTTTCAATTTGGCGATGAGTCGAAAAGCAAAGCCGTTCAGCCCGATATGGATGAAATATTCAAGAAGGCTGGAGTCATCATACAACGTCATCCAATTAGTAAATGGGTAGATAATAGTTACCTGCTCGTAGCTAAATCACATTTTTATAAGCGCGATTTTTATTCTGCTATCGAGGTGTTTCAATACATCAATGATCGATATAAAAATACCCAAGAGAGCTATGAAGCTACCATCTGGATCATGATTTGCAAACTCATGCTTAATAAAGATGATGAAGCCTTTTCTGTTTCTACTTCACTAAAAACAGATTTGGATTATATGAACGAACAAAATCGTTCGCTCTTTAATGCTACCATGGCCGAGTACTATATTCGTCAACAAGAATATGTGCAAGCTCAGAAATATATTTTCCGTACCCTAAAATATGCTGAAGGAAAAACATATCGTACCCGACTAAAATTTATTCTTGCTCAACTTTACCAACGCAACGGCAAAACAACTCAGGCAATTCTCAACTATAAAGCGGTTATTAAACGTAATCCTCCTTATGAGATGGCATTCTTCTCTAAGTTAAATATTGGTCGTACTTACGATATTACCAAGCCCGAATCGGTAAAGGCTGCACGCTCCTACCTGCGTGCCATGGCCAAGGACGATAAGAATCTTAATTATCTAGATCGGATTTATTATGAGTTAGGAAAAATTGCAGAGGTGGAAGGCAAGCAAGATATTGCTGTAACCAATTATAAATTAGGATTACTTAATTACAAAGATCAAAACACCAAGGCACTAACCTATTTGCAGTTGGCCGATTTGTATTTCCGACAACCGAATTACACACTCTCGAAATTATATTACGATAGTACGGGCATGTTTCTAAATGCAAAATATGTTGGTTATGAAAAACTCCTAGCAAAAAAGAAGGTGCTCTCTGAAATCATAAAGAACCTTATTACTATTGAAACAGAAGACAGCCTTCAGCGCCTTGGAAAACTAACTGATGAAGAACGTAAACGCATCTTAGAAAAATATAAAGACGACCAACAAAGAGCAGAGAAAAAAGCAGAGAAAAACCGTCGCAACGATAGTCAAAACCCGATAGATAACAACAACAACAACGCGAATAACAATAACCCAAACAATAGTAATAACTATCAACAAGGACCCGGCGATGAATGGTACTTCTATAACCCCACCGCCATGGCAGTAGGTTATAGTGAGTTCACTCGTAAATGGGGCAACCGTAATAACGAAGACTACTGGCCGATTCTTGACCGTAAAACATCGGGAGATAATAATAACAATAATGCCGATATCGACCCGAAAGCCGACCCCAATAGCAAGGATACGAGCACAGCCAAACGTAATAATGATAAGAATGTAAAGAAGGCACCAGCAGATAGCAGACCAAAAATCCCAGTTACTGCTGAAGATGTCATCGCATCCAATAATCGAATTATCGATGCATATGTTGCCAATGGATTAATTTACAAAGACAAATTAAATGACACCAAAGAGGCCATCAAGATTTTCGAAACCCTCCTACAACGATTCCCCGAAAACCCCTATCTGGCAAAAGTTTACTACTATCTATACAAATGCTATTCTGATTTAAACAATCCTACAGAAGCGAATAAATACCGTGAATTGGTATTGAATAAATATGCCTCAAGCGACTATGCTGGAATTATTAAGAATACAGGCAATAGCACCGCGGCAGGAGGCAGTGAGGAATCGAAGTATTATGTTGCTACCTACGATATTTATAAAGGGGGAAACTACACCGAAGTAAAAAGGCGATGTGATGAAGCACTGGTAAAGTATAGCGGTGGTGGACTGATGGCAAAATTTGACTACCTGCGTGCCTTAGCTGTTGGGAAAACGGAATCAGAGACTAGTTTTATCGCAGCACTTACTGACGTCACAAAAACCTATCCTAATACAGATGTATTTGTGGCAGCCAATAATATTCTCGATTACTTGAAACGCAAGAACAACCCGCAACCGGAAGCTACTGCTACTGCAAAGTATGGGTACGACCCTTCAAGTGAGCATTATTATATATTGCTTACCGACGAAGCAACGGCAAATGTTGAAACCATCAAAGCCAACTACTCAGATTATAATGCAGAGTATCATCGTCTGGAATCTTATTCAATAAATACTTATATCCTGGGCGACAAAACAAAACTCATCGTTATCAAGCCATTCATTAATGGCGCCAAAGGATTGGAGTATTATCGTGAGCTGGTAAACAATACCATTTTCTTTGAAAAGGCAGGTATCGAAGAGTATTCTCAATGCATAATCAGCGAGGAGAATTTCAAAATCCTGATGAAGAAAAAAGACGACGAAGAATACCTGAAGTTTTTTCTTGAGAACTATAAATAATCATGCACTTTTATAAATACCAAGGCACGGGCAACGATTTTGTGATGATAGATGATCGCCAAGAGCGCTTCAATATCAAGGATACCGAATTGGTAAACCATTTATGTAACCGCCGTTTTGGTATTGGTGCTGATGGACTGATCTTATTAAGAAATCACAAAGAGCTCGACTTCGAAATGATTTATTATAATAGTGATGGCAATTTGAGTAGTATGTGTGGCAATGGTGGTCGTTGTATTGCACGCTTTGCACAGCAGCTCGGTATCATTAAAAACAACTGCACTTTTATGGCTGTGGACGGCTTGCATGAAGCCACCCTGAATGACAATGAGGTGGCCCTTAAAATGAAGGATGTTGATGCGATAGAAATTTCTTCGGAATTTTATTTCTTAAATACAGGCTCTCCGCATGTAGTGAAATACTTGGATGATATTGCCTCAATTGATATCATAAAAGAAGGCCGAGCAATCCGTTATAACAATCGCTTTAAAGCAGAAGGGACGAATATCAACTTTGTATCAAACGAGTTGGATGTGCTGCGTATACGCACCTATGAACGTGGCGTAGAGGATGAAACTTTAAGCTGTGGAACGGGTATCACTGCAGCAGCCTTGTCAAATGCAGTACAATCGAAAATGTCAAAAGGGAAATATGAAACGAAACTTAAATCGGAAGGAGGGAATTTAAGAGTATCATTCGAATATGATGGTCTATCGTCCTTTAAAAATATTTTCTTAATCGGACCCGCCTTGAAATCATTCGAAGGTGATTTCGGGAACTGACTCGTCTGATACCCATCAGTTCCTTCCATCATTTTTTTTTATTTCTTCATCGTATCTGCATAAGCAAATGCTTTACGCATCATATCCGTACTGCGACTTCCAATATTTGTGCGGATCGTATTCTCTTCTTGTTCAACTCTGCTAAACAATGCTACCAAAGCTTTATCAGTTACAAACGCGTTCAAATCAGGGTTTAATTTTTGAACCAATGGAATCTTATTATAAATAGCAACGAGGTCGCCCCAATATTTAGTAACACCCACTTGATCTAGTGCTGCTTGAATTTTTGGACGAAAAGCAGTGGTAAGGGATGTGGTAGTAGTATTTTTTAAATAATTGGTTGCAGCACCTTGACCACCAGTTAAAACGCCCATCGCATCACTAAAATTCATGCTGGTTACGGCATCGATAAAAATTGGCTTGGCAGTTTTTACAGCACTCTCGGCACCTTCGTTAAGTTTTGCAATTACATTATCAACTTGTGGTTGCATACCCATACTGCTTAATTTATCAGCAATTTTTTGTGCATCGGGAGGTAATAATATTTTGTACGCAGCATTATTTAAGAATCCACCTTTAGCTGAAAGAAAATCAACCCCGTTGCCGAATCCTTGTTTCAAGGCATCTTTTAATCCGCCGGCGGCTTCAGTACTGGTTGGAATAGCAAGTGCTTGGGTGGCAACTGCTTTTAAAATATCGCAAGAAGCGAAGAAGATACTCAAAAGGGAGAGGGCAAGAAATTTTTTAGTCATGACGATAAGATTGAATAAATATTAATTAGTTGAATTGTATTCGTTGAAAAACAAATACCATTCCGCTTATTAGTTTTGATTGCTTTGAATCGTTAATAATTCCTTTTTGATTTTTTCGGTCACCTCTTTTTCTACCATTGCCTTGCCTAAAAGAATCATATTCTTGAAAGCTTCTGCATTGGAAATTCCGTGACCAATAAGTACTGGAGCATTCACCCCTAAAACAGGTGTACCGCCATAGATCTCATAATTGAAACGATCGAAATAGGCATTGCTATTTCCCATCTTACGCATGATTTTATAGATGCTTTGAGCTACCTTCATCATGATGTTTCCGGTAAATCCATCGCATACAATGACATCTGCTTTTTCGTCGAAGAGATTATAACCTTCCACATTGCCAATGAAATTAATATGTGGATTTTGTTCGAGTAATGGATAGGTTGCTAACGTTAAGGCATTCCCTTTTTCTTTCTCTTCACCTACACTCATCAAGGCTACCTTAGGTTTAGGTATATTGTAAATGGCTTCACAAAATATTGAACCAAGAATTGCGAATTGATTCATCATTTCTGGCTTACAATCGGCATTGGTGCCTGCATCAACAAGAACACCGAAGCCACCTTTTAATTTAGGCAATACCGAAATAATTGTTGGGCGTGTTACCCCTTCAATTTGTTTTACACTGAACACCGCACCAACCATTACAGCGCCGGTATTTCCAGCACTCATAAATACATCAATCTGCTGCTGGGCTAGCATTGCGAAACCTACATTGATGCTGGAATTTTTCTTTGAAGCAATTGCCTTGGTGGGATGCTCTCCCATTTCAATTACCTCCGTAGTATGTACGAATTCAAAAAGCGATGCATCGCATTGAAATTCGGTTAAAAGGGTACGGGCCTGAGCCTCATCGCCTACCATAACTATTTTGCAATCGGCAGGAATTAGTTTTTGTGCTTCAATGGCACCAAGTACAGCTTCCCGTGGAGCAAAATCACCGCCCATTATGTCAATTCCTATTTTCATGATATAGCTATCGGTTGGGTTCGAATGTATAAATGTTTATTTGGGTATAAAAAAGATGAATGCATCTTTGATTAAACAAAAAAAGGACTAAGCTAGTAAGCTTAATCCATAATTTTATTGGGAATGATTCATTAAAACCCTGTTGTTAGGCTTTAACTTCAAATACCTGCTTACCTCTGTACATTCCGTTTTCCATATCAATACGGTGATATAAAGAAATGTTACCGGTATTAGCATCCTTACGCAAAGTAGGAAGCGCAGCTTTATCATGAGTACGGCGTTTGTTACGGCGTTGTTTCGATATCTTTCGTTTTGGATTTGGCATGACTTAATTCTATTTAATGGTCTATGGTTAATTATATTTTTACTGGTCTAAATCTATATCTTTTAAAGCGTTCCAACGTGGATCTCCTGGCTCTTTGGCTTCTCCTTGCGTATCAGGGTCGATGTATTTAAGTATCTGCTCATCACATTCCACATCCTCTAATCCATCACAGTTAATATTCATCGGCAAAGCGGTAAGGATATACTCGTAAATATACTGTGCTACATTGAGCTTATGCTCAGTCGACGGTATCTCTATCACATCCGCATCTTGTTCCTGGTATGAACTTCCT
>CANLPK010000121.1 GCA_947492885.1 Bacteroidota bacterium
AAAAACACGTACTGTAACTCCTCGATTAAGCAGAATCATTGATGTATTCGTTTTAGGTTACGTAATCTGTATCCCGATTGCAACTGTTTTCCACCAATATATCACTGGCTATTACATGCTTCAAGTGCTCGGCATGGGTGGAGCAGCAATTGCAATAGCAACTGCTGTAATTGCACTGCAGAAGAAGGTTGCTTCAGCTAAATTCTTTCTTTTCGCTTGGCTGGTATTTCTATTAGGTGTTATCATTTTCGTATGTAAAGATTACAATATCATACCTTATAATTCATTCTCACTCTATACACTTCCTTTGGGATCTGCCATTGAGTTAGTGCTCATCTCCTTTGCTTTGGCCAACCGTATCAATATCTTGAAAAAAGAAAAAGAAGCTTCTCAAATGGAAGCTCTGAGAGCTGCTGAAGAAAATGAACGATTGGTATTAGAGCAAAATACAATCCTCGATGCAGAGGTGAAAGAGCGAACTAAAGATTTGCAATCGGCCATGGTTGAATTAAAACGTTCGGAAGTGGAATTGGTAAATCGTGAGAAGATGTCGTCATTGGGTTTGCTTACTGCTGGTATTGCTCACGAAATTAATAATCCAATTAACTTTGTTTCTGCAAGTGTATCACCATTAAAACGCGATATCCTCGATATCATCGATTTAATGAATGAGTACGAAACATTACATGGTGACGGATTTACAAAGGAACGTTTTGAGGAAATTGAAAAGATGAAGGAGCGATTGGATACACCATTTGTTGTTGAAGAAATTAATATGCTTCTAAATGGTATTGAAGAAGGAGCAGTTCGTACAGCCAATATCGTTCGTGGATTGCAAAAGTTCTCACGCTCTGATGAACATATTATGAAGAATGCCGACCTGATTGATGGCATTGAAAATACATTAACACTCTTAAGCACACAGATTAAAGATCAAATAACAATTGAAAGAGATTACCAACCAATTCCATTTTTGGATTGCTCTCCAGGTAAACTCAACCAAGTGTTTTTGAATATTCTTTCCAATGCTGTTCATGCTTTGCAGAGCAGTAACAGAAAACAAAAAATCATCACAATTGCTACTTATGTGAAAGATAATTGCATATTCATCAGTATGAAAGACAATGGAGTTGGAATTCCTGACAGTGAACATGAAAAGATTTTCGATCCGTTTTATACCACCAAGGAAGTTGGCAAAGGAACAGGCTTAGGATTGTCAATTTCGTATGGCATCATCAAAGATCATAAGGGTGAAATCATTGTGAATAGCCGCCAGGGAGCCGGTGCTGAATTTATTTTAAAACTTCCGATTATTACTTACTAAGAAATGAGACCTAAAATTTTATATGTCGATGACGAACATCAAAATCTGACGATTTTCGCATCCCTCCTCCGAAAGCAATACGAGGTACTTACTTCAGTCACGGTTTCTGGAGCATACGATATCCTTCACGAACACAAGGATATTCCAATTGTAGTGGCCGATGAAAGAATGCCTGAACAAAGGGGTATCACTTTTCTTGAGAATGTTAAAACCATTAATCCCGATTGCATCAGGATTTTATTAACCGGATTCGCGGATAAGGAAGTACTCGAATATGCTATCAATAAATCGGGGATTTCATTCTTTATTGAGAAGCCGTGGAATGAAACCATTCTTCACATATCGCTTGAAAATGCAATTGAGCTCTATGATTCTCGTCAAATTTTAAGACTCAGAAATGTGGAACTTCAAAAAGCGAATGATGCCCTCACACGCTTTACCTATAGCGCTTCTCATGAAATGCGTTCCCCCCTCACCAATATACTCGGAATCGTAAAAGTATCGCGCTTAGATAATGATATAGAAGATCTGAAGAACTATTTCAATATGATTGAATCTTCCGTGATTCATCTCGACGGATTTGTAAAAAACTTAATTGGATATTATAAAAATGCTGGGATTGATTTGGAATTCCATGAAGTGGATATTCAAAAAATAATAGATGAAATTATTGGCGCATTCAAATTTATTGAAGGCTCTAAAAATATCACCTATAATGTTTCTGTCGAAGGAACAGAGAAGCTCATTTCCGATGCTACCCGTATTAAAATGGTGATGACGAACTTGGTGACCAATGCCATCAAGTTTCAGAAGAATGATGGAACACCATCTGTCATCAATATACATGTCAATGTTAACGCAAGTGAAGCAAGTATCGTAATTAGTGATAACGGAATTGGAATAGATGAAGAAGAACAAAAGAAACTTTTCAATATGTTCTATCGCTCATTACATCCCCGTTCTGGTACAGGAATTGGATTGTTTATTGTAAAAGAAACCATCGAAAAGCTCGGAGGTACCATCACCCTCTCTTCACAAAAAGAAGTAGGAACTACCTTCAAAATTTCACTCTTAAATCACCTTGTTAAAAAATGATACAGCCTAAGTTTATAATTGTTGATGATAACCCGATTGATTTAATGGTAAACAGGCGTTTGCTACAAAATACCTTCGAGGGTGCTACGGTGAATTCATTTAATAACTCCGTTGATGCTGTTGAGTTCTTTAAGAAGAATGGAAATAATAGCGCCGAGTTACCCAATGTACTTTTGCTCGATATTATCATGCCCCGTCTTGATGGCTTTCAAGTAATTGAAGAACTCGAAAAAATATTCACTACAATTCCTTTTAAAATTTTTCTACTATCATCAACCTTGGATGATGCCGATTTCGATAAGGCCAAGGAAAGCCGTTCGGTTCAAAGAATTCTTGGAAAACCATTGGATACCGAAAACCTGAAAACGCTAATCTAATTATTACTTGCCCTTTTCTTGAGAAGCTTCAATGAAGTTTCCTTTGGAATCAAAAGAGGCCTCAAATTCTTTGCCATCGCTTTTCCATTCGGCTTCATATTCTAATTTTCCATGTTCCTTCTCTTTACTCCATTGAGCGTTAGTTACTGAGGGATATCGTGCAGCAAAAGCCGAACGCACTGCGGGTGGTACCACTTCAGTTATTAATTTTTGTTCGATGCATGCTGAGATGAATAACAAAAATATAAATAGGGTTAGATATTTATTCATGATATAGGTTAGCGCTAATTGCTTAATTTGATTAATAAAAGATTAGAAATGATCATACCAGGTAAGATAGAATTTCTTCACCGTCTTACTTAATGCCATAATATTATGCTGGTCGCTTGCCTTTGCAATATCGCGTACCGCCCCATCTTGATATAAAATTTTAATGGTATTCACCGCGCTATTATATGCGTTATTCTCTACCTTACCCTGTAATACAAAGTAGGCAGCATCTTCAACACTTATCTTTAACAATTTAGATACGTGCTTCAACCTGCGATCGATTTCGGCCTTTGGAGTTTCCTTATCGCTGATAAGCACTTCAGGTAATTTGCGATTCAAGATATTCCTACACAAACAACTCAATACTTTATCAGAATGATTTTGCCAAACTTTAATCGAAGTGGTAATATCATTATCGTCGAGCTGGCTGAATAAATCGAGATTCAAAGGATTGGAAGCGAATTGTTTTGCGCTAATATGGTTATAAAGAAAATGTTCAAATGCTGGAGTAGCAAATAATGGCACCTTTTGTTTCGCCAATTCGCGTGCCCTGCGCAAAATTGCAATAAGTACTTGCTCAGCTGCCAATACCGTTTTATGCAAATACACCTGCCAATACATGAGCCTACGCGAAATGATAAAATTCTCAATGCTATAAATACCCTTCACTTCAACCACTAACTCATCTTTCCTTACATCCAGCATTTTTATAATCCGATCACTCCCAATCATTCCTTCTATCACACCCGTGAAGAAACTATCTCGTCGTAAATAATCAAGCCGATCCATATCCAACTGCCCACTTACCAATTGATGTAAGAACTTATTATTATACTGATTGTTAAATATTTGAATGGCCATTTTTAAGCGGCCCCCGAACTCCTCATTCAATTTATTCATCATCAACGCCGAGATTGTTTCATGACTCACTTTTTGAACAATACTGTTTTCAAGAGCGTGAGAAAATGGACCATGCCCAATATCGTGAAGTAATACAGCTACACACGCTGCCTCTGCCTCAGCATCAGTAATTTGCACGCCTTTTAACTTCAAGTTATCAATGGCCTGTGTTGTTAGCCACATCGCTCCTAATGCATGATGAAATCGGGTATGCAATGCTCCAGGATATACCAAATGGGTTAACCCCAACTGTTTTATGCGCCGCAATCGCTGAAACCATGGGTGTTCCAACAATTCAAAAACCAAGTCGTATGGAATTTTTATAAATCCATACACGGGGTCATTCACAATCTTATTTTTATTTTTCTGTGTCATGAGCTTTTAAGGAATCTAATTGATAAGCAAAAATATCGTTTTCGTGACGCAATAACGTGGCATGAAATTTATTTAACATCAACTCTTGCATATTGGATTCAAACAATATCACCGAATCGCTTACTTCTAATTCATCGTAGGTAATTGTACCAACCTGTTGCCCGCGGCTTTGCATCTGCTTTAAATAAAATGAATGATGCGGCGCATAAGCTCCACCTGTTAAGAAATGAAAACCACTCAAATTGAGTTGTTCTTTATTTGCATTTTGTAAATAGGTTGCCATCGTATAAAAATATTTTTCTTGATATTCTTCATCCGAATGATATACACGTGGTATTAATCTTATTCCTCCAAATATTCCAAAACCCAAAACCGTCAACAATAACATAGCAGATTTCATCACACTACTTTTTTGTCGCTTCTCCCACAGTTGATTGAGATAATAAAAGAACCCAGCACAAATTAAAACAACGAATATGTACACAGGAGCATCATACCAAAATAATTTTGTTGCCGATAAGCTAATAATTAATAGAAATCCAAAAAGGATGATAAAAGAAAATAGGATTATTTTTTTCACCTTTATATCTTCAATTAAAAAGTAAGAAATGAGCCCGGCTACTACAAAATACCAATAATACCGAAACCATTGATTGACACCATTGATAATATAAAACCAAAAATCTGCATCATGACCTTGGGCAGGTTTGAGATACATCGATTTCCATTCCGATTTCACCACCAAGTCCCAATAACCTGGCTGTGCTTCGTTTCGAATGATATAATAACCTGCCACCAGAATCAAAAAGAGCAGTATCCCTAGATAAGTATGCTTGTCTTTCAATAAAAACGTGAGTTTTTTTTGTGTGAGCGTGTAGATAAATAATGATGGAAAGAAAAGAAGCCCCGCCGTGCCCTTCATCAACACTGCCAATGCAAAAAATAAAAAGGTGCTATATAAAAACACACGCTTCTGATTGTCTAAAAAAATAAAATACGTTAAGGCACCTAGCCCAGTAAAACAAGCCAATGGCGCATCATAATCTCCTGTTCGAGCCACATGGGTTCGAATCAATGCCTCGCTCGTCAGTAATAAAATACCGCATAAAATGGCAATCCAATAACTCTTAAAGTATTTCCAAGCAAAGAGCATCATTCCTATAGAAAGCAGCGAAGTGCATACAGCTGAAGGAAAGCGAATGGCAAATTCATTAACCCCAAAGAGCATCATACTCCAAACCTGCATCCAGATAAGCACTGCCGGTTTGGTTCCGAAGGTATCAGGAATCCCATCGAAGGTGGGAACCCAAAATTGCCGGCTCTGAAACATTTCATAAGCATTGTGGGCCTGACGGCCCTCATCCCAAATACGGATGGGTAACTTACCGAGTTCACTGAAACAAGGAAAGAGCGGTATTGCCAGAATTACCACAACCTGTAGGATGTGTATCAAGCTAATATTATTTTTTATCGTGCCCGGCATTTAATCGTAACAAAAAGAATCATTTAATCGTACAATACAAAAAATATTTTCTCAATTATTTCTTTCATACCTTTGCAAGTAACCCGCATGAAACACCTGTACCCTATTTTAAATTCAAATTTTCAATATCTTCTTTCGTTACAGGTTTTAAATACTTTTTAATTATGACTAAAATTCAACTGCTTTGGGCCGACGATGAAATCGATCTGCTGAAACCACATATCCTTTTTTTAACAGGAAAGGGTTACGAGCTTACCACTGTTACCAATGGGAAAGATGCATTAGAAGAATGCAAGAAACGAAGCTTCGATGCCATTCTACTCGACGAAAATATGCCTGGCATTAGTGGACTCGAAACACTAAATCAAATAAAAGGCATCAACCCCGATACTAAGGTAATTATGATTACCAAGAGTGAGGAGGAAAGCATTATGGAAGATGCTATTGGAAGCAAGATTGATGATTATCTTATTAAGCCGGTGAACCCCAATCAAATTTTACTAAGCTTAAAAAAGATTTTAGATGGGAAACAATTGGTGAGTGAAAAAACCACAAGTAATTATATGCAGGAGTTTCGCCAAATAGGCATGACCATTCAAGACAAATTGAAATTCCAGGAATGGGCTGAAGCATATAAGAAGTTGGTGTTTTGGGAACTTGAATTGCAAAACAGTCAGGATAAAAGCATGGAGGAAATTTTATTAAGCCAAAAAACTGAAGCCAATAATAATTTCGCCAAGTTTATTGAAAAAAACTATGTGAACTTTTTTGTTAAACCCGATGCCGATGCGCCATTGATGAGTAATAATATTATGAAGCGTAATGTGTTTCCATTACTCGATCAACCTGATCCGGTTTTCTTTATACTCATCGACAATTTACGATTCGACCAATGGAAAACCATACAACCTGAACTGGCTACCATTTTTAATTTGCAAGTAGAAGAAACCTACATGAGCATTTTACCTACTGCCACTCATTATTGCAGAAACAGTATTTTCAGCGGTTTGCTACCTTCGGAAATGGAGAAGCGTTTTCCTAACCTATGGCAAAATGAGGAAGATGAAGAAGGAAAAAACATGCATGAAGAAGAGTTCTTGCAAGCACAACTCAATACTTTTAACCGTAAAGACATCAAAACCAGTTATACCAAAATAACCACCTTTGATGCAGGACGCGATTTGGTTGATAACGTGAACAATCTCTTTAAAAACAAGTTCAATATCATCGTTTACAATTTTGTAGATATTATTTCACATGCTCGCACTGAGATGAGTGTGATACGTGAATTGGCTGATGACGAAGCGGCTTACCGATCGCTTACCCTCAGTTGGTTCCGTCATTCGCCCTTATTCGAGGCACTTCAGAAAATTGCAGAGAAAAAAGTGAAGCTGGTGATTACAACCGATCATGGTAGTGTAAGAGTGCAGAATCCAGTGAAGATTATTGGTGACAAGAACACCAATAGCAATTTGCGTTATAAAACTGCAAAGAACTTAGCATTCGATAAGGAGGAAGCATTTGAAATCAAACATCCACAAGATGTATCCTTACCCATTTTGCACATGAGCAGCACCTATGCATTCGCACGTAATAATGATTTCTTTGCATACCCCAATAACTATAATTATTACGCTAACTATTATCGTAATACTTTTCAGCATGGTGGTATCAGTATGGAGGAAATGATTGTACAGTTTGTGGTTATGCAGAGCAAATAATACCATCATGAAAGAGGGTAATCTCTCATATCATTGATTAATTTCATAT